>CATWCP010000004.1 GCA_958349325.1 uncultured Collinsella sp.
GATTAATGGATGGAAACGGATGTTCTATCGGGACACACATTTTGTCCTATAAGCCACCTCGATCGCCTGACGGTAATTATGGCCGTTGTTTTTGCTGTGTGCGTCGTCCTGTGCATGTTCTTCTTCCCGCAGGGCATCGTCGGCTACTAAGCATCGGCGTATATACGTTTGCAATGGGTCTCGCAGGTGCGGGACCCTTTTTGTTTACATATTTGTAACAGAGTCAAAATATCCCCACATACTTCGCCCAACTAAAGAAATTCTCGACCGTTAACCGGAATTAGCCCCAAATCGTGCATAAAATGCGCTACTGTATTGCGAAACGTTGGTCCGTTGTGCATAACCAGCCATAGCAGCGGGCGGCGTTTTGATGGTTCGGATCGGATTGTCTCGACATATGTCCGACTGAACATTTCTTTGTCCTATCTCATAAGGAGGATGGCATGGCTGATTCTATGTTCCACCAGCCCGTTATGGGTCGTCGCGCCTTTGTTGGCGGCACCCTCGCTGCGAGCTCCATGGCTTTTCTTGCCGCATGCGGCAAGAAGGGCGGCGACGCTTCCGGTTCTGAGTCCGGTTCGACGCTGAACTTCTACATCAACAACCCGGTCTGCATCGACCCCTACAATGTCCAGGAGGACCAGGGCACTCAGGTCGAGTACCAGCTCTTTGACGCTCTGACCTCTTATGACGCCGAGAAGGGCGAGATCGTTCCGCTGGCTTGCGAGTCTTTTGAGGCCAACGACGACGCCACCGAGTTTACCTTCAAGATCAAGAAGGCCAAGTTCCACAACGGTGACGACGTTACCTCCAAGTCCTTCAAGCTCGGTTGGGAGCGTCTGGTCAACACCAAGTCGGCCATCGCTACCGAGTACGGCCCTTCCGAGGTCTCCTATCACCTTTCCATGGTCGAGGGCTATGACGACCTGCTTGCCGGTAACGCTACCGAGCTCAGCGGTGTTACTTGCCCCGACGATGAGACCCTCGTCGTCAAGCTGTCTTCCGCTTACGCCGACTTCCCCTTCGTCGCCTCTCACCCGGCTCTGGCCCCGGTTCCCGAGTGCGCCGAGTCCGATGCCAAGAGCTTCTACCTTGCGCCGGTCGGTAACGGCCCGTTCATGATGGACGGCAAGTGGGAGGATGGTCAGGAGATCAACCTCAAGAAGTTCGACGATTACTATGGCGACAAGGCCAAGATCGATGGCATCCACTTCCAGGTCATCAAGGACATGGAGACCGCTTACAAGGAGTTCCAGGCCGGTAACCTCGATGTCTGCGACGTTCCCGTTGCTCAGATCGACGCTGCCAAGAAGGATCGCGGCGTGTCCAAGGACGGCTACACCATGGGTGACGGCGAGCGCATGCTGCTCGGCGCCGAGCCTTCCACCTATTACCTGACCTGCAACAACACGGCCGAGCCGTTCAACAACGCCGACCTGCGCAGGGGTATCTCCCTGGCCATCAACCGTGAGGCCATCTGCAAGACCATCTTCAAGGGTACCCGTACCCCTGCCGACGGCATTGTTCCTCCGGGCATCGATGGCTACAAGGAGGGCGCATGGGAGTTCTGCGCCTACGACGTCGACAAGGCTAACGAGTACCTCGACAAGGTTGCTCCCGCTGGCGCTAACGGCGATCGTGGCATTAACGTGACTCTGTCCTACAACCAGGACGGTGGCCACAAGGAGATCATGGAGTCCATCATCGGCGACCTCGCCAAGGTCGGCGTTACCGCTGTCTCCGATACCCCCGAGTGGTCTGCTCTGCTCGAGCAGTATCAGAACTTTAACTATCAGTTCGGTCGTCTGGGTTGGATTGCCGACTACCCGATCATGGACAACTTCCTGTATCCGCTGTTCCACTCCGACTCCCTCGGTGGCGACAACCGCTCTGGTTACAACAACCCCGAGTTCGACGCCAAGGTCGACGAGGCCCGTACCACGGTTGACGACGAAGAGCGCGTCGCTAAGATGCAGGAGGCCGATGCAATGGTCGCTGCCGACTGCCCGGTCATCCCGGTGATGTTCTACACGCACACCATCGCCGGCTCCGATCGCATCAAGCACCTCTATGTCGATCCGCAGAAGCACGCCGATCTGGGTACCGCTGAGCTCGCCTAAGAGTTTGCAGCTTCCGTGAGGGTCAAGTATTTACGTAGACCTCATGGGAAACATACAGTTCTCCCTAACCTGGGGTAAACTGGCTGATGGTAATTTTGGGATGCCGGTCTGGCGATCGGCATCCCATTTAGGTTAATCCCTAGATAGGGGAGTGGTATGGGTAAGTACATCGTTAAACGTGTGCTTCAGTTCATCCCGGTGTTTTTGGGCGTTACGCTGATTTTGTTCGCCCTCCAGAATATCGTGCCGGGAGATCCGATCAAGCTGATCGGTGGAGACAAGGCTCTGTCCCCCGAGGTGGAGCTTCAGCTTCGCGTCCGCTATCACCTGGTCCAGTCGGACGAGGACGGCAACGCGATCCTTGACGAGAACGGCGACCCCGTTCAAACGTCGCTCGTGGACCGTTACTTGTATTACATGAACGGCCTGCTTCATGGCGATCTGGGCAATTCGTATCAGCGCAAGCTGCCGGTTACGGAAATCTTTGCCCAGAAGTATCCGTATACGGTCAAACTTGCCGCGTGCGCCATCGTGCTCGAGGCAATCATGGGTATCGGTGCGGGTATCATTTCGGCGGTAAAGCGTTATTCCTTCTGGGATATTTTGGTAACGCTCACCACGTCGATCCTCGTTGCCGTCCCGGCCTTCTGGCTCGGTATGTTGCTGCAACTGTTCTTTGGCGTCATTCTCAAGGACGCCACGGGCGGTGCATTCTCCATGCCGATCTCGGGTGCCGGCGGTGCCAGCTCTCAGTATCAGGATTGGATGCACTATGTGCTTCCGACCATTACGCTGGCTTCGGTTTCGACCGCTTATGCTGCCCGCATTATGCGCTCGCAGCTGCTTGACGTCATGAACCAGGATTACATTCGTACGGCAAAAGCCAAGGGTCTCTCCAATCGCGCGATCATCATCAAGCATGCGCTTAAGAATGCACTCATCCCCGTCGTTACCTATATTGGTGTCGACTTTGGCGGCATGCTTTCGGGCGCCATCCTGACCGAGACGGTCTTCAACTGGCCCGGTATCGGCTATGAGGTCTATCGCGCCATTAGCATGCGTGACTGGCCCATCGTTATGGGCGGCGTTACGCTCATCGTCGTCGTCGTCATGGTGATCAACCTGCTCGTCGACATTAGCTATGCATTCCTCGACCCGCGCATCCGCCTTGGCGGTCCGTCGGATAAGGCCTAAGGGAGGTACGTCTCATGCAGGAAACTGATCCTCAGTCTCAGGAGCAGGCTACCGCCACCAAGGCCGCATCTGCTCCCGCCAAGTCCCGCACGCTGTGGGGCGACGCTTTTAAGCGTCTTCGTAAGAACAAGCTCGCCGTTATCGGTGTCTGCTGGATCATCGTCGTCGTTGTGGTTGCCCTGACCGCAGATCTGTGGGCTAAGCCCTGGCTCGGTTCGCCAACGGCTTCCGACTCGACCACCATGGCCGAGACGTCGCTGATGGCTCCGTGTGCAGAGCACCCGTTTGGCACCGACGCCCTTGGTCGTGACATTCTCGTCCGCGTTATCTACGGTGCACGTGTTTCGCTTTCCGTCGGTATTATGGCCACTGCGATCTCCACGGTGATTGGTCTGGTCATGGGTGCTCTGGCCGGTTTCTACGGCGGCATCTGGGATACGATCATCATGCGCTGTGCGGATATCTTCTTGGCGTTCCCGTACGTGCTGTTCGTTGTCGCCATGATCGCCGTTATCGGCCGTGGTCTTCAGAACGTCTTTTTTGCCATCGGCATTCTCGGCTGGCCTTCGATTGCGCGCGTTTTCCGCTCTGCAATCTTGACGGTCAAGGAAAACGATTATGTTGACGCTGCGCGCGCGATGGGTGCATCTGATGCTCGTATCGTCGTGCGTCACATCTTCCCGAACTCCGTCGCCTCCATCGTGGTCTACGCGACCATGAACATTGGTGGCGCCATCCTGACCGAGTCAGCTCTGTCCTTCCTCGGCATGGGCGTTATTCCGCCTACGCCTTCGTGGGGCTCCATGATTCAAGACGGTCAGCAGTATCTTCTGACTGCTCCCTGGATGATGATCATGCCCGGTCTGGCAATTCTCTCGACGGTGCTCGCCTTCACCCTGCTGGGTGACGGTCTGCGCGACGCCCTCGACGTCAAGATGAAGGACGCATAAGGATGAAGAAGAACAAGAACTATGTGGACCTGAAGGACCAGCCGGTTCCCGAGGGCCAGCATCTGCTCGAGGTCGATGACCTTAAGATGTATTTCCACACCGAGGATGGCGTTGTTCGCGCTGTCGACGGTGTCTCCTACACGCTCGATCGCGGCGAGACCCTGGGCGTCGTCGGTGAGTCCGGCTCCGGTAAGTCCGTGACCGCCATGACCATCATGGGTCTTATCTCGATGCCTCCGGGAAAGATCGAGGGCGGCGACGTTCGCTATCGCGGTCGTTCTATCCTCGAGATGACCGAGGAAGAGATGCAGCACATTCGCGGTAACGACATCGCGATGATCTTCCAGGATCCTATGACCTCCTTGAACCCGGTCTATAAGATCGGCAAGCAGGTGGGCGAGGGTCTTCGTCTGCACCGCGGCTACTCCAAGCAGGAGGCGCTCAAGCGTGCCACCGAGCTTTTGGACCTCGTTGGTATTCCCGAGCCCGAGAAGCGCGTCAATGAGTATCCGCACCAGTTCTCTGGCGGTATGCGTCAGCGCGTCATGATTGCCATGGCTCTTGCCTGCGATCCCGATATTTTGATTGCCGACGAGCCCACGACTGCCCTGGACGTTACCATTCAGGCTCAGATTATTGAGCTTATGCAGGAAATGCAGGAGAAGAACGGCAACGCCATCATCATGATCACCCATGACCTGGGCGTTGTCGCTGATATGGCCGACAAGATCATGGTTATGTACGCCGGCCGTCCCGTCGAGTTCGGTACTGCTGAGGAAATCTTCTACGAGAGCCGCCACCCCTACACCTGGGGCCTTATCCGCTCCATCCCGGAGCAGGCCATCGATGAGAAGAAGCCGCTTACGCCGATTCATGGCAACCCGCCTTCGCTCATGAACCTGCCCGAGGGCTGCGTGTTCTCTCCTCGCTGCCCCTATGCGACGGATAAGTGCCGCAAGCAGCGCCCCGAGCGTTTTGTTACCGAGTCTGGTCACTATTCTGCGTGCCACTACGCTGGCGACCCCGAGTTCCTCAAGAACGCTCCTGTGACGTCCCGTACGCGCAAGGATTCCAAGAAGGGAGGCGAGGCGTAATGGCAGATACCAACGAGCGTACTCCGCTGCTGAAGGTCGAGCACCTCTCTAAGGAGTTCCCCGCTGAGTCCGGCATGTTCGCCAAGCGCTTCTCCAAGCGTGTCGTCTCTGCTGTAAATGACATCTCTTTTGAGATTTATCCTGGCGAGACCTTCGGTCTGGTTGGCGAGTCTGGTTGCGGTAAGTCCACCACGGGCCGTACTATCATGCGCCTGACCAAGCCGACCGCCGGTAAGGTGTTCTTCCAGGGTAAAGATGTTGCCGAGATGAGCAAGCATGAGATCAAGGACATGCGTCGCGAGATGCAGTTTATCTTCCAAGATCCTTATGCTTCGCTCAACCCTCGTATGACCATCGGTGAGATCGTCTCCGAGCCCATGACCATTCACGGCGTGGGCACCAAGGAGGAGCGCATTGAGCGCGTCCGCGAGCTTCTCGACGTTGTCGGACTGAACCCCGAGCACATCAACCGTTATCCTCATGAGTTCTCCGGCGGTCAGCGTCAGCGTGTCGGCATCGCCCGCGCGTTCGCTTTGAAGCCCAAGCTGATCATCTGCGACGAGCCGGTTTCCGCTTTGGATGTGTCCATTCAGGCCCAGGTTCTGAACCTGCTCAAGGAACTCCAGGACAAGTTCGGTACCGCGTATCTGTTTATCGCTCACGACCTGTCCGTCGTGCAGCACATTTCCGATCGCGTTGCCGTTATGTATCTGGGTAAGATGGTTGAGGTTTCGGACTGGAAGACGCTCTACAGCGAGCCTCACCATCCGTACACGCAGTCGCTGCTGTCTGCCGTGCCGGTTCCCGATCCTGATATCCAGAAGACCCGCAAGCGCATCATCCTCGCTGGCGATCCGCCGTCGCCGCTGGATCCGCCGACCGGTTGCCGTTTCCACACTCGCTGCCCGATCGCTCAGGGTATCTGCTCTGAGAAGCTTCCCGAGTTTAAGGAAGTTGCACCTGGTCACTGCTGCGCGTGCCACTTCGCGGAGCCGTTCCCGATCAAGGAATCGCACATCGACTTGTAGCCGGTTGTTATCGTCCGGGCCCGCCCTGAAGTTACTTTTCAGAACGTCCTCGGACATGCAAGTAACCCCCGCTGCGCACTTCGTGCGGCGGGGGTTACTTGCGTCCTGCGGAGTGTTCTGAAAAGTAACACCAGGGCGGGCCCTACGTTAACTCGGCAGGGAAGTGCGATTCCTTGATCGCTCACTTAATCTGATGAGAAATTGAGTGAGGCCGGAGCTTTGGCTCCGGCCTCCTTATATAAGGGCTCGGCTTTGCCGAGCCACCAAATTTGCATCAGCCCCCAGAACATGTTTGAGAACGGCGCATGGAGTACGTGGACGCAGGCCCCGAATCGGTGTTGCCTCCCGGCGCATTCCGCAGGGGGAGCGATATTTTGCAGCACGAAGTGCGCAACAAAATATCGCTCATGCCCGAGGACGCGCCGGGAGGCAACACCGATTCGGGGCTGAACAAATAGATCTACCAGCGCATTTACAAATTCGTAAACTTTTTTGAAAAAAGTGCTTGCACAGTTCTCGAATCATAGGTTATTATTTTCCTCGTTGAACGCGCGGGTCTAACAAAACGAACTGCGAATCAACAACATAGCATGTCGGAGTGGCGGAATTGGCAGACGCGCTAGCTTGAGGTGCTAGTGACCGCTTTTTGGTCATGCGGGTTCAAGTCCCGCCTCCGACACCATCGCATTTGAGAAGCCTCTTCGGAGGCTTTTTTGTTACCGATAGACGGTGGGGTCCACGATGGAAACGCTTGAACGCAACGAGTGGGCAGACGTTGCCCAACTAGTCGAGATCACGAGCGATGCTGTCATCATCTGCGAGCTCGACGGAACCATTCTGCATGTGAATAATCGCTTACTTGGTTTGATGTGCGAGGAACGCGCCGACGTCATCGGTGGAGATGTTAAAGACGTCCTGTACTCGTCCGCTTTTGAACGTGCGACGGAACATCGTCTGCCATTTGAAACTGATGGCTCCGAGAACGAACTGATGCTCAAGCTGAGTGACGGCTCCTTTATCCCCGTCTTGGTTCGTGCGGGCTCCGTAACGCCTCCACGCATCTTTGGGCGCCGCGCGCCACGTGTCCTGGTGGCGCTCCATAGCATCGAAGAACAGTATTCGCACGACCGTCAGCTCAAGCGTGCTCTTTCGGAGCTTAGAGTGGCTAACAAGCGCCTCTCTGGCACGCTCTCGGTCATTATGAGTACCGTGGGCTCCGATGAGCTGCCCAGTCTACTTGATACCGTTTTGAACCAGCTTGTAGGAACGCTCGATGCTTCGGGTGCTGCTATCTATTTTTCTGAGAGCGGCGGTTTTAAACTTCGCGGTGTTTCCAAGGAGCTGTACGACAGCTACCTGCCTGAGTTTTTGCCGTATGGCGCTGGCATTCCGACGTATGTTCTTCGTGAGTCGCGTGCCTGTCGCTTGTCGATTCGACAGGACCTTAAGGGTGATAAGGCCGCCTCCGGTATGTTTATGGACCTGGACAATCGTTCTAAGCACCTGTTGCGTATGCAGGATATGCCTCCGTACCGCAGCGAGATCTGTCTTCCCGTTTTTTACCGTACGCAGATCCTTGGCGTGCTGGAAGTTGGTTGGAAACGCCCTCAGGCACCGCTTGCCTATGACGTTAATGTGCTCGAGGTCATTTGCGATTACCTGTCTATCCAGCTGGTCGGCATGGCATCGAGCCTTCGCTCCCGTCGCACGGCCGAGCTTGGCCGCTCGCTCAATGTCTTGCGTGATGAGTTGTTTACCTTTCTAGACGATTCTGCCGCGGCTACCCAGGCGGTATCGTCCGAGATCTGCAATATGCTTAACTGCCATTTTTGCCCTGTTGAGTATGACGCCAGTCTGGATTCCTACGTCATAGATTTTGAAGGCGGCAGTCGCGTTGCCTTGCCGGACGACCCTGAGAAGCTTTTCTTTTCCACGACGGCGCCAGCGGCACGTCTGGGGGCTGGCCCTGATGGCTTTGAGGCATCTGTTTTGGGCGGTACGAGTGCCGAGGACCTTAAACACGTTCGTATAACTCGCGTTGACGAATCGATGCCTATGGGAGGCTGGCTTAGGGCGCATGGTCTGCCTTGTCAAGGTCTCTACGTCGACTCCGGCATCGAGGCGGGGCGCCCGCGCTCTGAGGGTGATGGCAAGCACAGTAACGACGCGATTGTTCCTGCTTCTGTTGCGAAGAGCCCGACGACGCGCGCGCTGCTGCTTCGTGATGGTAGCCAAGAGCCGATTGATGACCTTGAATATGACTACTTGGTGCACTTGGCGCATGACTTTGAACTGATCTACGAAGGCGAATCTCAAAAGCGCGAGGAGCGCCATATCGCTCAGACCCTCCAGATCGGCATGAGAAATTCCCTGGGGGATGTTCCGGGTATCGCAACCGATTCGGTGTACCTGTCGGCCACGAACTCGGCGTTGGTCGGCGGCGATTTCTATACGCTCATCCGACTTCCCGACGACTGCGCCGTCATGATTTTGGGTGATGTGTCTGGCAAAGGCATTGAGGCCGCATCGATGTCCGCGCTCGTCAAGACGGCCCTGACGGCATATGCCTGGGAGGGCGCTGGCCCGGCCCGCATGGCACGCTCCCTTAACAGCATGCTCATGGGCTTTTCGAGGGTCGAGACGTTCGTGACGGCCTTTATCGCCAAGATTGACCTTAAAGCCGGACGCGCAACGTATTGTTCGGCGGGCCATCCTCCGACCATGGTCATTAGGCCAGAGTCGATGCCGCTGGGTGGCGGCGAGGCCCGTGGGGGAGAGGTCGAGCTGCTTGGATGCCAATCGGGCGTAATCGGTGCCTTTGAGAGCATGGTGTACGAGACAGGCGTGTTTACGTTCGCTCCCGGCGACATGCTCTTCATGTATACGGACGGAACGATTGAGGCCCGCGACCGCACCGGAGCGTTCTTTGGTGAGCAGCGCCTTCGTGACCTTCTGCTCTCTGTCTCGGGTGAGGGCGTATCGGGAATCTGCGGCAAGGTCTTGGGCGAGCTTGACCGATTTACCGAATCGGCGCTGGACGATGACATTGCATTGGTGTCCCTTGAGTTTTTACGGGGTCGTTCATAGACGACGCTGGGCGGGCTGAATCCGTACGGTTGGGGAAACGAATGCATCGAGTGGGCTTTTTTGGGGAACCATGGTCGTATGAATGAGTGGAATGACATAGCGGTTTTGACGCCACCAGGCGATATCGACATCGCCACGGTGCCTGCGCTGCGTCGGCGGTTGGATGCTTTGATTGGCCGCGGCGTGCGTCGTGTTGTCATCAACTGTCAGGCTGTTAGCTTTATCGATTCGACGGGCTTGGCATTCCTGCTTACGCGCGCTCGTGAGCTCATGAGGCGAGAAGGCCTGCTTTCGCTCGTCAATGCATCGGGTGAAGTTGTTCGCTTTATGGAGATTGCTCGTCTTGTCGATATCCTTCATGTCGCGGGGCCGGCACGGGAGTCTATTCCCGCCATTCCGGTGGGGGAGCTGCCTCGCTGGAGTAAGAGCGTCGAGGTCCGTCAGGGTATCGAGAATCTTCCATACTACCGACATCGCATCGCCGAACTCCTTGAATCGCTTCCGTTGCGCCGTGACGAGCGCTACGATGTTGCATTGGCGTCGGGGGAGGCGCTGGGTAATGCCTATGACCATGCGGGCGGTATCGGGTGCGTCCTGACGGTTCAGGCCTATGGCGATCGCGTTGTGGTTGAGGTGCTTGATCGAGGTGCCGGCTATTCTATCGATGAAACGAGCGAGCCGGTCGCATCCGAGGAGCGCGGCCGTGGCATCAAGCTTATGCGTATGCTCGTCGATAACGTGGAGGTTGCTCGTCGTACGGACGGCGCCGGCACGCGCGTACAGATGGTGAAGCTGTTTAGCGGAGCGCTGGAATCGTGTGCCTAGCCAATCGCTTTAGCGCGTTTAGCTACTAAGAACATGCGGCAGACAAGTTTTTTGAAAAAAGTACTTGCGTCTTTTGGACAACTCGCGTAAATTAATAACCCGCAAGCGGACATGGCTCAGTTGGTAGAGCACAACCTTGCCAAGGTTGGGGTCGCGGGTTCGAGCCCCGTTGTCCGCTCCATTGCATTTCCGGACCGTTTAGGCGGTCCTTTTTCGGCGAAGTGGCCAAGTGGTAAGGCAGAGGCCTGCAAAGCCTTTACCCCCGGTTCGAATCCGGGCTTCGCCTCCAGGCAACATCCGGGCGCTCCGGCGCCCGTTTTGTTTTACATATGCGGACATGGCTCAGTTGGTAGAGCACAACCTTGCCAAGGTTGGGGTCGCGGGTTCGAGCCCCGTTGTCCGCTCCAAACGCAACAGCCCGGCTACTACGGTAGCCGGGCTTTTTTGTATCCATCGCATGGGCTCGAACCCGAGAGGGGGCGAGCGTTAAGCAAACGCGGAGCGTTTGTAGCGAGCTGGCGAGGTCGCCGGCAGGCGGCCGAAGCCGGTGCGGATCCGTGAAGCGGATACGCGGACGCCCCGTTGTCCGCTCCAACTATCTTACGCGGTTCTAACGAACCGCGTTTTTTGTTGACGCTGCGCGGGCTCCGGGTGCCTCATCTTGCCCCTCAATCGTCGGTCGCGTACATAAAGTACGCTTCCCTCCTCTTTCGCGGCAACCTGGGGCACCCGGAGCCCGCTCGCTGTCGTGGCCGGGAAAGTGGGTCTTCCGTTCTTTTCGCTAATCGGTCGATTCGTCCCAGGAGGCTTGAACCCGAGAGGGAGCGAGCGTTTGGGTCGTGGCTGTGGCGTTGTTTGCCGCGAATGTCCGCTTTGGGCGTATCATCGTGGGCATCTCGCATAACCTCGTTGCAAGGGAGATACGCCCCATGGCTACAGAAAAGTCTTCTTCGCGCTCATGGATGTCCGATGCCGCGATCTATCAGATCTACCCGCGCTCGTTTAAGGATTCGACTGGTTCGGGTCTGGGCGATATCGCGGGCATTACCCAGAAGATGGACTATCTTGAGCGGCTGGGTATCGAGGCCATCTGGCTGAGCCCGTTTTACCCATCGCCTCTTGTCGATGGTGGCTATGATGTGGCGGACTACTGCGATGTCGATCCACGTCTCGGCTCGCTTGACGACTTCGATGACATGATCGCTGCGGCTCACGCGCGCGGCATCAAGGTCATCGTCGACATCGTGCCCAACCATTCATCCAGCCAGCACCCCTGGTTCAAAGCCGCTCTTGCCGCCGGCCCCGGATCGCCCGAGCGCGCCCGTTATATCTTCCGCGATGGTCGCGGCGAGCATGGCGAGCTGCCTCCCACCAATTGGAATGCCAACTTTGGCGGCCCCGCATGGACGCGTGTTGCGGACGGTCAGTGGTATCTGCACATGTTTACGCCCGAGCAGCCGGACTTTGACTGGTCATGCCCTGAGGTTCACGCGCTCTTTTGCGACGTCCTGGCGTTTTGGAGCGATCGAGGCGTCGACGGCTTTCGCATTGATGTGGCGCAGGGTCTCGCCAAGGATCTCGACCGCGATGACCTCGACCGGTGGCATCTCGCCGAGGGCGATGACATGGTTGACGACGGCACCCATCCGCTGTGGGACCGCAATGAGGTCCACGAGATCTATCGCGAGTGGCGCCGCGTGTTCGACCGCTATAATCCGCCGCGCAGTGCCGTTGCCGAGGCGTGGGTGCTGCCCGAGCGCCAGTATCTCTACGCGCGTCCCAGCGAGCTTGGCCAGACATTCAACTTTGAGTTTGCCAAGGCCACTTGGACCTATGATGACATGCACACTGCAATCGAGAAGGGCTTGAAGGCAGCCGTCGAATCCGATTCCGCCTCGACCTGGGTACTCTCCAACCACGACGTGCCGCGCGTGGCGACACGCTATGCCCTGCCGCAAATCAAGGCGACGCGCTACCACCAGATTGCGCTCGACTGGCTCTTGCGCGACGGGTCGTCTTATGACGAGGACCGTGAACTCGGCGAGCGCCGCGCGCGGGCGGCCCTTTTGCTTGAACTGGCGCTTCCGGGCTCGGCATACGTGTATCAGGGTGAGGAGCTCGGCCTTTTTGAGGTGGCTGATATCCCGTGGGCTGCACTCGAAGACCCTACTGCGACCAATACGCACGGACCGAAGCGTGAGAAGGGGCGCGACGGCTGTCGTGTGCCCCTGCCGTGGGTGGCGGCGGACGATCCCGCGCATGGCGGATCGTTTGGGTTTTCGCCGGTAGACGCCGATGCAGCGCCCCATCTGCCGCAGCCTGCATGGTTTTCCGATTATGCTGCCGATAAGGAAGAAGCGGACCCGACATCGATGCTTGCGCTCTATCGTGACGCCCTCTGGCTGCGGCGCAAGCTGCGCGGGTGCGCCAACGATCTTGCGTGGCTCGATCTTGACGGGCGCACCGGTCTTGCGGATGGTGCCGAGGGCGCTGAGGGCGGCGTCATCGCCTATCGCCGCGATAACGGCTGGGCGTGTGTGACGAACTTCGGTGCAGCACCCGTGGAGCTGCCGGCGGGCAGGGTCCTGCTCACCTCATCACCGCTTGCAGACGGCAGGCTCGCACAGGACAGCTCTGCCTGGATCATGCTCGGTGAGATGTAGGGGCCTCTTGCGGCGAGTTTGCGTTTGCCTACACCTTCCGTGGTGGCTGATGTCTTCGCGAGGTTCGCGAGGGCGTTGCAAAACTTTTCAAAAAAAGTTCTTGCATAGGATGCGGGCATCACGTAAGATTAATCCCCGTAAGCGGACATGGCTCAGTTGGTAGAGCACAACCTTGCCAAGGTTGGGGTCGCGGGTTCGAGCCCCGTTGTCCGCTCCATTTGGGCGTTTAGCTCAGGGGGAGAGCGCTTCCCTGACACGGAAGAGGTCAGAAGTTCAAATCTTCTAACGCCCACCAAATGTTCGCAGCTCAGAGGCTATGTCCTCTGGGCTGTTTTGTTTTGGTCGCCAAGCACGCCGCCAAATAAGCCACCAAATATTGATCCAAGGTCTGTACGCGATGGTCTTCGCGTCCCGTAGAGGTGCCGGCAGATTGCATACGTCCTGGCCGATCGTGACCGCAACATGTTGGTCAAGCATAATCTTTTGGATTCTTTTGGCGTGAGCGGCTTGGTTTTGGTAGGATTTGTCAGCGGCTTGACTAAGGGGGTTTTATAACTGCCATGCAGGTAGCCGTGTTGGTAACGTTTTACCGACTTGCCAAGAACCCCTCATTTTTAATGCGTCTGCAAAATGACTAATTGCTTTGACCTGCTGAAACACTATATGTTGTGTTTGACCTAAAAAAAGAATACAGGATATAGATGCGTCTTTGTCGTATGATAGATGGCGGACAGAGAACGAAGACCTTAACTGCCTCTTTTGAACGTGTCCTTGAGCCGCTTGATCGGCTCCAGGGAATGTCCGCATGGAGGCTTATGGTTTATCGAGAACACAGATTGCGCGACGGCGCCGCAAGACAGGGGCAAGCCCTGCCGGGTATCGTTTGGCTCTGAAGCGCGATGAGGCTACGATGCGAAAGAGGCAAGAGGATGAAGATCATCAAGCGCAGCGGCACCGAGGTTGTCTTTGACATCGATAAGATCGTCAATGCCATCCGCGCCGCAAACTTGGAGGTCGAGGAGAGTTCTCGTCTTACCGACCGCCAGGTGGTTTACGCGGCACAAAACGTCGCCGAGGCATGCGAGAACGCGGGCCACACCGTGTCGGTCGAGGAGATTCAGGATCTGGTCGAGGACGAGATCATGCGTCTCGACTGCTACGAGGTCGCTCGCCATTACATCATCTATCGCTATGTTCAGAGCCTGAAGCGCCAGAAGAACACGACCGACGACAAGATTCTGTCGCTGATTGAGTGCAACAACGAAGAGGTCAAGCAGGAGAACTCCAACAAGAACCCGACCGTCAATTCCGTTCAGCGTGACTACATGGCCGGCGAGATCTCCAAGGACCTGACCCAGCGTGTGCTGCTGCCCCAGGAGATTGTGGATGCTCACAATGAGGGTCTGATTCACTTCCATGATTCGGACTACTTTGCCCAGCACATGCATAACTGCGACCTGGTGAACCTGGAGGATATGCTCCAGAACGGTACTGTTATTTCGGGCACGCTGATCGAGAAGCCGCACAGCTTCTCGACTGCCTGCAACATCGCGACGCAGATCATCGCTCAGGTTGCTTCCTCCCAGTACGGTGGCCAGTCGATTTCGCTGACCCATCTTGCCCCGTTCGTCGAGGTGAGCCGTCAAAAGATTCGCGGCGAGGTCGCCCGCGAGCTCGAGGAGCTCGGCGTTTCCGCATCTCCCGAAAAGGTCCGCGAGGTTGTTGAGGACCGCCTGCGTGACGAGATCCGTCGCGGCGTTCAGACGATTCAGTATCAGGTCGTGACCCTTATGACCACGAATGGCCAGGCGCCGTTCGTGACGGTCTTTATGTATCTCAATGAGGCCCGTACGCCCCAGGAGAAGCATGACCTTGCCATGATTGTGGAGGAGACGCTTCGTCAGCGCTATGAGGGCGTTAAGAACGAAGCCGGCGTGTGGATCACCCCGGCGTTCCCCAAGCTCATCTACGTGCTCGAGGACGATAACGTTCACGAGGATTCCCCGTACTTCTACCTGACTCAGCTGGCTGCGAAGTGCACCGCCAAGCGCATGGTGCCCGACTACATCTCCGAGAAGAAGATGCGCGAGCTCAAGCTGTCGAAGGGCGAGACCGCGGGCAACGGCGACTGCTATACCTGCATGGGTTGCCGCAGCTTCCTGACGCCCGACCGCTCCGGTAACGGATTTAACAACGTGGCCAACGCGCTGAACTATGACCCGAACAAGCCCAAGTACTACGGTCGCTTTAACCAGGGCGTTGTGACCATCAACCTGCCCGATGTCGCGCTGAGCTCGCATCAGGACATGGATAAGTTCTGGAAGATCTTCGACGAGCGCCTTGAGCTGTGCCACCGTGCCCTGCTGTGCCGTCATGAGCGCCTGATGGGTACGCTTTCTGACGCCGCACCGATTCTGTGGCAGTACGGCGCCCTCGCTCGTCTGAAGAAGGGCGAGACGATCGACAAGCTGCTCGTGGGCGGTTACTCCACCATTAGTCTGGGTTATGCCGGCCTGTACGAGTGCGTCAAGTACATGACGGGCCACAGCCACACCGAGAAGGAGGGCACGCCGTTTGCCATGGCCGTCATGCAGCGCATGAACGACAAGTGCGCCGAGTGGAAGGCCGAAAGCGATATTGACTTCTCGCTGTACGGTACCCCGCTTGAGTCGACGACCTACAAGTTCGCCAAGTGCCTGCAGCGTCGTTTTGGCATCATCCCGGGCGTGACGGACAAGGGCTACATCACCAACAGCTACCACGTCCACGTGTCCGAGGAGATCGACGCCTTCGATAAGCTTAAGTTTGAGGGCATGTTCCAGCAGCTTTCGCCAGGCGGTGCCATCTCCTACGTCGAGGTTCCCAACATGCAGGACAACCTCAAGGCTGTCATTCGCGTGATGCAGTACATCTACGACAACATCATGTACGCCGAGCTCAACACCAAGAGCGACTACTGCCAGGTGTGCGGCTACGACGGTGAGATCAAGATTGTCGAGGATGACGGCAAGCTGGTGTGGGAGTGCCCCAACTGCGGCAACCGCGATCAGGAGAAGATGAACGTCGCCCGTCGTACGTGCGGCTACATCGGTACCCAATTCTGGAACCAGGGCCGAACCGAGGAGATCCGCGACCGCGTGCTGCATCTCTAATACCGCTCCGGGGCTGAGCCGGGAGGGCCGCTTGGGCATTTGCTCGCTACTTCGGACAGTCCTGCGCAAGACGAAGGCCACATTAAGTGGCCTTCTTTGCGTGCGGAACTCATATCGAGCAAAAGCCCAAGCGGCCCTCTCGGTTCAGCCAAGTTGACGTAGCTGAGATGCGGCATGCGGTCTGCTCACTCCTCGAAGTTCGTAGCGGAGATAATTCGAGCTGCAGCTGCGATTTACTTGCGATGGCGGTTGAGCCGCAACCCAGTTTTTATTAGATCTCGAACCCTATACTCGATGTTCGCTTCGTTCATTGAGTTACCCTTTGCATGAGGCCGGGACATATCGTCCCGCCCGCAGTTTCGCAGGCCGAAGGCCGAGAATGTTTGAGGACGGGATGATATGTCCCGGCCTCCCGGGAGAGTTACCTATGAACTACGCGAACATTAAGTATTTCGACATTGCTGATGGGGAAGGCGTTCGTACTTCTCTGTTTGTGAGCGGGTGCCGTCGCGGGTGCAAGAATTGCTTTAACTCCGTCGCGTGGGACTTTGCTGCGGGTGAAACGTTCGATCGTGCCGTCGAGGACAAGATTATCGAGAGCCTCGACCATCCCTTTATCGATGGCCTGACGATTCTGGGCGGCGAGCCTATGGAGCCCGAGAATCAGGTGGGGCTTGTTGACTTTATCGAACGCGTGCGTGCGGCCTATCCCGCGGAGTCGGGCAAGACCATTTGGTGCTTTACCGGCGACGTGCTCGAGGAGCTTATGCCGGGTGGTCGTCACCATACCGAGGCGACGGACCGTATCCTTGCCTGCCTCGATATGTTGGTGGATGGCCCGTTTGTTCAGGATCTGTACGATATCTCATTGCGTTTTAGGGGCTCGAGCAATCAGCGCGTGATTGATATGAACGCCACGCGCGCCCGTGCTGTGCGCGAGGGCGTTGCGCTTTGCGACGCTGTGGAGCTTTGGCGGGACGATCCGGTCTATTCGACCCATACTATGTAGCTTGTGGCCGATGCCAAAGGGCGTGGTACCATAGCGCGAACGCAAAATCGGAAAAGTGAGGCCCAGATGGTCGATCAGGAAAAAGTCGAGGCCGCCATTAAGCTGTTGCTTGAGGGCATAGGCGAGGACCCAACTCGTGAGGGCCTGCTGGAGACCCCGGCGCGCGTTGCCCGTATGTATGGTGAGATCGCCGGTGGTATGGACCAGAGTGCCGAGGAGCACCTGTCCAAAACCTTTGCCGTCGCTTCGAACGATTTGGTTATCGAGCGCGACATCACGTTTTACTCGCTGTGCGAGCATCATCTGCTGCCGTTTTACGGCAAGGCGGCCATTGGCTATATCCCCAACGGCCGTGTCGCAGGGCTTTCCAAGCTCGCCCGCACGGTTGAGGTTTATGCCCGCCGTCTACAGCTGCAGGAGCAGCTGTGTGCGCAGGTTGCCGACGCTCTCATGGAATATCTTGCTCCCCAAGGGGCGATTGTGCTGATGGAAGCCGAGCACATGTGCATGACGATGCGCGGCGTGCAAAAGCCCGGCACCAAGACCGTGACGCTCGCTCGCCGCGGCGTCTTTGAGACTGATCCCGCGCTCGAGGAGCGGTTCTTTAGGATGCTGGGCCGTTAGCATGAGGGTCGTCAACGACTTTACATCGAAGACCGATGAGGGGACGTCGCGTCGCGGCTTTATGGCTTCGGGCCTGACTCCCTTTGGTGCCATGCCTCGCATTGATTACATTTGTGCCAACGGGCTGTTCCGTCGGCACCTGGGCAACATTGCACAGTTGGAATCGGGGCGCATCTTCTGCCGCCACGGTATTGATCATCTTCTCGATGTCGCTCGCATTATGTGGATCAAGAATCTTGAGGAACAGCTCAAATTTGACCGCGAGGTCATCTACGCCACGGCACTTCTTCACGATATCGGCAAAGATGAACAGTATGAATCGGGTATATCCCATGATGTTGCAAGCGAACGCGTCGCTGATGCGATTCTCGGCGGCATGCCCGATGATGTGGCGTTTGAGCCGGCCGATGCCGCAGCCATTAAGACGGCCATTCTGGGCCATCGAAAGCTGCGCGTGAACAGCCAACCGCTTGAGCGTCTGCTCTATGCGGCCGATAAAGCGTCGCGCGCCTGCTTTGCATGCCCCGCGCGCAATGCTTGCAACTGGAGCGATGATAAAAAGAACCTGTCGATTCGCGTGTAGTTAGTTTGCGCGGTCGGGGTTCTAAACGAAGGAGACGATCGCGATGAGTAACAAAAAACTGCCCGAGAATGCAACCAAGACTGAAGGCGCCGAGCTCGCCCGCCGTGGAAGGGGCGAAATATCCACCGCAACGGCGGTGCCCCACGTGAGTTATGACGATCTGCGCCATGCTGACCGCATTACTATCGACGGTCTCGAGGTCTTTGCCAACCACGGCGTGTATCCCGAAGAGAATGCGCTGGGCCAGAAGTTCATCGTGTCCTTGGTGCTCTATGCCGACCTGCGTGCAGCGGGGGAGCACGATAACCTGGACGCTTCGATTGACTACGGCTCGGTGTGCCACGATGTCGACGGCTATCTGCGCGAGCATACGTTTAAGCTCATCGAGGCGGCAGCCGAGGGTGTGGCCCAGATGCTGTTGCGTCGTTACCCCCTGCTGCTTGGCGTGCACGTTAAGCTCGATAAGCCTTGGGCGCCTGTCGGTCTTCCCTTGGCAAGCTGCGGTGTCGAGATCGAGCGCGTGCGCTAACCGACTCTAGAGCTCGTTGGCGGGCGGTTTTTTGAGCTGCTGCGACAGAGCCCTGTTGTTGGGGCAGTACGTGTCGAGCAGCGCGTGAAACCGATGATTGTGGCTTGGCTCGAGCAGGTGGACGAGCTCGTGGGCGACAACCATGTCAAGGCACTCGACGGGGTAGGCGGCAAGTTCTCGTGCGATGCGAATGGCGCCGGTTTTGGGCGTGCATGATCCCCAGCGCGTTTTCATGCTGCGCACGGAAACGCGGGAAACGGCGACACCCATTGCGATTTCGTATGCGTGCACAATATCGCGCAGCGCCGATGTGACCTCGGACGTATAGAGCTGGTCAATATGGGCTTGGATCTCACTGGGCGTTAAGCCGTCGAGGGTCGCGTTCCACTTGGCCTGCGGACGTTCGTCTGGCTCGTCGGTACCCATAAAACTTGCGAAGGTAGCCTGCTTGGGCCGCGGTGCGGGTGGCTCAAAGTTGTGGTCGAGTGCATCCTGAACGGTGATGGGTTTGCCCCAAAGCGCAATGATGGACGAGGGACTGAGCGGCTCTCGCGCCGTCGCCTGACGTTGCTCGCGCTGGGCAAGTCGGCTGATAATCCAGGCGCTGTTGCGCTTCACAAACGCTTCGATACGCTCGCGGCTGGCGCCGAGCGGTGCACTGGCGTGGACCTCACCGCTCGATGTGACGCGTAGGTTGAAGTTCTTGACGCGCTTTTTGGTAACGATGACGGGGATGGGCGTCCCATCCGGTCGGGATGCGGAAATCGTAAACTGCTGCGTCAAAAGCGGTCCTTCAGATTGGGGACGGGCCGGCATGTCGACCGTTCGGCATGCCGGCCCGCTCAAGGGATGTGAAATTAATAACGCTCAAAGAAGGCAAGCGCGTTGTCGCTGCAGAGCTTCTGCATCACGGTCTTGCCAAAGTGCTTGGAGAGCATGTTCTGGAACTCGGGCATCTTGCTGGCATCGGAGAGGAAGGCGGGCACCGTGGCACCGTCCCAGTCGCCGCCGAGCGCGATGACGTCCTCGCCGCCCAGGTCGAGCCAGTGCTCGATATGTGCCGCTAGCTGGTCGAAGGTGACGTCTGCGGCGGTCTTGTCGGTTGCGTCGTTGGAAAGGAACTCGCTGCAGTAGTTGAGGCCGACGATACCGCCCATGTCGCGAATGGTGCGGAACTGGTCGTCGGTAAGGTTGCGTTTGACGCCGCAAACCGCACGGGAGTTGGAGTGGCTGGCGACGAAGGGACGTGTGGCGTGGGCGACAACCTCGTCAAAGCACTCATCGTTGAGGTGGGAGACGTCAAGCACCATGCCGGCGTGCTCCATCTGCGTAAGTGCCTCGATGCCGGCGGCGGTGAGGCCGGCGTGGGTATCGTGTCCGCTCGCGAGCGGTCCTTGCGCATTCCAGCTGAGCGATGACATGAGTACGCCCAAGCTCTTGAGCACCTCGATCAGCGCGGGGTCCTCGGCAAAGAACGTGGCGTTTTCGATGGTGTGGATGCAGGCGACCTTGCCGTCTTTGAGCGCGGGGCGAATGTCTGCCGCGCTGCGTACGTTGACCATGCGGTCGTGGTTGAGCATTGCCTGGCCGCTCATATGCGCCATGATTTGCGCCTGGAAGCGCGCGGCGTGGGCGGTGGGAATCTCGTCGGGGACAAACGTGGCGAAGCACTGTGCCCACGGCGTGTTGCCGATCTTTGCGAGCGAGATGGCACAGGCGTTACCCTCGATGAGGTCGAAATCCTGCGGATGCGTTTCGTCGCCGGGGAAATAACCGTCGGTGCCGGCGGTAAAGCGCAGGTCGAGATCGAGCGTGGCCCAGCCGATTCGGTCGGCGGTGTCGCAGTGTAGGTCAAATACGGGATATGCCATGGTTCCTCCGGTTGCAGCGTTTCTTTGCAAACTGTCATTGAATTGTATGACTAGGGTATAGTTAGCGCCATATGTTCACGGCGGCCCGCGTTGTGCGCCGCCCTTATCACGGAGGTTACCATGTCCAACCAGGGCAAGAAGGTCAAGACTCATTATCGCGGCACGCTCGACGACGGCACGCAGTTCGATAGCTCCTACGATCGCGGCGAGCCGCTGGAGTTCACCTGCGGCGCCGGTCAGATGATCAAGGGCTTCGACGCCGCTGTTGTCGACATGCAGGTGGGCGAGAAGAAGACCGTGCACATTCCTGCTGCCGATGCCTACGGCGAGCACAATCCCGAGATGGTTATTACCTTCCCGGCCGAGCAGGTTCCCAACATCGAGCAGATCGAGAAGGGCATGAAGCTCTTCCTGTCCACGCCGAGCGGCATGCCCGTCCCCGCCGTCGTCATCGACGTAACGCCCGAGGCCGTGACGCTCGATGCCAACCACGAGCTTGCCGGCAAGGACCTCAACTTTGATATCGAGCTCGTCGAGGTCGAGGGTTAGAGTATGCCCGAGCGCTTGGTTTCGACGACATGCTTGGGAAATCTCAACGATCCGTCCTATGAACTCCTGCTCCGCCGGAATTTGGGCGGCGTCTTTGAAGTTGACGAGCTACTGCTCGATTGGGACCAGGCTGACACGCGCGCGTTTGTGGGTGTGACGGAGCTGGGGCGCACGGTTGATGTTCGGCTGGATGCTGCCGACGGCGGTTGTCTTACCGACGGCGACGTGCTCGCCATCGACCGTTCGGGCATGGTGCCCGTGGCGGTTGTCGTGCGCCTGCGCAGTGCCGAGGTTTATTTGGTCGAAGTCGACCGCATGGACCCGATTGCGCTCGCGCATGCGTGCTGGGAGATCGGCAATATGCACGCGCCGCTTTTCCGAGGCGATTCGGACGAGTATACCGTGCGCATGTATACGCCGGTGCAGCCTGTTTTGGGCCGCATGCTCCGGGGCGCCGAGGGCGTTTGGCTCTCGGTGGTTACCCGTGAACTCGATGCGGACCGGCGCTTTGCGTCGAGTGCGGCGGATGCCGTTGTGAGTATGGCTCCCGACTTTACGATCGTAAAAAAGGCGCGCGGTTAACGTGCGTATGAGTAAGACGGACTTTGAGAGGCAGCTATTCAAAGTCCGTCTTACTGTTGATGAGGTGCTTTGGGGGGAAAGCATATGGGTCTTGAGGGAATCAAGCTGATTGCATGCGATTTGGACGGCACGTTGCTGCATCCGGGGGAGCGCGAGCCGCGTTCCGAGGCCTTTGAGCTCATCGATGAACTGCATCGTCGCGGTATCGTGTTTATGCCGGCGAGCGGTCGTCAATATGCGAGCTTGCGCTATCTGTTTACTCCGGTGGCCGATGAGCTCGCCTATGTATGCGAGAACGGAGCCCTGGTGATGAGCGAGGGGCGTGCCGTTGTCAAGCGCTCCATGGAGCGTAGCCTTGCTATGGATATCGCGAATGCCGTGGTTGCGTATCCCCATGCCGACGTGACCCTTTCGTGTGAGGGACACCTCTACACCATGAGCGGCAACGATGCGTTTGTCGACCATTTGCGCTATGAGGTCCACTGCGATGTGGCGGTGGTCGACCGCCCCGAGGACATCGACGAGGACGTCATTAAGATTGCCTTCCAGACGCCCGAGGTGAATCAGCCGGCGGCCCTGGAGTATTTCGAGCACCTCTTTAGCGACCGTGTCGACGTGATGACGTCGGGAACCGAATGGACGGACTTTATCGGCTTTGATTCGGGTAAGGGTTCCGCGCTTGCCGATTACGGTCGTGCCCTGGGTATTTCGCCCGATGAGATGATGGCGTTTGGCGACAATGAGAACGATCGCGATATGCTCAACGTCGTGGGCCATCCCTATCTGATGGAGAGCTGCAACCCCACCATGCGCGACATCAACGACCGCGTCCGTTACGTGCGCACGGTCGAAGAAGAACTGCGCCGTCTGCTCGCCGAGTAGGTTTTCGCGACATACCTAGAAATCTACCTACAGTCGGGGCAGAGACCCTCGAAGATGGTGTAGTGCGACGTGACGTGCCAGCCGATTTGCTCGGACGCCTTGGCGTCGAGCTGGGCATCGAAGGGGAGCGGTACGTCGATGACGCGGCTGCACGAGGTGCAGATGATATGCGCATGCGGCTCGATCGTGCGATCGACGCGGCTGCCGCCCGGCGTCTTGATGGAGAGAATCTCGCCGGCGTCGGCCAAGAGATTGAGATTGCGGTAGACTGTACCGCGGCTGATTTTGTCATCCTGCGCGCGCACGACGTTGTAGATTTCGTCGGCGGTGGGATGGTTATAGCTTTGGCGCACGGCGTCAAGAACCAGCTTTCGCTGCCTGGTATTCCTTCTTTGCACCGCCATGCGCCTCGCCTCTTTTCTATCAACGGTCGTAGGTAAATGATACCGTATTTAGCACACAATACTAATAACGAGGTGTGAAACCGTCTTCATTGGCAAGTGGGGCTCGGGCCTGGGCGTCTACGAGGCGAAAACGTGTTCCCATGCGCTCGTAGGAGGCATGAAGCGCCTCGAGATGAGATAGGACGTTTGCCGGAGCTCCCTGTATCTCCATCTCGACTGAGCCGTCTTCCATATTACGCACCCAGCCGGTGAGGGAGCGTGCCTGCGCGAGGTTGGCGTTGGTAAAGCGAAAGCCAACGCCTTGGACTTGCCCCGCCCAGCGCAGGAAATAGCGCAGGGGAGTGTCTTGAGTGGCCTCGTCGCTTGCGAGTACGGTAAGCCTGCGGCGCAGCTCGAGCTCGACGTTTGATGGTTTTTGAGGCTCTCGACTGCCGCCGGTGACGCTGGAGAAGAACGTATCGAAGAGGCCCATCGCTATGCCTGCTTGCCTGCGTCGGCCGGGAAGGTAATGCCGGCCTGCTGGCGCACGGCATCCATGATGCGCAGTGAGACGAGCGTGACATCGCGGTAGTGGCCAAGCTCGTGGCGTCCTGCCGGGGTCTCCCAAATCTCTTCCTTAACGTTATCGATGCCGCCGATGGCGGTGATAAAGTCTGTGAGTTCGTATTCCATAGTGTTGCTCGATTTGGGCAGGTCGAGCACGCGGCCGTTGTCGCCCTGTTCGCGCGGTGCCTCGGTCGCCGAGCCACGTACGACATCGCCGCGATAGTCGATGCGGACGTTGCGGGGCGTGGACAGGTGGTCGATCTGGATAGTGCCACGCTCGCCTTCGATCTGCGAGGGCAGCAGGTCATTCGTAATTTTGGAGTGCGCGAGCTCGACGGAGATGCGGCCTCCGCCATAGCTGGCGAGGATGGAACCGCAGCCGTCGATGGGGCCGTGCGTGAGCTGTCGCGTGGTGGGGTCGAGCAGAGTAGTCATGCTCGTAAGGCCGGAGGGCATGCCGAAAATCTCGACCATGGGTTCGACGGCGTAGACGCCAATGTCCATGAGGGAACCCGATGCCATATTGCAGTCAAAGATATTGGTGGCGCGTCCCGCGAGAATCTCGTTGTAGCGCGAGGAATACTTGCCAAAGCGCAATGAGGCGCGGCGGATGGGGGCGATCTCGCCCAGGGCGTCCTCGATGGCGTGGAAGGCGGGATCGTGGAGGGGACGCATGGCCTCGAGGGCCACGACACCTGCTGCCTCGGCGGCGCGGAAGACTTCCAGCGCCTGCGCTTCGGTGGCGCAGAAGGGTTTCTCGACGATAACGTGCTTACCGCCGGCGATGCAGGCGAGCGCCTGTTCGTGATGGAGTGCATTGGGGCTGCCGATGTAGACGGCATCGACGTCGTTGGCGGACGCGAGCTCGTCGAGTGCGGTGAAGTTGCGTTCGCCGCCGTGCTCGGCAGTAAAGGCGGCGCCGCGCTCGGCATTGCGCGAGAGCGTGCCTACGAATACGGCCTGGTCGTTGGCATTGACGACCTGGATAAAGTCGTCGGTGATCATGGATGTGCCGATGGTTGCGATACGCAGCATGTGTCCCCCTTGCGTTGTTTGGCCTACAGGACGAGTGTAGCGCGGGTGGGCACAAAAGCGTGCGAAAACGCTGTTACAGGTCGCTCTCGTTAAAGCCGGCGTCGATATCGAGGTTGGCTCCGTCGGCCGCGGTGGTGGCGAGCTCGTCGCAGCGCTCGTTGAGCTCGTGGCCGGCGTGGCCCTTAACCCAGATGAACTCCACCTTATGCTTGCTCTTTGCGGCAAGCAGGCGCTCCCACAGGTCACGGTTCTTAACGGGCTGCTTGTTGGCAGTTTTCCACCCGCGCTTTTTCCAGCCGTCGATCCAGTGTTTATTGAAAGCGTTGACGACGTACTGCGAATCGGAATGGACCTCGACCTCGCAGGGACGGTTGAGCGCCTCGAGCGCCACGATGACCGCCATGAGTTCCATGCGGTTGTTGGTGGTCTTGGCGTAGCCGCGTGAAAGCTCGGAGGTGAAGGTCTTGCCGGCGGGGTTGGTGTATTTGAGTACGGCGCCGTAGCCGCCGCGTCCCGGATTTGATCGGGCCGAGCCGTCGGTATAGATGATGACCTTCACGGGCTTCCTTTCGTTGGGTACGTTTCGTGTGAGTGACCATTGTAGCGCCATGCCCGCCGGGGGCTAGCAATCTACGATTTCTACCCCGTCTTCCGACGGTTAGTTGGCATGGATGATGCGGTTGAGCTCGTCGAGGTATTGCTGCAAGAGGGAAGAGGGCTTGCGCTCGTTGTGCATGATATAGCCTACGTGCATCGTTGGGGCGTCTGCTAACGGGATCGATGCCATACCCCATTGCATTTCATTGGAGAGGACACCGGTCGACAGGGTGTAACCGTTCGACGTGATAAGTAAGTTAGTAAGTGTTCCGCGGTCCGAGATTCGTATGTTGCGGTCGCAAGGGATATAGCTAAAAGGTTCCTCGGCGTAATAGAAGGAGTTCGAGGTGCCTTGCTCAAAGCTGTAGCGCGTATAGGGTGTAAGGTCGGCAAGGGACAGCTGAGGGCGGCGTGCTAGCGGGTGGCGCTCGCTAACGAAGACGTGGACCGTCGCGTCGAAGAGGGGATGGAAGCTTGCGCGGGCATCGGCGAAGGCCTTCTGCAGAACGCGGGCGTTAAAGTCATCCAGATAGAGGATGCCGATGTCGCTGCGAAACGCGCGGACGTCATCGATGATCTGCGATGTGGTGGTCTCGCGCATGATGAACTCGAACTTGCTGTCGCGGCAGCGCTCGACGACGTTGACGAAGGCCTCGACCGAAAAGGCGTAGTGCTGGGCGGAAATGGCGAGGCGGGCTTGCGGGGTACCGCCGTTCTCGTAGCGGGCCTCAAGCATGTCGGCCTGCTCTACGACCTGGCGTGCATAACCCAAAAGCTCGGTGCCGTCGTTGGTGAGTGCAACACCGCGGCTAGAGCGCGTAAAGATTTCGATATGAAGTTCCTGTTCCAGGCTTTTGACGGCGTTGGAGATATTGGACTGTGCGGTATAGAGGCGCTGAGCTGCGGCGTTGATCGAACCGGACTCTGCCACGGCGATCAAAAAGCGAAGCTGCTGGAGGGTCATCGGCGCCCGTCCTTTCGAGTGTTATCTATAAAACCGATAACAGGTTAGCGCTTTTAAGTGATTGACCGAGGGAAACAATGCTCGTACTATTCAAAACACACAAAGGCGGTAGGTAATTAAGCCAACCACGGAACCGGGATGCGAAAGGAGGCCCGCATATGAATTGCTTACCAAGACGAATGCCGGGCTCCTGTTTGCGCCCGTCGGCGTGATCAGGAGACAGCGACTTACTTCTCTCTAATTTATTAACTTTTGTTCGATCAAGGAGATCATCATGAGCCAGTTCATCAACAACCCCGAGCACACCTTTGGTTTCGATACCCTGCAGCTTCACGTTGGCCAGGAGAGCGCCGATCCCGCATCCGACTCCCGCGCCGTGCCTATCTACCAGACCACGAGCTATGTGTTCCGCAACTCCCAGCACGCCGCCGACCGCTTTGGTCTTGCCGACGCCGGTAACATCTACGGCCGTCTGACCAACTCCACCCAGGGCGTCTTCGAGGACCGTATCGCCGCGCTCGAGGGTGGTGTGGCGGGTCTTGCCGTCGCCTCCGGTGCTGCTGCCATCACCTATACCCTGCAGGCTCTTGCCCAGGCCGGTGACCACGTGGTGGCTCAGAAGACCATCTACGGTGGCTCCTACAACCTGTTGGAGCATACGCTCTCCCAGTTTGGCGTCGAGACCACCTTCGTCGATGCCCACAACCTGGACGAGGTCGAGGGCGCCATCAAGGACAACACCACGGTCATTTACCTCGAGACGCTCGGTAACCCCAATTCTGACATCCCCAATATCGACGCCGTCTCCGAGATCGCCAAGAAGCACGGTTTACCGGTTGTCGTCGACAACACCTTCGGCACCCCGTATCTGTTCCGTCCGCTGGAGCACGGCGCCAACATTGTCGTCCACTCCGCAACCAAGTTCATCGGCGGTCACGGCACCTCGCTGGGCGGTGTGATCGTCGACGGCGGTAACTTCGATTGGAAGGCGAGCGGCAAGTATGAGCAGATCGCCGAGCCCAACCCCTCCTACCACGGTGTTTCGTTTGCCGAGGCTGCCGGTCCCGCCGCCTTCGCAACCTATGTCCGCGCTATCCTGCTGCGTGACGAGGGCGCCTGCATCAGCCCGTTCAACGCCTGGGTCCTGCTCCAGGGCACCGAGACTCTGTCGCTGCGCGTTGACCGTCATGTCGAGAACACCAAGAAGGTCGTTGAGTTCCTGGCTGGTGACAGCCACGTCGCCAAGGTGAACCACCCGAGCCTGCCTGAGCACCCCGATCATGAGCTCTATCAGAAGTACTTCCCCAACGGCGGTGCCTCGATCTTTACCTTTGAGATTAAGGGTGGCCAGGAGGCAGCTTGGAAGTTCATCGATCATCTGCAGGTGTTCTCGCTGCTCGCCAACGTGGCCGACGTCAAGTCGCTCGTCGTGCACCCGGCTACCACCACGCACTCCCAGCTGTCTGCCGAGGAGCTCGCCGAGCAGAACATCACGCCCTCCACGATCCGTCTTTCCATCGGTACCGAGAACGCCGAGGATATCATTTGGGACCTGAAGCAGGCCTTCGCCGCGCTGGACGAGTAAAGCGACTTGTGCAAGGACCCCTTGCGACTCGATAGGTATAACTGCATAAAATGCCTGCTCAAGGCGCCTGTGCGAACAATGGTTGCACAGGCGCCTTTTTTGCATAGAGAGGGTGCAAAACCAGGGTTTTTGACACTCTTTATGCATTCGAGTTGTAGAAAACTCCTGTTGAGAGGATGTGAGTTTTACGCAATTGACGTGCGCCTTTTGAGTAAAACCGCAGGTCGCGATTTGCTCGGGGTACTATGCAGCGCAATCGAATCACACGCAGCTCAAACGCAGCAAAAACGCACTACGGAGGTTTCCAGCTACATGAGGATCGATTCACGAAAACCGAAAGCCGCCGCCCTTTCCGCCGCTCTGACCGTGGCACTTTTGGCGGGCGCCGGTGCAACTGATGCCCACGCCGCAACATTGTCCGATACGGTTGGATCTACGCCGTCCGAGACGACGCTGGTACAGCCCGTTGACTATCGCGGCGATGGTTATGGTTCCATGCAGGAGTGGAACGCCTCGATGGAGGCCAAGCGCGATTCCCTGGAGATGCGCGCTCAGATCATCATGAATATGTATGGCGACTATGCCACCGATGACGAGCGCGCTGTGCTGCAGGGCTGTATCGACGGTGCGGGTAGCCTGTTGACGATGGGGGAGGTCGACGCCAAGTCGACCGAGCTCGATGAGCTGCGCACTGCGCTTGAGGATGCCAAGCGCGAAGCGCTCGAGGCTGCCGCCGAGGCGGAGGCTGCCGAGGCTTCGTACTACAACGCCGGTTACACTCCGTCCTACGCGTCTGCCGCGTCCTGCACGAACGGATCGGGCCTGACGCGCTCTGCGGGTGTCAATAACTACAACGGGCGCCGCGAGACCTATTACAGCAGCAATGTGCTTTATCACTATCGCACGGGCGAATGGACTCAGGATTCTGAGGGCTTCTGGCGCGATTCCGACGGCTATTACGTTGTTGCCGCAGGCGATATGGCCCAGGGCTCGACCTTTACGGGCTCCAAGGGTGATTGCAAAGTCTATGACTCCGGCTGCGCTGCCGGAACCACCGACTACTACACCGGTTGGTAATCTGCCATAAGCCAATAAGACATGACGGGCGGGCGTCTTTACTGAGCCTTTGGGCAACGTAAAGACGCCCGTTCTTTATGTGCGTTTGAGTTAACAGAGCCCTTACCGTGGCGGTACGCTGGGCGTATGGGTGCGGGGCACACTAGTTCATGAGAAATAAGGTCTTTCTCTTGGAGGAAGTGGTCTTGTGAATGCTCGAGATATCGCCGTTGCCGCCGTCGCGTTGATGCTTGGCTGCCTTGGTCCCACGGCCGCGCTCGTCGCGGGCATGCAGGGGACATGTGGGGCTGCTCCTATCGTGGTCGGCGCGCTGATCGCGGCCGCGCTGCTGGGAAGTGCGGGTGTAGTCCTTTGTCGCGACGATGAGGACCAGGCGTCGGAGTCGCAGCTCTAACCGTTGTGAAGCTGATTTTTGGCCAAAGATGAAAAAGGAAGCCGCCGCGAGGGGAGTGCCCCTTGCGGCGGCTTTGCCATTGGATCTGTTGGCTACAGTATGCCGAGCACTACCAGCTGCTTTCTATTTCGCGAATCCTCTGGTAGAACCAATCGTTTTGCGGCACTTGGATATCGTGTTTGGCGGCCAGGCGGCAAATGGTGCCCGCGAATTCCTCGACTTCGGTTTTTCGTTGTGCGATGCGGTCTTGAGCCATCGAGGGCATACCGGCGGGGTCGATTCCCTCGATGAGGTGCACCATTTGCGTCAGGTCTGCCTCGGTCAGCTCAACGCCCTCGGCGTTGGCAACCGCAAGCGTCTCGCGCATGGCGGAGACAAAACAGCGGCGCTGCTCGGAGCCCGGCTCCGTGGCGCTTCCGTAGGTCCCGCTGTAGGCCATGCAGGTCTGGTTGATGCCGTCGTTGAGCATGAGTTTGGCCCACATGCGGTGCGCAATGTCGCTCTCGACGGTATGGGCGATGCCGCAGCGCGTATAGAGCTCGTCGATGGCGGTAACGGTTGCGGGCTTGGTGCCCGCTGCCGCGCCAAAGCGAATCTCGCCCGCATTGGTAAAGGTGAGCTCTCCGTTGAGGAACACGGCGTCCATGCCTTGGCAGATACCCAGGACGGTGTGCTCCCAGCCAAAGCGCTCGGCAATCTTTTGCTCGCTCGTAATGCCGTTGCACAGCGAGGCGATGAGCGTGTTGGGTCCCACGACACGCTCCATAGTCTTGAGTGCTTGGTCGAGACCGGTGGTCTTGACCGTCAGGATGACCAGATCGGCGGGCGCTGCCTCGCTGGCGCGGACGGACGTGAGATCGCAAGGCTTTCCGTTGACGGTGAGCGCATCGCCCGCGTGACGCTCAAAACGGTCGTCATCCATAACGTATTCGACGGCGTCATTGCCGAGGGCCTTGGCAATCATGCTGCCGTAGAGCAGGCCGACGCCGCCCTTGCCGATAAAGGCGACCTTGTTGATCTGCATGTGAATTATCTCCTCACAAAAAGGCGCCCGCGTGCGGGGCGCCTGATGGATTGTATGCTGCCAGGGTGATTGGTGGGTGCGCGGGGCGGCTGTTATGAAAAAGAAACTATTGCGCTGTGCGCTTATGCCACGGGGCAGACCGCAAAGACATGCGCGTGGGCATGGGCGACTCCTTTCATCGGGCTTTTTGCTGATGTTAAAGCGGTGCCGTGACGGCTCGATTTCTGCTGCGTTACGATACGTTCTCAATTGCGATTCCGATGTGTTTCGATGACGTGACGGGTTTGTTTCGCCTCGTCAGGGCTTCGATGGGAGGGGAGGGGCCGTGCAATACCGCGTTGACCCCAAAAGCGGCAACCGTATCTCGGCGTTGGGGCTGGGCTGCATGAGGTTTCCCGGTGCGCCGGGACGCCCGGATGCGAAGACCGCCGACGCTATCATCTCCCGTGCGGTGGAGCAGGGGATTAACTACCTGGACACGGCCTATCTCTATCCCGGCAACGAGGCGTGCGTGGGTGCGTCGCTTGAGCGCCTGGGCTTGCGCGACCAGGTTTTGCTCGCAACCAAGCTGCCGCATGCTTCGTGCAAATGCGCGGAGGATTTCGACCGGTTCTTCGACGAGCAACTGCGCCGCCTACGGACCGACCATATCGACTATTACCTCATGCACAACATTACCTCGCCCGCCCAGTGGGAACGTGTGGTGGCGTTGGGCATCGAGGACTGGGTCGCGCGTCAAAAGGCGGCGGGACGCATTCGCCAGGTCGGTTTTTCGTATCACGGCAGCACGGCGGATTTTCTGACGATGCTTGACGCATATGACTGGGACTTCTGCCAGATTCAGTACAACTATGCCGGTGAACGCTATCAGGCGGGAACGGCGGGGCTCTTGGCTGCCGCTGAGCGGGGTCTCGCGGTGTTTGTGATGGAGCCGCTTTTGGGCGGGCGTTTAGCGGGCAAGCTGCCGCCACGGGCTCGCGCCGTGCTCGATAGTGCGAGTGATCCGCGCCTGCAGACGCCGGTGGCTTGGGGACTGTCGTGGGTGTGGAACCATCCGCAGGTGACGATGTTACTTTCGGGCATGACCGATACCGCGCAGGTGGACGAGAATGCAGCGCTGGCCGATCGTGCGCTGCCGGACTCGATGACGACAGGTCAGCTTGATACCATCGCGCGCGTGCTGGAAGAGTTTGAGAAAACGAACCGCGTGCCCTGCACGGGATGCGGCTACTGCATGCCATGCCCCAAGGGTATCAACATTCCCGGCTGCTTTGCCGCCTACAACGCGAGCTATGCGCACAGCTGGTTTACGGGGCTGTCGCAATACTTTACGGCGAGTGCGGTGCGCACGAGCGAGCCCAAGCTGGTGAGCAACTGCGTCAAGTGCGGCAAATGCGCGCGTCACTGCCCGCAGCACATCGATATTCCCGAGCGTCTCGATGACGTGCGCCGACGTTTCCAGCCTGGCCCCGTAACGGCCGCACTTAAAGCCTTTTGCAAAACGCGCTCCTGATGCCCCTTTTATAACTTGCGGTGGAATAGTTCCTGTTTGCGGCAGAATAGGGGCCAAACAGGAACTATTCCACCGCAACTGAAGGGGGCTGTCGTGGGCCATCGGGATTCATGTGATGATTTACGTGAGGTTCGTTGGGGCGTTTTGGGCGCTGGGTGCATTTCGCATCGATTTGCATCGTCGCTCAAGAAGGTCGACGGGGCACGGCTGGTGGCTGCGGCCGGTCGCACTCCTGCACATGTCGAGGAATTTTGCCAAGCGTTTTCGATCGATGCTGCCCATGGCCATGCCTCGGTCGACGATAACGGCGATGCGGCTTATGACGCGCTGATTGCCGACCCCGATGTCGACGCAATCTACTTGGCTCTTCCGCATGGCATGCATACGCGTTGGGCCTGTCGCGCGCTGCGTGCCGGAAAGGCCGTGCTGTGCGAAAAGCCGGCCGTTTTGAGTGAGGAAGAGGCTCTCTCGATTGCCTCCACCTCTCGCGAGTGCGGCGTGCTGTTTATGGAGGCGATGAAGAATCGGTTTTGCCCGATGCGCACTCGCGTGAAGGACTTGTTTGCGTCGGGTGAGCTTGGCCGTATTGTCTCGATTGAAAGCGTGCAAAAGCTCGATTACGGCGAGTCTCCTTCGGGCTATCTGCTTGATCCGTTGCAGGGCGGCTGTCTATATGACATGGGCTGCTATGCGGTCGGTTGGTTTGAGGATTTGCTCGCGGGCGCTTGCGAGGTTTCGTCCCGTGAAGTTCGCTGGCGTGACGTATCGGGCGGTCGCGTCGATTGGGCCGACGAGATCCATATGAGCGTCGGCGGTATACCCATTCATATGGTGTGCGACGGCGAAGCAACATATGAAAGCCGCTTAACGATTGCCTGTGAGCGGGGCTCGTTGGAAATCGAGCGGCTCCATCGCCCCGAGCTCGCTCATGTGAAGTATTCCGACGGTCGAGTACTCGAAATCGATACACCATTTGAGGTCGATGATTTTTACGGTGAGGCGTCGCATGCGACGCAGCTCATTCAAGCGGGGAAACTCGAAAGCCCCATCATGTGCCTAGCCGCCACACAGCGCTGTGCGCACATCATCGATGCGATTCGCTTGAAACTTTAGGGCGTGGGGGCATGGCGCCAGCGCTTGGAATGCCTGGAGGCCTTTGCTCTTGATGCCCCTTTTATAACTTGCGGTGGAATACGGTCTGTTTGCGCCAAAATAAGGCACCAATAGACCGTATTTTTCCGCAACTGATGAGGAGGGAGCTGGAGATGCTGACGATCGGGTGCCATCTTTCGACGACGAAGGGCTATCGGGCAATGGGGGAGACAGCGTTGTCCATTGGCGCCAATACCTTTGCATTCTTTACGCGCAACCCGCGCGGCGGCAAGGCGAAAGACCTTGACATGGATGACGTGGCGGCCCTGCGCGAGCTTATGGAGCAAAACGACTTTGGCCCGCTCGTGGCTCATGCCCCGTATACCTATAACCCCTGCTCAGCCAAAGAGCGGGCGCGCGAGTTTGCCCTGGAGGCCATGGCAGAGGACCTGCGGCGCATGGAGGCGCTGCCCGGCAACTACTACAACTTCCATCCCGGTGCGCATGTGGGGCAGGGCTCCGACGCCGGCATTCAGATGATTGTCGACACCCTGTGCCAGGTGATGTTTGAGGGCCAGCAGACGACGGTGCTGCTCGAGACCATGGCCGGCAAGGGTACCGAGGTGGGCCGCAGCTTTGAGGAGCTGGCGTGCATTATCGAGGGCGTTGCCGCCAAGTGCCCAGAGCTGTCCGATAAGCTGGGCGTTTGTTTGGACACCTGCCATGTGAGCGATGCCGGCTACGACATCATCCATGATCTGGACGGCGTACTCGACGAGTTCGACCGCGTGGTGGGTATCGATCGCTTGCATGCCGTACACATCAACGATTCGAAGAACCCTTGTGGCGCCCATAAAGATCGTCACGAGTGCATCGGCAAGGGATACCTTGGCAGCGAGGAATTTGGTGGCGGTATGCAGGCTATGCAGAATATTGTATCGAATGGCCACTTGCGTTCGCTGCCGTTTATTTTGGAGACTCCGAACGAACTTGCAGGTTATGCAGCTGAAATTAGACTATTAAGGTCATTGCAGCAGTAATGACTGTCACAAAGTAGAGTATTCCATTCACGTTATGGGTTTGTTTCAATCAGTTTTCTCATTGCAGATTCGTAATTCCGGGTGCATAATAGCCAACAGTTTTTGCAGACCTCTGAATCAAACGAGGTCACCGGAAGGAGACTGATTATGAAGCTGAAGAAGCTTGGCGCATTTGCCGCCACGGGTGCTATGGCACTCGCCCTTGCTCTGACGGGCTGCGGTTCGTCCAACGCCACCTCTGGTTCTGATGCTGGTTCCAGCAGCTCTGACGACGCTAAGGTCGAGAAGGTCGACGGCTCCAAGGAGTACGCGCTCGTCAAGGACGGCACGCTGACCGTCGGCACCTCTGCCGAGTACGCGCCGTTTGAGTACAAGGATGACAACGGCGACTACCAGGGCTTTGACCTTGAGCTCATCAAGGCTATCGGTGACAAGCTGGGTCTGGATGTCGAGTACGTCAACAATGACTTTGACACGCTGGTTCCGGGCGTCGCTTCGGGCGCCAAGTATGACGTTTCCATCGCGGCTATCACCGACACGCCCGAGCGTGAGAAGGAAGTCACTTTCTCTGATTCCTACTACATGGACGATCAGGCTATCGTGACCAAGGTCGATAACACCGACATCACGGCCGACAACTACAGCGAGAAGCTCAACAACGCCGACGCTACCATCATCGTCCAGTCTGGCTCGACCGCCGAGGCCTTTGCCCAGGAGAACTTCCCCAAGGCCAAGATCGTCCCCTACAAGGACGCCACCGAGTGCTTCAGCGCCCTGCAGTCCGATAAGGGCGACGCCGTAGTCACCAACCGCTCCGTTGCGAGCCAGCTGACCGCCGAGCAGTTCAACACCTGCCAGACCATCAAGCAGATCAGCACCGGCGAGGAGTACGCCATCGCCATCAACCAGGGCAACACCAAGCTCAAGGACGACATCAACCAGGCTATCAAGGACCTGACCGACGACGGTACCGTCGACGCCCTCATGGCTAAGTACAATATCAAGTAAAATAACTACTTGATTGCGCGCGGGCCCTTTCCGTTTTGGCGGAAAGGGCCTTTGCGCTTCTCTTGACGGAGAGCGTTTCCGTCTCGTTTTGCCGGCAACTTCTACGATAGGAGCCACCTTGTCTCGACTGAACAAAGGGGCCGCGGAGCAGCGTTTTCCACTGCCCTCGATGCTCCAAAAGCTGGCCTGTGCCCTGGCTGTGGCGCTCGCCCTGGTATGCGCGGGGGCCTGCGTGCCCACGACCGCCCAGGCGCTTGAGACCGCAAAGATTACCGCCCGACCCAATACCGGTTCGGGTAGCGATGTGGTCGGCGGCACCGAGACGCGCATCACTTGGGAAGTTCAGGCCGATGCCGACGAGGAGCTGAGCGGTCTTTCGCTGACGTTTGTCGACGGCACGACGTTTGGTACCGATGACACGCGATTGACGATGCTCTCGGGCGAGGACCTCATGGATCGTACGCCCATGAAGCCCACGTGCAAGGCTGACGGCCAGACGCTCAAGATTGACTTTGGCGAGACGGCGCCTGCCGGCGGCTATTTCCGCGTCGAGGTTTACGGTGTGACGTTTCCCGTCGAGGGCGGCGATGAGGCCTTTAGCGGCGCCTATACGCTCGCCGACGGTTCGACCAAGAAGATCTCCAAGATTCCGTCGGTGGAGATCAAGGGCGTGACGGCCTTCGATAACTTCCTGGCCGACCTTAAGGAGCAGCCGTGGGTCGAGGCGTGGAACTCCAATATGTTCCTGCGCCTGTTCCTGAACCCGGTCATTTTGGTCCAGAGCCTGCCGATCGTCTTCAAGGGCTTCCTTATGTCGCTTTCGATCGTGCTCGTGGCGTTTCCGCTGGCAATTCCCTTTGGCTTTGCCCTGTCGCTTATGCGCATCTCCAAGTCGCGCATCCTGCGCTGCCTCGCCGGCATCTACGTGAATATCATTCGCGGTACGCCGGCGTTCCTGCAGATCTATATCGCGTTCTTCGGTCTGCCGTTGGCCGGCGTCAAGGTGGACGACTATGTTTTGGGCGTTATCGTCATGGCCATGAACTCGTCTGCGTACCTGTGCGAGATCTTCCGTGCCGGTATTCAATCGATCCCCAAGGGCCAAAACGAGGCTGCTCGCTCTCTGGGCATGAATGCCTTCCAGACGCTGCTCTACGTTATGATTCCGCAGACGTTCCGCAATGTTTTGCCTACGCTGACCAGCGAGTTTATCTTGCTTTACAAGGATACGTCGCTGCTTGCCGCCGTGGGTGTGGTCGAAATCGTCATGAACGCCCGTACCATCGTGGCCACGACGGGCTCCATTACACCGTACGTGGTTGCCGCCCTGTTCTATCTGGTCATCACCCTGCCGCTCGCTCGCTTGGTGAGCGGTCTTGAGGCGAGGCTTTTGGGTACGACCGAGACCAAGAAGAAGCGTCCCGCCAAGAGCGCCGGACAGGTTGTCGCGACGCCTGCCGATCACATCGCCGGTCTGTAAGGAGGTCCTATCATGAGCGAAACCAATAACTCGAACGAGGTCGTCGTCAGCATTAAGAACCTCCAGAAGGCCTTTGGCGATAACGTGGTCCTGCGCGATATCGATCTGGATGTGCATAAGGGCGAGGTCGTCGTAGTTCTGGGTCCTTCGGGCTCGGGCAAGTCGACGATGCTTCGCTGCATCAATCGTCTGGAGCATCCTACGAGTGGTTCGATTGTCGTCGAGGGCGTGGATGTGTGCGCCAAGGGCGTTGACCTCAATAAGGTGCGTACGCACTTGGGCATGGTGTTTCAGCAGTTCAACCTGTTCCCGCACCTGTCGGTCAAAAAGAACGTCATGCTTGCGCAGCAAAAGGTGCTCAAGCGCAGCAAGGAAGAGGCCGAGAAGATCGCCGTCGAGGAGCTGACCAAGGTCGGTCTTGCCGAGCGTATCGACTTTATGCCGAGCCAGCTCTCGGGCGGCCAGCAGCAGCGCGTTGCCATCGCCCGCGCCCTGTCGATGAACCCTCACGTTATGCTCTTTGACGAGGCCACGTCGGCGCTCGATCCCGAGCTGGTTCGCGACGTTCTGGGTGTCATGCGCGACCTGGCACGCGATGGCATGACCATGATCGTCGTGACGCACGAGATGGGCTTTGCCCGCGACGTCGCCGACCGCGTCGTCTTTATGGACGGCGGCGTCATTGTGGAAGAGGGCACGCCGAGCGAGGTCTTCGACCACCCCAAGAGCGAGCGCACCAAGGCGTTCTTGGGCAATATCTCGTAGCCGGTTGATGTAACTGCCGTTATAAAAGAGCGGGGGCTGGACTTGAATCCAGCCCCCGCTCTTTTGTAGGGATAAGGATGCGCTTTGATGCAGACTCTTTTGGAGGTCCTGGGTTCGTTACGCGAGCTCGGCTCCGAGGGCCTTGCAAGCGGTCTCGCCCTCATCGTCGGGCGCATCGTAGCAAATGACGGAATCGACGACATTGACGCCCGCCTCGTCGGCATCGGCCTTCCAGTTGTCCATCCACTCGCCCTCGGCCCACGAATAAGAGCCAAAGAGGACGACCTTCTTATCGCCGAGGGTCTCCTTGACCTCGTCCCACATAGGCTGGAACTCGTCATACTCAAGCTCCTCGGAACCCATGGCGGGGCAGCCGAAGGCAATGGCGTCATAGTTGGCGGCCTTGTCTGCGGAGAAGTCGGCGCAGGAGATGACCTCTGCCTCGGCGCCGGCACCGGTTGCACCCTCGGCAACGAAGTTTGCCATGGCCTCGGTGTTGCCTGTACCGCTCCAGTAGACGACGGCGATCTTGCTCATATGTTTTCCTTTCGGTTGTGCGGCGTGCGGCCGCGTCTTGTATGCTCTATCGGGTTGCCTGGACAAGTTGTCCCAGGGTGCAGCCCTGTTGATAGATGTAGGTAAGGTATTGCGTGCATGCGCGATAGGAATCGAAGGTCGTGAGCGCCTGCTCAACGTTTGTGTATACCTTCCATGCGCCAAAGACCTTATAGTTTTCGCCGTGCTGGACGATAAACTGATGGACATCTTCGTAGGGATAGCCCAAAAAATAGCCAATTTCGTGGGGGAACTCGCATATGCACTCCGTATCGCAGTGCCTATTTCGAGCGAGTGCGCAGACGCTGCCGTCATAGGCGCTTTCTGCGGCATTGCTGCTTGCCAGCGTGATGCGCGCGGCGAGATGCACCAGGGATGCGGGCAGGTTGTGGACATCGTAACCTTCGGCGGCTAGCGCCGTCGTGGCACGGGGGTCGGAGAGGTATCGCATGAGGTCCGCAGGGCGATACACATAGATGAGCGCTCCGCAGGGGCGCCAGACCAAAACGCTCATATGGATTCCGAGTGGCTGGAGCTCGCGGTTGCATTGGGCTATGACGGCGAGCAGGCGAGAGCGTCGCTCTTCGATATGGGCGGCGCCGGGTTTTCCGTTTTGGTTGGCGTAGACGCCGGGATAGGTAAAGAGCGAAGCCGGCTTGATACCTGCGAGCGTAGGGGAGCAGTTGCGCACGACAGCCGTTTGGTATGTTGGGATGTCAATGGTTCGAGTCACGATGCTCCTTTCGGGTCCTCAGTTGTTAGCCTAGGAAAACTTATACACGAAAGTAAGCCATGGTCAACAAAAAAGTTTGAAGAGGGAAACTAATTGACTGAACGGACACGATTTTGGGTTAAGATGGGGACACCCCATGGGGGTATCTAGATAGTGCTACTTGAAAGGGGAACGCATGAGCGACTTGCTCAACCCTGCGAATCTCATCGTGTTGGCCGTCATTGCCGTCGGCATGTTTTTTGGACTGCGTCGCATTGTCGCTTCGACACACGGAAAGAGCTGCTGCAGCGATGGCACGAGCGGTAAGAAGGCCAAGAAGGTAGTGGTTGCGGATACCGATCCGTCCCACTACCCCTATAGCGATGAGCTGCTCATCGGCGGCATGAGCTGTGACGGCTGCGCTCAGAACGTAGCCAATGCCCTCAATGCGCTGGATGGCGTGTGGGCAACGGTGACGTATGCGGACCACACAGCGCGCGTGCGCTCCAAGCGGCCGATCGATCGCGGTGTCCTTGAGGCTGCCGTGAGAGATGCGGGTTACTACGTCATGACGCTGTAGGCCTTGCCTTGGATGCGCGTCCTTGTCTAGGCTCGTCCGCGTAGCTCGATGTCCTGGATGTCGTCGAAGTCGATGGCGATATCTTTGAGCTTGAGGAGTTTGAAAGCAGGGAGCGCCTCGTCGAGGATGCCGGTGCGGCTGCGATAGCCGTATGTATCGTAATAGGTGACACGAACCAAGTCGCCACGCTTGAGGCCCTCGAGCTTTTTCGAAAGTTCGAGGGCTTTTTCTTCTGTGAGTTCGCATTTTGGCTCGGCGGTGATCTCTTGTTTACGCACGAGCTCGTAGTATCCCGTGAGGGCGGCAAAGGGCATAAACTGCGCGGCACGGCCGGCACGGACGGTGCCGTTGGCGGTGAGCTTTGGGTCGGCGGAGCGACGTCTTCCCTCGGGGTCCGCTAGGCGTTCAAAAGGTGTCGGTGGCCGCATCGGCTGTTGTTGGGACTTAGGCACGATGTCCTCCTACCTGATCGTTGCGTTCGCGCGCGGTGGCGCCGGCGGTAAAGCTCAGCCCCTTAACCAGCGCGTTCTTGCCGTATTTGCCTTTCACGGCCAGCACGGCGCGTGCCAGGTCGCGCTCGCGCTCATCGGCCTCGATATCGCTGAACAGATCGATGGTGGCAAATTCCTCGGGCATGAGGTTGCCAAATCCCAGATTGATGCGCTTGACCGGTCGTTTGGGATCGACGGTCTGCGCCCAGAGCTCATCGAAATATCCCATGATCTTCTTAAACGAATTGGTGCGCTCGGGCAGCTTGCGCGAGGCGTTGGAGTGCGCAAAGAGTGCGGCATAGCCACCGCGCGGTTTGCCGCCATGCTCTCCCACAAAGATGCCATCGATTGCCTGCGCCTCACGTACCAGACGACGCCGTTCGTCATCGCGCTGGACGGGCTTGGGCGCACGGGGTGCGAGCTCGGGGCCGGCGGTTGCGGTAGGTTCGATACTCGATGTGCTCGAGCGCAGGTGCCCGCATCCGTCCACATATTGCGCTGTACCGCTGGCGTCGAGGCGGCGTATGTCGGCTCGCTCGCTCGCGTAGCCCACAAAGAGCGAGATGCTGTCGCAGACCACGTGTTTATCGACCAAGTCCAACACGGCGTTGTCGACCATCTCGCGCAAGACGGTGTAGGCTTGCTCGTAGGCATAACCCTTCGAGAGCACCTGTCCTGTGGTGGTCGAAGTTGCTTGTGGGCGATAGGCTTGGATATCGGCGATGGTTGTCGGCTCGCGCCCAAAGGCGTGGTCGATGAGATATTCGGCATTGACGCCGAGCTCGTCGTAGAGCAGGTTCTCGTCGAGTGCGGCGACACCCATCAGGTCGTAGACGCCATACTTTTCGAGTCGTGCTGCCACGCCGGGGCCGATGCCCCAGATATCGGTGATGGGACGATGGGGCCAGATCTCTTTGCGAAAGGTCTCGTCGTCGAGTATGCCGATGCGGCTGGGTACGTGCTTGGCGGTGATATCGAGCGCTACCTTGGCCTGGAATAGGTTGGGGCCGATGCCGACCGTCGCCGTGATGCCGGTGCGCGCGAGGACCTCATCGCGCAACATGCAGGCAAAGCCTTTGGCATTGGTATGGTAGAGGTCTAGATAGGGCGTCACGTCGATAAAGCATTCGTCGATTGAATAGACGTGAATGTCTTGCGGGCTCACGTATTCCAGATAGATGCCGTAGATTTGCGCCGACACTTCCATGTAGTGCTGCATGCGCGGTACGGCTTTGATGTAGTCGATGCCGTCGGGAATCTCAAACAGACGGCAGCGATTGTGTATCCCGAGGTCCTTCATGGCCTGTGTGATGGCGAGGCAGATGGTCGTGCGCCCGCGCGATTCGTCGGCAACGACCAGGTTGGTGGTGAGCGGGTTGAGTCCGCGGTCGACGCACTCGACGCTAGCGTAAAACGTCTTGAGGTCGATGCAGATATAGGTGTGACGCTCGTGCCCCACGCGTCCTCCCATCAAACACATGTTCTTATCGAATATCTGTTCGATAATACCCGCTCGTCCGGACATCGTCAAAACCTGTCAAAAAGGGACTGGTTTGTTTTGGTAGGTATGGTCGTGCGGTTGGATTGGGTTTTAACGCAGCTCTAAAGAGTGCGAAACAGCTCGGAAAAGCTCGCTTCGTAGCATGAGCCTAACGATTGATACCGCCTATGTGCACGGAAGGGTTGTGGGAAAGATGGTCAATTACGGGTTTGGTATGCCGACGCGCCTTGTTGTGGATGGAGACGTGGCTCGCTGGTGCGGACGATTGGTCGCTCACTACGGTGGCACCAAGGCGCTGGTCGTGTTGGGCGGTGACAAGCATACGCGCGATGAGCTTGTCTCGGCGGCACTTGGCTCGCTTGATCGAGCCCTACTCGAGCGCGTACTTTTCCGCTGCGGCTCGGTTGGGGGCGACGGGGGGGACGAACTGATCGACGAAGCCGTGGCCCTGGCGACCGACGAAGGCGTGGACTTTGTCCTGGCGATTGGCGATGCCGATACTGCTGGCTTTGCGCGCGAGCTCGCGCGTCGCATGGCGGCGCTCGATGCCGGCGAAGACGGTTTTGTCCCTTATGGATGCATTCTCTCGGAGGGCAAGGCGCCTGCTGTCGTGGGCATCGGTGAGGTTCCCGTTTTTGCCATTATCGCGCCCGAACTGCTGGAGGGCATCGGGTCTCCTCTGCGTGAGTTGCTCGGTAGCATCTGCGCCGCGGCCTAATATTTGCCATAAAAGGACGGGTTGTTTTTGGTTGGTAAAGCGTTTGACCTGCCAAAATAAGCCTGTCCCTTTTTAATCGGTTGCCGTTTGGGGGCCGATTGGCAACGCTCGCTGATTGTAGTCTTGACCTGCGCTAGAATAGTGGCATCTGAATGTCCGGGCGCATGGAGGCGTGCGCCCGTATGCTGAGGAGGACTCTATGGCAACTGTTGCCGCACCTATCGATGCTACGTCGACTGCCGCTTGGAAGGCGCTCGAGGCTCATCAGGAGAAGCTCGAGGCCGAAGGTATCGACCTCAAGGCCTGGTTCGCTGCTGACGCCGACCGCGTGAACAAGCTGAGCTTTGACGCCGGTGACCTGCACTTCGATCTGTCGAAGAACCTGGTGACCGATGAGACCGTCAAGCTGCTGTGCGATCTTGCCCGCGAGGTGAAGCTCGAGGAGCGCCGCGACGCCATGTTCTCTGGCGAGCACATCAACACTACCGAGGACCGCGCTGTCCTGCACACCGCGCTGCGCCGCCCGGCAAGCGAGAAGGGCCAGCTCATCGTCGACGGCCAGGACGTCGTCGCCGACGTGCACGAGGTCCTCGACCGCATGTATGCCTTCGCCGAGCGCGTGCGCTCCGGTGAGTGGAAGGGCGTTACCGGCAAGAAGATCGAGCATCTGGTGTCCATCGGCATCGGCGGTTCCGATCTGGGCCCGGTCATGGCCTACGAGGCCCTGCGTCCCTACGCCGACGCCGGTATCGACTGTCGCTACATCTCCAACATCGACCCCAACGACCAGGCCGAGAAGCTCAAGGGCTTGGATCCCGAGACCACGCTCGTGATTATCGTCTCCAAGACTTTCACCACGCTCGAGACCCTCACCAACGCCCGCGAGGTCAAGACCTGGATGCTCGAGCAGCTCAAGGCTCAGGGCGCCATCGACGGCTCCGATGAGCAGAACGCCGAGGCCGTGGCAAAGCACTTCGTCGCCGTCTCCACTGCACTCGAGAAGGTCGAGGCCTTCGGCATCGACCCTGCCAACGCCTTCGGTTTCTGGAACTGGGTTGGCGGCCGCTATTCCGTTGACTCCGCCGTGGGCCTGTCGCTGATCGTCGTGCTCGGCCCCGAGCGCTTCCAGCAGTTCCTCGAGGGCTTCCACGCCATCGACGAGTACTTCTGCAACACCCCGCTCGAGAACAACGCCGTCGCGCTGATGGGCCTGCTCAATGTCTGGTACGTCAACTTCTTCGGTTCCAAGAGCCACGCCGTGCTTCCGTACTGCCAGTATCTGCACCGCTTCCCGGCCTACCTGCAGCAGCTCACCATGGAGTCCAACGGCAAACACGTCCGCTGGGACGGCAGCGCTGTGACCTCCGATACCGGTGAGATCTTCTGGGGCGAGCCCGGCACCAACGGCCAGCATGCCTTCTATCAGCTGCTGCACCAGGGCACTGTGGTGGTCCCGGCCGACTTTATCGCTTTCGCCAACACTGCCAACCCTGCGACCGACAGCGGCCAGGATGTCCACGAGCTGTTCCTGGGCAACTTCCTGGCCCAGACCAAGGCGCTCGCCTTTGGTAAGACGGCCGACGAGGTTCGTGCCGAGGGCACGCCCGAGCAGATCGTCCCGGCCCGCTGCTTTGAGGGTAACCGTCCGACGACCTCGATCTTTGGCGACACGCTGACCCCGTTCGCACTCGGCGAGCTCATCGCACTGTACGAGCACATCACGTTTGTCGAGGGCACGGTCTGGGGCATCGACTCCTACGACCAGTGGGGCGTTGAGCTGGGCAAGCAGCTTGCCAAGCAGATTACCCCGGCCTTCCACGACGACGCCGCCAAGGCCGAGCAGGACGCTTCGACCCAGGCGCTTATCGAGTTCTACCGCGCTCACCGTAAGTAGCCGCTGCTGTTAACGCATCGCGCCTTATAGTCAGGGGCCCGTATCCTATCGGATGCGGGCCCCTTTGCTTTGCCGTAGTCCCGGGGCGCACGGCCTTTGTGGAACATCGCTGGGGCGCCGCGCGCCGCGAGAACCCTGCGCCTAGATCTCGGCCTCCGCATGGTCTCGCTGCGCCTCGGGCAGCTCCCCGTAGAGCGGATGGTCTTCGAGCCTAAAGCGCTCGACCTGTTCGGGAGTGCGACCGCGCACAAAGAGCCACGAGCGATCGATCGGCGTCGCCATGAGCGTGCTGGGCAGCGCGTCGGCGCGGTCGGAAAACACCCGGGCACTCTCGGGATCCTGGAACGCCAGCACCAGATGCGTGTCGCAGTTGCCCATGATGGAGCGTGCGCGTGCCTCGCCATAGAGCGCATCGAGCTGGTTGGTCGACTGCAGCAGCAGCGTTGCCCAGATGTTGCGGCTTCGGATAATCGAGAGCACGTTGTCGATCTGGGGGATCTGCAGATTTGCGAAGTCATCGAGCATAAAGCGCACGGGCACGGGCAGGCTGCCGTCGGGCTGCCTATCGGCCTCACGAATGAGGCCCATAAACGCCTGCGAAATAAAGAGGCCGGTCAGCGGATCGAGATTGCGGTCAATATCGCTCACGGTTACAAACAGGACGCAGGGGGTGTGTCCCATGGAAGCGAAGTTCACCTGATGGCACTCACGATAGAGCTGTGCCGCACCGTCGAATCCCAGACACATGACCTTTTCGGCAAGGATGCCGACGATGCTCGCGTGCATGCGCTCGGCATTTTGCGTAATGGCGTAGCGCCGCCATAGCGAGAGGGCATAGCTTTGGGGGTCGGTCGTGATCAGGTCGTCAAACAATCGACCCGTGGCACCGTCCTGCAGGTGCTCGATCAGCTTGATGACCGAGCTGATCGTCTGCTCGTCGGCGGGTAGCTGTTCGGTGACGTAGGCGATAAGACACGACAGCAGGTTTGCCGCCGCATGATCCCAAAAAGGCTGGTTGTTGTCCTCGATGGGGCAGATGGCCTTTGCCACCGAGAGGATGTCCTGCTGGTTGGGCCTGCCGTCCGCCTTGCGGCGAATGTGCCTCAGGGGGTTGTAGCCGCAGCGCTCGATGCCGGGCGCAAGGGCCGGGACGGTGTTGAGGTCGGCGAAGTTGAGGCATTGCACGCGGTAACCGTGGGCTGCCAGCACGGGTCCCACTTCGCGACAGAGCGTGCCTTTGGTGTCGAGCACGATGTAGCTTGCGTTCATTTGCAGCAGGTTGGGCTTGAGGACGTTTCGGGTCTTGCCGGCTCCCGAGGGGCCGATCACAAGTGCGTTGTTGTTGAGTCCCGTTTGGCGGGTGTCGCAGGAGAGCGTTCGATCCTTGGCGAGGATGGTGGACGATGCGGACTCAGATGCGGCGAGGCGGCTGGCGAGGTTAGACATGGGCGACCTCCTTGGTGGTCGAGAGAATTTCGTGGGCAAAGCCGAGCTCGACGGCGCGCTCGGCCGAAAGGTAGGTGTCTTTTGCAGTGAGGGACTGGATGCGCTTGGGCGTGAGGCCGCTGCGGTCCGAGAGGATTTGCGTGAGGGTCTTGCGGGTCTGCATGAGACGCCGGCTGGTTTCCTGCAACGCAAGTGCCGAGCCGCCTGCCCCCTGGGGGATCAGCGGGTCATGAATCATGAGCTCTGCATGGGGCGCCATACGGCGATCGTCGCCGCCCATAAAGATCACGGCGCCCATGGACGCGGCGAATTCCAGGCAGACGGTGCGGATGGGGCACGATGCGAGGCGCATGGCGTCATAGATCGCAAGACCCGATCGCACGCTTCCGCCGGCGCTGGCGACAAATATGGTGATGGGGCGGCTGGGGTCGGTGGCATCGAGCAGGCGGATCTGCTGGCATAGGTCGTGGGCCATCGGGGTTTCGATGTTTCCCATGACGGAGAGCTCGCGACGGGCGAGCATCTCATCGTAAATGCTGGTGAGCGTGATACCTCGGGCGGATTCACGCATGGTGAGGGGGCTGATGATGGGGGAATGATTGGTGTCCATGAGGACTCCTTTCTGTTGGTTGTGTTGTGGAATAGGATTGTTGCCCGCGGAGGGGCTGGCGGGCTACAGGGTTCGTCCGAGCCTGAGATCGAGCTCGGTTGTGGGGCATGCTGCCCGTTCGTGCGGCTCGCAAGCACCAAGGGCTCCAAAGCGATGGAGCGTTGCGGCGGGCGTGGTGTAGGCGAGCCGCAGCTGATGCTCGACAGGGGCACATCCGTCATTTTTGTAATGAGCCGCGTAGTACTGCGCGATGCTGGCGTTCATCTCGCTGCCATTGCGATGGCGCTCAAACTGGCGTCTGCAGGTCTCGATGATCTTTGCTACCGACTTGGGTGCCGTCGCGGGAACAAGGGCGAGATAGCCCTCAAATAGCTCGTTGATGCTCAGGAGGCACAGCAGGTCGATCAGCGTCCTTATGGCTGCTCCCTCGGCAGAAAAGTGCGCGGTCATGCGGTTATATCGGTTGCGGTCGACGATGGCCACATGGGGTCTAGGAGTTTTCTGCCCCGTGGTCCCGGGCTTTTGCCGCGCCTGTGTATTGAGCTCGACGTTGCAGCGCTTGAGGCCGTCCAACGGAAGGAACAGTGCGGTGCGCAGGGTGTTCCGCTTGCTTTCGAGTTCATGACGCTCGTCGGGTTCCCATTCGAGCTTGAGTTTCGTGTCGAGCGCCGTAAGCATATGGGCTAGGCAGCCTACGGTAAGAATGTGCGAATCGTTGTCGCGTTTTGGGGCATAGGGGTCTGTCAGCTTGCGAATGTCGGGGTCGCCCATGATCTTTGTGCAGCGCTTCAGCAGTTGAGGGTGATCGGCCAAGATCGTCGCGAGCGGTAGCGACGCGTAGTTCTTGATGGTCGCGGCGGCAAAGGCGGCGTCATATTCGTTTGCATATGCTCGCTCAATGCGGGCATCCAGAATGCTTTTCTTATCGCCGTCTTCAGCGTGGTGGTTTGTCATAGCTTCTCCAATCGGTTGATGTTCGTGCTGTTTGTTGATGTGTTGGTTGTCGTGAGTGATGTGCTTGCCGTGGGTGATGTGCTGACGTTGGGGTGCTATGCGGTTTTCAATGAGCCCGTGAGGCAGTTGCTGCAGGGGCGGGATGGAACGGCCCATGCAAGGCGGAAGGCATCGTGCTCAAAATCGAGACAGCAATGCCCTGGGTGCCTCACATGTGGCAGTTACCTCATTAAGTTGTCATTGCGTTTGGGGTTGTACTTTGCCGATCTTCCTTCTCTTACACGCTAAAACTCAAACTTCATATGCTCGATCTACTTAAAACCGCAACGGCGGTCTTTTATCAACTTATATGTCGGAACGCGTCTTTGCAAGTACTTTTTTGTCTTTGTTTCAAATGGGGTGGTTTTGCAACCGTCATACGCGCGCCGTGCGAACGTGCCCCGGCTCGGATAAGATAGTGCGCGATAAAAACGATGCAAGGAGGCACATATGGCAATTAAAGCCATCGCAATGGATATCGATGGTACGCTCACCAACGATCAGAAGGTGATCAGCCCGCGTACGCGCGAAAAGCTGCTCGCGGCGCAGGAGTCGGGCATTAAGCTCATCTTGGCTTCGGGTCGTCCCGCATGGGGGCTACATGCTCTGGCACAGGAGCTCGACCTCCAAAACCATGACGGTCTGCTAGTCGCTTTCAATGGCGCGCATGTTGTCGACGCTCAGACCGATGAGGTCCTTTTTGACCAGGCCATGCCAGCTGACGAACTGCACCGTCTGATTGATCACCTGCAAAACTATGATGTGATCCCCATGATCTCGCTCGGGCGCGACCTGCATGTAGAGGACTCGTATCGCTGCATGATTACACTGCCGGACGGCTCGCAGAAGAATATCGTCAAATACGAGCGCGATGCCTGCGATCTTAAGATCCGCGAGGTCGAGAGCTTGCATGAGGTCGTGGACACTTATCCCGTAGACAAGCTGCTGACGGCAGGCGATCCGGCCTACCTGCAGGCGCATTACGAGGAGATGTATGCGCCCTTTACCCAGACGCTTTCGGGCATGTTTACGGCCGACTGGTACTTTGAGTACACGGCGCCTGGTATCGACAAGGCCCGCGCGCTCGAGGGTGCCCTGCCCAAGCTCGGCATCGATGCCAGCGAGGTCGTCTCGTTTGGCGACGGCCAGAACGACAAGTCCATGATTGAGTGGGCCGGCACCGGTGTTGCCATGGGCAACGCCGTCGATGAGGTCAAGGCTGTAGCCCAGATGGTGACCGCCAATAATAACGAAGACGGCATTGCGGTGGCGCTGGATAAGCTGCTGGGTTAGAATCGCCGATAGTGCATGGCTCGGGCGTCCGCTTGCGGGCGCCCTTTTGTTAGGGAGGGTGCCGTGTCCGCATTTCCGTTCGACGCCGTTATCTTTGACATGGACGGCGTGATTGTCGATACCGAGTATTACTACCTGGGCGAGACTGCCGCGTTTGCCAAGGAGCTTGGGCTTAACCTGACTCAAGAGGAGTTGAATGGGCAGGTCGGTACTTCGCACCAGTTCTTCCTGCATATGCTGGTCGATTGGTTTGAGCGCGCCGGTAAGGGGCATTTCACTGGCGAGGAAGCGTTGGCCCGTTGGAACGAGTGGGCGCATAAGCGTCCGCGCGACTATCAGGCTTTGATTAACCCAGGCGCCGTGGATACGATTCGAGAGCTGCCGCGCCGTGGCGTTCGCGTGGCGCTTGCCAGCTCGTCTCCCATGGATAGCATCGAGGAAGTGCTCAACGCATGCGGGCTGTCGGATGCCTTTGAGTATGTGGTGAGCGGCGAGCAGTTTAAGGAGAGCAAGCCCGAGCCCGACATCTACCTGCATGCGCTGGACCTGCTGGGGCTGCCCGCGAATCGCTGCTGCTGCGTCGAGGATTCGGTGCCTGGCATCACTGCCGGCAAGCGAGCCGGCCTGACAGTCATTGCCAAGCGCGAGGAGCGCTTTGGCTTTAGCCAGGATGCCGCGGACAAGATTATCGACCAGCTGCCGGAGCTGCTCACGCTTTCTTAGGAGCGCGGTAGTTGCGCGTTTTTCGGGTCTGATGAGTAAATACCCGACATTTTGGTGCGACACCTAGCATACTTTAAGCTAATGCGGGCTTAAGGGCTTGTTGAATGCCCTTAAGCCCGTTTTAGAATTAATTGTGCTGGGAGAGGGTATATGCCACCGACTGAAGGGCCAACTGACGGTAAAGCAGCGATACCGCTGTACCAACAGGTTATTGATATCATCAAAAACGAAATCAACTCCGGCGCCTACAAGGCGGGCGCGCGGATACCCAACGAATTCGAATTGGCTGAGAGCTATAAAGTTGGCCGCGTTACCGTGCGACGCGCTATTGAGGAGCTCGTCCAGCAGGGCTATCTAACGAAGCGGCAGGGGAAAGGCACGTTTGTCAATGCCCCCAAGCTTAAGCGCAAGATTCGCCAGAAGGATGACGTCCAGAGTTTTTCGGACGCATGTCGCGTTAACGGAATGGAACCGGGGGCGTGTGTCATTTCGAGAAAGATACTGCCGGCGGATTCCACCGAAGCACAGTTCTTTGGTGTTCCCGTTGGAACTGACTTGATTTGCGTTGAGCGCGTGCGCACTGCCGATGGCGTCCCTGTCATGCTCGAGAACAACATATATGTTTACGAGGACAACGCCTATCTATCAACGGCACCTCTATCTAACCAATCCATTTTTGAGTTCGTGCGCAACCGGACGGGCCGCACGCCCGCGTTTACCGACCCGTGCACGCTCGAGATCGCGTGCGCGTCGCCCGAGGTCGCTCGACTGTTGGCAGTTCCCGTTGGCGAGCCCTTGTTTTATATGGAAGCCTTCTTTTTCGATGAGCAGCGGCGGCCGTTTATCATCGGTCGTCAGCGGATCGTTGGGTCTCGCTACGTTTTTGACATCTAGGACATTGCGAATGGAAGCGCCCGGTGGATCATCTCACCGGGCGCTTCCATACCGTTCACGGCGCGAACACAACCGTTCAACCGCGTTGCGGCAATCAGTTTGAAATTATCTTGATGAAGGAAAAAGCTGCTGGTAATCTATGGGACGTCATAGAACGTTTGCCTTATGCAAACGTTGAAGCGAGATGCGATGCAGTCTCGAGTTCTTTGGAGGTATCTATGTCAGATACGAAGGCGAAGAAGACAAACAGACGTTTTAAGTTCAAATTACCGCATGTCTATACGATCATGTTCTTGCTGATCGTTGTCTTTGCGGTCCTGACTTGGATCGTTCCCTCTGGTCAGTATCAGCGCAAGACGATTTCGACAGCGGCGGGCGAGCGTGAAGTCGCCGTTGCTGGAACCTATGAACAGGTCGATAAGAACTGCACCGATTCCGAGACCGGCGAGACCATCAATCTGGGCCAGGATATCTTCGCGGTTCTGCAAGCGCCCACCAAGGGTATCCAAGAGGCTGCCGACGTCGTTGCGTTCGTCTTATTGATTGGCGGATCGTTTGCGATCATCACCAAGACCAACGCTTTGAATGCCGGCATGAGCCGTGTGATTAAAAAGCTCAAGAACAAGGACATCCTCATCATTCCCATCACGATGACATTGCTGTCCATTTGCGGCACTACGTTTGGTATGTCTGAGGAAGCCCTGCCGTTCTATGCCATCTTCATTCCCATCATGATGGGTATCGGTTATGACTCGATGACGGCATTCATCATCTGCTTCCTTGGTCCTAACCTGGGATATTGTGCTTCGACCATCGACCCGTTTAATGTTTTGATCGCCCAAGGCATCATTGGCATCGAGGGTAATCCGCAACTGTGGCTGCGCGCCGTTTCTTGGGTCATCTTCACTGCCGTCGGTATCGCATGGGCCATGCGCTACGCCATGCGCGTCAAGAAAAACCCCGAGTCGTCCATTGTGTACGAGGACGATAAGCTCAAGCGTATTGAGTTTTCCGTGACCGATGCCTCCATCGAGGAAGAGTTCACTATCCGTCAGAAGCTCGTGCTTATCGATTTTGCTTGCGGTATGGGCATTATCGTCTGGGGTCTTGTTACCCAGGGCTGGTACATGAATGAGATTTCCGCCGTGTTCCTTGGCATGGGCTTGCTTGCCGGTATCCTGGGCGGTCTTGACCAGCAGACAATCGCAGAGGAGTTCGTTAAGGGTCTCGCCGACTTTGCGTACGCTGCCATCGTTATCGGTATCGCTCGCGGTATTCTGGTCATCGCCGAGGGCGGCATGATCATCGACACCATCCTCCAGGCGCTCGCTACCGCGCTCGCCGGTGCACCCGCCGCCGTCTACACCACGTTTATGTATATCGTCCTTGGCCTGCTCTCTTTGCTGGTTCCCTCGAGTTCTGGCCTGGCGGCGCTCACCATGCCCGTTATGGGCCCCCTGACCGAGCTCATGGGCCTCAATCCCGAGGCGGCCGTCACCGCGCTCCAGTTTGCCAACCAGACCATCAACACCATCAGCCCCGTGGCGGGCATGACGGTCGCCGGTCTTGCCGTGGCTAGGATTTCGTTTGGCCAATGGTGGAAGACCATTTGGAAGTTCTTCATTTTCATGGTCGTCTTTGGCGTGATTGTAACGGCAATCTCTGGCATGCTTCCGGTGTAGGTGGTTGTGATGTCTGATCGTTTGACGGTCCTGACGTCTAAGAGCGTCTTTACCGGTACGGGGGACCTGCCGTTTGAAGGTTTCGTAGCGGTCCGTGGCAATCGAATTGAGGCTGTTGGCACCAAGTGTGAGGTAGCTTCGTATTTGACCCAGGCGGACGAGGTAGTTGACCTGGGCGACCGCACTGTCATGCCCGGCCTGATCGATGTGCATACCTTCTATACAGGTTGGGCGCTGCGGACGTTGGGGACTGATCTGTCCGGCATCGATGATGCCAAAGAGGCCGTGTCGCTCTTGCGTGCATGGAAAGAAGATCATCCGGATTGCGCGGCGGCTTTTGGCCACAACCTACCCGAAACGTTGGCATCGGATGCCGAGAACGCAAATACGGCAGCTGTGTTTGACGATTGTTTTGGCGATATCCCTGTCGTCTGCTTTACACCGGGTGCGGAGACCTGCGTTCTCAATGCTGCCGCCAGTGCGCGATACGGCTTTACACCCCAGGCGTGCTATGCCGAGAAGATCTGGCGCATGATGAGCGATTTCCTCGCGCTGCCCGAGGTGCGTGCCGGGTATTCGGACTACATGAGCATGCTTAACGAGCGCGGCGTTACCGCCATCAAGGAGATGGCGTTTGATGACTACTACGGCTTTGCCGACGAAATGGCTCGCCGTGAGGAATCTGGTGAGCTGACGGTTCGCGTCTCTATGATGTCGCAGCCGGTGGGTGCCGGTGCAAATCTGGCATATGCCCGCGAGGCGCGAGAGCGCTTCCGGGGACCGTTCGTTCGTTTTTCTGGCTTCAACCGTATGACCGATCGCGGCGTATGGGCGGGGCTTGCCGAGATGATTGATCCCTATGAGGACACGGCCGATGCGGGCGCTGCCGGCAAGACGGTCGTCGAGGAGCCAGAGTGGGATCTGATTGAGAACGAGCTGCGTGCAATTGATGCTGACGGCTTCCGATATTCCTTGCATTGCCAGGGCGATGGCGCCGTTCGTCGCACCGTGGCGCTCTATGCCTCGCTGCCTCGAGACGAGCATGGACGGATGCTTCGTCGCCATGCGATTACCGATCTCGAGAACTCTGACCCGACCGATCTTGTCAAGTTTGGCAAGTTAGGTGGAATTTGCGAGGTCTATCCGCAGATTCTGACGCTGGACCGGCGCGAGGATTGCCTGTCGATGATGCGTCGACAAATTGGCGAGACGCGACTTTTGCACAGCTGGAATCGCCGCGGCATGGAAGATTCCGGATGCACAGTGTGCTGTGGCACGGATTTGCCGCTGTTGATTCCGAGCTTGGGCGAGTCAATCTACAGTGCGTGCGGCGGATACTTCGACGACGGACTGCCCGTGAATGAGGTCAACACGCTGACGCTTGTCGAGCTCTTGTGCGCTTGGACTGCCGGGGGCGCGTACGACCTGATGCGCGAAGACGAGCTGGGTACGCTCGAGGTTGGCAAGCTTGCCGATATCTGCGTGCTCGATCGGGATGTGTTCGACCTCGATTATCGCGACGCACGCGATCTTGCGGTTGACATGACGATGTCGGACGGACAAATCGTGTTCGATCGAAATAAGGAGGCATAAGATGTCTGAATCCAAACCGACGCTGCACCGCGAACAGATTGCGGGCATGAATATCCACTACATCATGTGGTCGCTCGATTACTTCCTTGATGTGCAGCAGCGTTTGGGCTTTGAGTCCATTGAGCTGTGGTGTGCGGAGCCGCATGTGACGCTCGACCACACGGGCTACTTTGAAGCTGAGGTCCTGGCGAAAAAGGCTGCAGACCGTGGGCTTAGGTATCGTACTCTGTGTCCCGAGAATGTTGTCTATCCTTGGCAGTACTGCGCACGCAAACCGCTGCATGAACAGCGCAGCTTGGCGTACTTTAAGCACGGCATTGAGCTTGCCGAGGTACTTGGGTGCGACCGCATGTCCATCAACTCGGGCTGGGGCGACTGGGACGAGGACCGCGAGGAAGCCTGGAAGCGCAGCCGCGAGCACTTGTCCATTCTGGCGGAGTATGCCGGCGAGCACGGTCTGGTGCTTACGATGGAAAGCCTGCGTCCCGAGGAGAGCAACCTTGTGACGACGGTTTCCGATGCGAAGCGCATGATTGACGAGGTCGCGAGCCCGTACTTACAGCCCATGGTTGATACAACCGCGATGGGCGTTGCAGGCGAGACGCTCGAGGACTGGTTTGCCGCCTTTGGTGATGGGGCAATTCACGAGATGCACTTTATCGACGGTGACCCGTATGGCCATCTGGTGTGGGGCGATGGCAAGCACGATATGGACGCCTTCGTCGCCACGCTCAACGCCCATGGTTTCGACGGCATGCTGGGCCAGGAAATCACGGACGGTCGTTACTACGATGATCCGGCGGCGGCAGATGCCAAGAACATGGCCGCATTCGAGAAATATCTGATTGACTAAAACAACCATCGGCCACGCAACCAACGTCATTGATTGCGGGCCAAATAAGAAAGGAACTGGATATGAACGCACACGATCTGATCAAAGAGGCAATTGCCGAGAAAGGCAAGTTCGACAGCGTCTACTGGATTGCTTGCGGTGGCTCCATGATCGATTTGATCCCGGCCCATGAGCTTCTGCAGCGCGAGGCAACCACCTTCACTTCGTATATCTATACGGCTCGCGAGTTCGATATCATGCGTCCGCGTCGTCTGGGCGAGAAGTCCCTGGTCATCGCTTGTAGCCACAGTGGCAACACCCCCGAGGTCGTCGAGGGCTGCGAGATTGCCCTTGCTGCCGGCGCTACGGTGATCGCCCAGACCGACAACGCTGGATCCAAGATCGACTCCGGCAAGTGGACCACGTGGGTCTACCCGTGGGGCGAGGGCGTGCCACAGGCCGAGGTCCCCGCTGGCATTTCGCTGTCGCTTGCGGCCGAGCTGCTCGATCAGCAGGAGGGCTACGCCGATCTTGCCGATATGTATGCCGGTATCGCCGAGATGGATAAGATTCTTCCCCCGGCACGCGAGAAGGTAAATGCCGAGCTGGGCGATCGCTTTGCCAAGCTTTGCCAGGAGCACGAGTTCTTCTACATTCTGGGCAGCGGTCCCAACTTTAGCCAGACCTACGGTTTCGCTATCTGCTCTCTTATGGAGATGCAGTGGCAGCACTGTAGCTACATCCACTCTGCCGAGTACTTCCACGGTCCCTTCGAGGCTACTCAGGATGGCGTTTTTTACTTCCTGCAGATGGGCTCCAGCGAGTGCCGTGCTATGGACGAGCGCGCCCTGGCGTTCCTTAAGACGCATACCGATACGCTGATGGTGCTCGATGCCAAGGAGTACGGTATGGAAGCCGTGCCGGCGAGCGTCCGTGCCTATCTGGACCCGGTGCTGTTCTACGCCATGAACTGCGAGCTGCGTGCTGCACGCGGCAAGGTGTTTGATCACGATCCCGATTTCCGTCGCTATATGGGTGTTGTCGAGTACTAGAAGGGGCAAAGGCCATGGCATTTAACGTTAACGCGCTCGGATTTGGCGACAACGTCGTCGATCGCTACGAGCATATCCACACCATGTATCCCGGCGGCAATGCGGTGAACTTCGCCGTTTATGCCAAGAAATGCGGTGCCGCACGCTCCGCATACATGGGCATTTTTGGCAATGACGCCGCTGCCGAGCATGTCATTGCAAGCCTCGAGGATGAAGGTATCGAGCTTGACAAGTGCGAGCAGATGATTGGCGAGAACGGAGCGGCTCGCGTGACCGTCGTTGACGGTGACCGTGTCTTCCTCGGCTCCAACGAGGGCGGTATCCGTGGCGATGCGCGCTATGTCCTCGATCGCTTCGACCTTTCGTACATGAAGCAGTTCGATGTGGTTCATTCGGGCAACTATTGCTTTACCGAGCGCGAGCTGCCCAAGCTGAAGGCTGCGGGCGTCACGGTCTCTTTTGACTTTTCGGACGACTCCACCGACGAGTACTACGAGCAGATTGCGCCCTACGTCGATTTCGCTTTCTTTAGTGCGGCGGATGCCGCGAGTGAGGACGAGATTCGCGAGCGTCTGGCATGGGTGAAGGGCCTGGGTCCGCGTTTTGTGTCGGCTACGGCGGGCGCCGAGGGCTGCATTGCTTACGACGGCGAGCGTTATTACCGCCAGCTGGCTAAACCGGTAACGGACATGAAGGACACCATGGGGGCGGGCGACTCGTTCCTCACCTCGTTTTTGATGTGCTATCTCGATTCCGCCAAGCGCGGTGAGGATGGCGCCGAGGCCATCGAGCGCGCGCTCGACTTTGCTGCCGGGTTTGCCTCGACCGTGTGCGGCATGGAAGGTTCTTGGGGCCACGGAGCACCAATCGTCGAATAGCTTAAGAAAGCGTACGGCGGTCTGGCTATGAGGCCTTGGACAGCCGATGCAAAACAATAAGCGAAACGCGAAAAGGGGGCTCGCCATGTGGCGGGTCCCCTTTTGAACATTGGAGAAGACCATGGGTATTAAAGCGTGTGCGGCTGGTTTTTGCTGCGCGGACGTCTATCAAAACATCGGCGTGTTCTATCCGACTGGTAATGGCATTGACTGGGGTATCCATCTTGCACGAATGGGCGTTTCGGTATCCGCCGTGTCGGTTGTCGGCAAGGACGAGTACGGAGACAAGATGAGAGAGGCGCTGGCCGCTGAGGGGTTCGATATCTCACATCTGCGGGTGGAAGATGGCGACACCTCGGTGATGCTCATGGCATTGAAAGACGGCGTCGATCGCGTGCATCTCGAGGCAATCGATGGCGTAATGGAGACATATCGACCGAATGAAGACGACCGGGCGTTTATCCTAGAGCATGACATCATTCATACCGACCTGTTTGGCAATTGTTTGGACCTCCTGCCCGAATGGCATGATGCGGGCAAGACGGTGGCTATGGACTTCTCGGTGTTCAGCCAGG
>CATWCP010000005.1 GCA_958349325.1 uncultured Collinsella sp.
GCGCATAAAGAAAGCCTCCCATTTCTCATGTCCAAGAAATGGGAGGCAGTTCACAACGTTCTAGCGGGCTTTTTGCTGCCGAAACCACTGGAGTAGGCCTCGCGCCCGCGCAAGCGCTCCATTGTGTTTCCCTAATTCATCTGGGAAAACGACTGCAAACGATTGCAAGTAACCGGTGAACGGTCGAAAACTACCGTTCACCGATAATCTCAAAACTGGTTCTAACTGGTATTAAGTCAAAAAGACCAATTCACATATCTTCACAATGACCTGCAATTTTTCTACACGCTATTTTTAGCCGCCCTGCGTTGTTTAGACACAGGAAAAGATCCGATCTTTTGCCAAAGCATTTCGGAACGGTTTCAAAACCGCAGGTAGAAGTGTTAACGACCGGTAAACGGTCGATTTATCACCGTGAGCGGTGCAAAAACGTTTTACCGTATGAATCAACGAAAGCGACCTCTTCTGGGGTGATATAGTGACAACAACACGTCACGTGGTTACTACCAGTTTAGAAACCACTGGTCTTCAAAGTACGCTTTCTAAGAAGCTTTAAGGGCGAGCGCCCGCTGGCTTCCGAAAATCATCGGACTCAGATCGTACACACCTTCGGAAGGGAAATTTGAATGGTTGGCTTTATTCTTACCGGTCATGGACAGTTCGCACCCGGCCTCGCAAGCGCTATCGCTATGGTTGCTGGCGACCAGCCCGCTTTTACCGTCGTTCCTTTTGAGGGCGACCAGGCTGCTTCCTACGGTGAGGATCTCCGCGCCGCTATTACCGCCATGCGCGAGGAGTGCGATGGCGTGCTCGTCTTTACCGACCTGCTTGGTGGCACCCCGTTCAACCAGGCGATGATGATTGCCCAGGATGTCGACAACGTCGAGGTTCTGACCGGCACCAACCTTCCCATGGTTATTGAGCTTCTGTTCCTCCGCGGCAACGCCACGCTCGCCGAGCTTGGCGAGCAGGCCGTGACCGTTGGCCAGACGGGCATCACCGCCCAGACGGTCGCATCCGTTGCCGGCTCCGACGAAGAGGATATCTTCGGCGACGAGGACGGCATCTAATGGCCGATTTCGGAGCCAACGTCCTGAGCTCCTCGGTCGCCCTTTTAGGCCTGCTTGTCATCATGGGCTTGATTTACACCATCTGGTCGCAAATCAACATGAAGAAGAAGCAGAAGTACTTCAAGGAGCTGCACACCGAGCTCAAGCCGGGTCAAGAGGTTCTTTTCGCCGGCGGTATCTACGGAACCGTCAAAGGCATCGAAGGCGAGAAGGTCCAGATCAAAGTCCGATCCGGAGCCGTCGTAGATGTTTCGCGTTACGCGATTCAGGAGATCAAGTAACTGTCGTCAGCAAATAACGAAAGGAAGCTGATCAACATGGCAGAACCCAACATTCTTCTTACCCGCATCGATAACCGACTGGTTCATGGTCAGGTTGCCACCCAGTGGAACTCCACCCTGGGCTCCAACCTCATCCTCGTCGCCAACGACGACGTGGCGTCCAACACCATGCGCCAGAACCTCATGAAGATGGCCGCTCCCGCCGGCGTCGCTACGCGTTTCTTCTCTCTGCAGAAGACCATCGACGTCATTGGCAAGGCGAGCCCGCGCCAGAAGATCTTCATCGTGGCCGAAACACCGGAAGACGTGCTTACGCTCGTCAAGGGCGGTGTGCCTATAAAGAAGGTAAACATCGGCAACATGCACATGTCGGAAGGAAAGCGCCAAGTCGCCACCTCCGTCGCAGTTAACGACGAGGATGTCGCTGCGTTTAAAGAGCTGCAGGAATTGGGGGTGGAGTTGGAGATCAGGCGCGTTCCGAGCACGCCTGTTGAGGACACGAGCAAGCTCTTCTCGTAATCCTCGTGATCCACGTTGTCAGGAGTGAAACCCTGACGTTCTGTACGTGAAATCCAAAGTGCGTACATACATTTTGAAAGGAGGAGCAAGATGGAATACTCGATCATCCAGATCGCTCTGGTCTTCGTCGTCACGTTCATCGCGGCAATCGACCAGTTTGACTTCCTCGAGTCTCTCTATCAGCCCATCGTCACCGGCGCCGTCATCGGTCTTATCCTTGGCGACCTTAACACCGGTCTTCTCGTGGGTGGTACCTATCAGCTCATGACGATCGGCAACATGCCGATCGGAGGCGCTCAGCCGCCTAACGCCGTCATCGGCGGCATCATGGCAGCCATTCTCGCTATCGCCACGGGCCTCGAGCCCAACGCGGCAGTCGGCCTCGCCATTCCGTTCGCTCTGCTTGGCCAGCTTGGCGTTACCCTGGTCTTCACGCTTATGTCCCCGCTTATGTCCACGGCCGATAACATGGCTCACAACGCGGACACCAAGGGCATCGAGCGCCTGAACTACTTCGCCATGGCTCTGCTCGGCCTGATCTTCGCTGTCGTCGTCACCCTGTTCTTCATCGCTGGCGCTACCATCGGTCAGACCATCGCTTCTGCCATCCCGACTTGGCTGCAGACCGGTCTCTCCGCTGCAGGCGGCATGATGCGCTTCGTCGGCTTCGCCGTCCTGCTCAAGGTTATGATGAACCGCGATATGTGGGGCTTCTTCCTCATGGGCTTTGGCCTCGCGCTCATCACCGTTGCCAACGATTCGCTGGCAACCCCTGCTCTGCTCATCCTCGCTCTCATCGGCTTCGGCATCGCTTTCTGGGACTTCCAGCAGCAGACCGAGCTGAAGGGTGCAGCTGTTTCTGACGGAGGTGACTTCGAAGATGGCATCTAATGAGTATGTGATCCCGGAGCACTACGAGGATCTCACTCCTGCTCCGCAGCTCGACCAGAAGACCCTCAACAAGATGGCTTGGCGCTCCTGCTTCCTGCAGGCATCGTTCAACTACGAGCGCATGCAGGCCGCTGGCTGGCTTTACTCCATCATCCCCGGTCTGGAGAAGATCCACACCAACAAGAACGACCTCGCGGCTTCCATGAGCCACAACCTGGAGTTCTTCAACACCCACCCGTTCCTTGTCACCTTTGTTATGGGCATCGTGCTTTCGCTCGAGCAGAACAAGGTTGACATCCCCACGATCCGCGCCGTCCGCGTCGCCGCAATGGGCCCGCTCGGTGGTATCGGTGACGCCCTGTTCTGGCTGACGCTCGTGCCTATCACGGCCGGCATCACCTCCAACATGGCCATCAACGGCAACGCCGCTGCACCGATCATCTTCCTGGTGATCTTCAACGTCGTCCAGTTCGCTCTGCGCTTCTGGCTCATGAACTGGTCCTACAAGCTTGGCACCAGCGCTATTGACGCTCTGACCGCCAACATGCAGGCCTTCACGCGTGCCGCTTCCATCATGGGCGTCTTCGTCGTCGGTTGCCTGGTCGTCACCATGGGTGGCACCCAGATCAACCTCCAGATCCCCAACGGCACCACCCGTGGTCTCTCCGCTACTACCGTGATCGTCTCCGAGAAGGAGGCCGAGAACTTCACCGGTATGGAGGGCATCGATACCGAGACCGCTGAGGCCGGTACCATCGCCATGACTAATGAGGACGGCGACGCCCTCACCGCCACCGATGCCGATGGCAACGCTGTCACGTGCGGCGTCACCGATCTGGGTAACGGCATGGAGTCCGTGACCTACGGCACCGTTACCGAGGATCCGGTCAACTTCTCTGTTGCTGACACCCTCAACACCATCGTCCCGAAGCTCGTCCCGCTTATGCTTACGCTGCTGCTTTACTACATGTTCGCTAAGCACAGCTGGACCCCGACCAAGGGCATTCTCCTGCTCTTCGTCCTTGGCATCCTGGGCGCTGGCCCGCTTGGTCTCTGGCCGAGCATCTGGTAAGGCTCTAGCTTGAGGGGTGTGTCCCTACGCGGCTCACACCCCGACCCCTTAAGCCATGTGTATGTTAAAAGCCGCGTGCTCGAAAGAGCGCGCGGCTTTTGTTTTCTTAATGATTCGGGTGTGGCAGACAGATAATGCATAACACCCTAGGTAGTTAGCCGAATTCGAGCAAAAGGGAGGATAGGATGGCGATCGGAGCGCGTAAGCAACCGCTGTACGATCAGCTGGTCGATATTCTGACCGAAAAGATTGACCATGAATATCGCGCCGGTGACATGATTCCTTCCGAGCGCGAACTTTCGGAGCGCTATGGTCTCTCGCGCACTACGGTACGCCTGGCTCTGCAGGAACTGGAGCGTTTAGGACTGGTGGTTCGGCAGCACGGTCGCGGTACCTTTGTGACCGACCGTTCGGCAAAGGCAACCAATCTTATGCAGTCCTACAGCTTTACCGAGCAGATGCGCGCGATGGGTCGAGAACCCGAGACCACGATTCTCGAGTTTTGCGAGATGGAGGCCGATAAGAATCTGGCCGAGCATATGGGATTGCGCATCGGTGATCGCATTTTTAAGCTCAAGCGTCTTCGCTCTGCCGACAACATGCCCATGATGGTCGAACGCAGCTATCTACCGGTTCGTCAATTTCTGTCCCTAAAGCGACCGCTGCTGGAGCGTAAGCCGCTTTACGATGTGATTGAGCAGGACTTTCAGCAAAAGATTCGCGTGGCCGAAGAGGAGTTCTATGCGAGCATAGCCCGTCCCACCGATGCCCACCTTTTGGGAATTGTCGAGGGCTCGCCTGTGCTCGATTTGGTCAGGACTACGTATAACGAGTCAAACGAGGTAGTGGAGTACACACTCTCGGTTGCTCGTGCCGATCAGTTTAAATACAAGGTTTACCACCAGCGCAGTAACTAGTGCTCGCATCGTTTCCATATGGTGATTCTTTGCATTTAACTGGTTACTACCAGATAACCAACCGAAGTGTATAATTGCACGTCAGAGGATTACTTCTAGAGAGAGGTATTAGAAATGTTCGAGAAGAGTGTCGAGGAGCTCACCGAGCTCGGCGCCCAGATCACCACGGCCGAGATTGCTCAGCAGCCCGAGCTTTGGCGTGATACGCTCAACATCTATCGCGAGAATAAGGAGGCCATCGAGGCCTTCCTGGCCGAGGCTCGCGCTATGGGCGAGGGTCGTCTGTCCGTTGTCTTCACCGGTGCCGGTACGTCCGACTACGTTGGCGATACCTGCGCCCCGTACCTGCGTCACGCTGGCAACACTGATCTCTACGACTTTAAGCCCATCGCCACGACCGACATCGTGAGCGCCCCGCGCGACTTCCTGCGCGCCGAGGATCCCACGCTCGTGGTTTCCTTTGCCCGCTCTGGCAACAGCCCCGAGAGCCTTGCCGCCGTTGCCGTTGCCAAGGAGCTCGTCCACAACGTCAAGTTCCTCAACATCACCTGCGCTCCCGAGGGCAAGCTTGCCGTCGAGTCTGCCGATGATCCCAATGCGCTGACGCTGCTCATTCCGCGCGCCAACGACAAGGGCTTCGCCATGACCGGTTCTTATTCCTGCATGACCCTGCTCTCCACCCTTATTTTCGACACTGCCTCTGACGAGCAGAAGGCCGAGTGGGTCGAGACGATTGCCAAGATGGGCGAGGAGGTCATCTCCCGTGAGCCCGAGATCGCCGATTACCTGGCTGGCGATTTCAACCGCGTGACCTACTTGGGTTCTGGCTCCTTCGGTGGCCTTGCCCAGGAGAGCCAGCTCAAGATCCTTGAGCTCGCTCACGGTCTGGTCGCTACTTCCTACGACACCTCCATGGGCTATCGTCACGGACCTAAGTCCTTCGTCGACGATAAGACGCTCGTCTTCGTGTTCGTCAACAACGACGCCTACACCCGTCAGTACGACATCGACATCCTCAACGAGATCGGTGGCGACGAAATCGCTCAGCACACCATCGCCGTTCAGCAGGAAGGTGCCACCGTCTATGAGGGTGAGTCCTTCACCTTTAAGGGCTACGAGGCACTTCCCGAGGGCTACCTTGCTCTGCCGTTCGTGATGTTTGCCCAGGCTATCAGCCTGCTCAACTCCGTGCGCGTGGGCAACACGCCCGACACGCCGAGCCCCACTGGCACGGTCAACCGCGTGGTTAAGGGCGTGACGATTCACCCCTTCACCGCTTAATCGCGTCCCCCTGTAAGGGCGCCCGTCCGCTCATAACGGCGGGCGGGCGCTTTTTGTTTTACGTGAGCTGGGTATAAGCATCACCACAGTCAACTGCTTTAGAAGCGAGGAGTGCATATGAGCACGTACGCAATTAAGGCTGACAAGTTCTTCTTGCCGGCAGGCCCGCAACTGGGCGGCTATCTTATGGTCGAGGATGGCGTCTTTGGCGCCTGGCAGGCCGACGAGCCCTCTTGCGAGATTAAGGACTACACGGGATCGTGGATCGCACCGGGTATGGTCGATACTCACATCCATGGCTTCTACAACCACTCAACTACCGATAACGATCCCGAGGGCATCGATATCAGCTCGACCGAGCTCGCCCGTCGCGGTACCACCAGCTGGCTGCCCACGACGTTCACCGATGGCGTCGAGCAGATCAAGGACGCCTGCGCCGCCATCGCTCAGGCGGACGAGGGTCGCGGCCCCGACTTCTGCGGTGCCCGCATTCAGGGCATCTACCTGGAAGGCCCCTTCTTTACCATGAAGCACGTGGGTGCGCAGAACCCCGCTTACCTGATCGATCCCTCCGAGGAGGTCTTCGATCAGTGGCAGGAGGCTGCGGGTGGTCGCATCGTTAAGAGCGCCATGGCGGCCGAGCGCGACGGTGCCGCTGCTTATGCGGCTGCTCTGAATGCCAAGGGTGTGGTGACCAGCATCGGTCACTCCGACGCCACCTACGATGAGTGCATCGCCGCCATCAACGCCGGTGCCAGCTGCTTTACGCATACCTATAACGGTCAGCGCGGGCTGCATCACCGTGAGCCCGGTGTCGTGGGCGCTGCCATGTCCACGCCCGAGACCTACGCCGAGATCATCTGTGACGGCAAGCACGTTAACCCTGCCGCCATCAAGGCGCTGCTGCAGGCAAAGGGCTGGCAACACACGGTGCTCATCACTGACTGCCTGGGTTGCGGCGGCATGCCCGAGGGCAGCTACACCAGTGGTGGCATGGACGTCATCATGAAGGACAACCTGTGCTGGCTCGCCGACGGCAAGAGCATTGCCGGCTCGGTGCTCACGCTTGCCCAGGGCGTCAAGAACATCGTTGACTGGGGCATCGCCAGCGCCGATATCGCCATTCGCATGGCAACCGAGGTGCCGGCACGCTCCGCGCACATCGAGGATAAGTGCGGCAGCATCATGCCGGGTCGCGACGCCGACTTTGTCGTGTTCGACCATGAGCTTACCCTCGTCGAGACGTATGTTGGCGGCCAGAGCGTCGGCAACGCCTTTACCGAGTAACGATAGAAAAAGACGGCGGGCCCGAATCTGCTCGGACCCGCCGTATGGGTTAAACGCTCAAAAGCACCTTCACAGTTACAGCTTGTTAGCGATCTTCTTTGCCGTGCGCTTGACGCCGGCCACCAGGCCTCCTGCAGGATGCTCCTTCTCGTATGCTAGGCGCTTCTCGCGCTTGGCGTACTCTTCGACGATGATGTCGCCATACTCGTCTTCGATCTTGTCGAAGAAGTCGACGGCGCCCTTAATTTCCTCAGCGGTCGGGTGTCCCTTTTGGACACCGCCGGTGAGTTTGAACGGCCCCCACGTATCAAAGCCGGGGCAGCCGTAGACACCCATAAAGATAGCCTGCCTCATGCGGCAGATGCCATCGATATCCTTGCCGTACCACTTGTTCTTGCCACCGTAGGTCATAAGGCCAAACACCTTGTCCTGCGGCTGCAGCACGTTCGTGAGCACGCGTGCCATGTCCTTGTCGATCTCGGAGTAATAGATGCCCGTGGCGACACCGATCAGATGATATTCGTGCAGGTTGGGATACTCGTTTTTACCGAGTGACTTCACATCGAGGGTATCGATCTCGGGGTGTGCCTCGACGATGGCGTCCACGAGCTTTTTCGTATTGCCGTGGTGGCGCGAGGCATAGAGGATGATGGTTCGCATAAGAAGGCCTTTCAGCTGTAATTGCATCAATGTTTGTATGGTACCCCGTTGCATGGCTGGGATACCGGACGCATCGATGAACGTGCGGGTTTGTCCTTTGGTCAGGGCCGAGACGGGTTCTTGCGAGCAAAAAGCAGTTGTTCGAAAGGATGGGCAATGGAATACGCTCTCTCCAACGATTCGATTTCTATTAAGGTGTCCACGGCTGGTGGTTCGTTTACCTCGATTGAGGCCGGAGGCCGCGAGTACTTGTGGCAGGGCGATCCCGCCGTGTGGTCCGGCCAGGCGCCGATTTGCTTTCCGATTTGCGGAGGCTTGCGCGATAACAACGCCATGACGTTTGCCGGGCATCATGTAAAGCTCGCTCGCCATGGGTTTGCGCGCAAACAGGAGTGGAAGCTGCTGAGCCAGAGCGAGAACGAGCTGGCGATGTGCCTGGCTTCGGAGGATAACGCCGCGCTGCTGAGCGATTATCCGTACCCGTTTAAGCTTGTCGCCCGCTATACGCTCGAGGACGCTGCTGTACGCGTTTCCTACGAGGTCACCAACGAGGGCACCGAGGACATGCCGTTCTTTATTGGCGGTCATCCCGGCTTTAGGTGTCCGCTCGATGAGGGCGAGGCCTATACGGACTACGAGCTGCGCTTTGAGAAGGACGAGGCTGCGGAGCTTTGCACTGCTGTCCCTTCGACTGGCTTGATTGACGTGGCAAACCGCTCCAAGAACCCCATGGTGGGAAAGACGCTGCCCCTGTCGCACGAGCTCTTCGATTTTGCGGAGACCATCTTTGACGTGCTCGAGAGCCGCCAGGTCACGCTTTCTAAGAAGGGGGAGGACAAGGGCGTTCGCCTGAGCTTTGAGGGCTTCCCGTATCTCATTGTGTGGAGTAAGCCCGAGGGCGATTTTGTGGCAGTTGAGCCCTGGGGCGGTCTTTCGACCTGTTCCGATGAGGACGACGTACTTGAGCATAAGCGCGGCTGCCTTGTCGCCAAGCCCAAGGAGACCGTCGTTCGCTCGTTCACGATTGAGATTCTGTAATTCCGTTTTGTCGACTCGTATCGCGAGGCACAAGGAGCCTGCGAGATAAGGAGCTAAAAATGATCCTCACCGTTACGATGAACCCGTCTGTCGATACGCGCTATCAGCTCGACGAGCTCGTTATCGACGACGTTAACCGCGTGACGCCCGAAAAGACCGCTGGCGGCAAGGGCCTCAACGTGGCCCGTGTGCTGGGTCAGCTGGGCGACGACGTTGTGGCAACCGGTCTGCTCGGCGGCCACATGGGCGCCTACATGGCTGAGCTCATGGACGCCAACGGTATTAACAACGACTTTGTGCCCATCAAGGGCGAGACTCGCATTTGCCTCAACATCCTCCACGCCGGCAACCAGACCGAGCTGCTCGAGAGTGGCCCGACAATTGCCCCCGAGGAACTCGATGCCTTTACCGCCAAGTTTACTGAGCTTGCGGGCAAGGCCGACGTCGTCACCATTTCGGGTTCTCTGCCCCGCGGTGTTGAGGCAGACTACTATGCCAAGATCACGGGCATTGCCGAGAACGCCGGCGCCAAGGTGCTGCTCGATACCTCGGGTGCTTCGCTCGAGGCCGCCCTTAAGTCCGAAATTAAGCCCGAGCTGGTCAAGCCTAACCTGACCGAGATCAACGGCCTTCTGGGCACGAGCTTTACCACCGACGATGTGGACGAGCTCCGCGCCGCGCTCGCCTCTGATGCCCGCTTCTCCGATATCCCCTGGGTCGTCGTGTCCATGGGCGCTGCCGGCTCCGTTGGCTTCCACAATGGCCGTGCGTTCCGCGCAAAGACGCCCGATATCCCTGCCGTTAACGCAACGGGCTCTGGTGACTCCACTATCGCAGGCTTCGCGCATGCCATCGCTGCTGGCGCAGACGACGAGACGGTGCTGCGTACCGCCAACACTTGCGGCAAGCTCAACGCCATGGATCCTATGACCGGCCATCTGGTCATGGACCGTTGGGACGAGGTCTACAACGGCGTTGTCGTGACCGAGCTGTAAGAGCTTGGGCATCGGCCTCGGCATCGCTTGCTAGCTCATGTCAACGACAAGTGCGGTAGCATTATGCCGGGGCGCGACGCCGATTTTGTCGTGTTCAATCCCGACCTTACCCTGGTCGAGACGTATGCGGGCGGCAACAGCGTCGGTAACGCGTTTGCCGAGTAGCCGCCAAAGAAGCGATCCGAGAGGGGATTTAGATGATTTACGGTGCACTGGGCGATATCGAGGAGTACCGCGGAATGCTCAAGGGCCTCGACGTGCTGATCGACTGGCTCGAGGAGAACGACCCGGCGGAGCTCGAGGTCGGCAGCCATCCGATTCTGGGCGACAAGGTCTATGCGAACGTCATGGCTCCCACGACGCGTCCCGAGGCCGAGGCTCACTATGAGACACATCAGCGCTATCACGACCTGCAGATCGATGTCGAGGGTCGCGAGGCCTTTAAGGTCGCTACGGGCAGCCTGACGCTGGTTCAGGAGTTTGACGAGAAGGATGACTACGATCTGGTCGATTCCGACGCTTCGATCGCCGGCGATCTTGCCGACGACAAGTTCGCGCTGTTCGTTGCCGGTGAGCCTCACATGCCCACGCTCGAGTTCCCGGGCGATGGCGCGCAGCCGGTCAAGAAGATCTGCTTTAAGCTGCTTGCAGACGCTTACTGGGAGGAGTAACGAGCTGCTCGGCTGAGCTATTCGTGTTGTGAGCGTTTTCCTTTGGAGGAGCGCGCTTAGGCCCCGCTGATCGCGGTTCCTTTGGGGATTGCGGCTGGCGGGGCTTGTTGTTGAGTAGGGGAGTTGCCGGCGGCGTTGTGCTTGGATTGGCATTGTGCGATAAATCGGCAACAAAAAAGCCGCCCGAAGGCGGCTATCTTGTGCAATGGAGCCAGCGACCGGGCTCGAACCGGTGACCCCCGCTTTACGAGAGCGGTGCTCTACCAACTGAGCTACGCTGGCGGCCATTTGATGACGCAACTGAGGCGTCAACGGCTGTCTATGATACGGGACATCGCACATCCGCGCAAGGGTTCTGACGGCTTTTCTCACTTTAAATGCACTAATATTAGAGGTGTGATGTCTTGCTCTTACGGGTCTCAAACAGAATGGGGCAGCGATGACTCAACCCAAGATTCTTCTCACACGTATCGACGACCGATTTATTTACGGACAAGACGTTGAGCTGTGGAACGAAGCCGTGGGTTCCAACCTTGTCCTAATCGTCAACGATGAGATCGCGGCAGATTCGCGCCAATGGGCACCCATGAGGGTGGCGGCGCCAGAAGGCGTTTGGACGCGGTTTTTCTCGGTACAAAAGGCCATCGACATCATTCATACCGCAACGCCGCGTCAATGGATTCTGATCATGGTGGCCTCACCCTCCGATGCGCTCGTGCTGGTTAAGGGCGGTGTGCCAATAACCAAGATTAGTATCGGCCATATGCGGGCGGGGGAGGGCAAGCGCTCTGCAACGCCTGCCGTTGCCGTAGGCGATACAGACATCGCCGCCTTCAAAGAGTTGCAAAAGCTCGGCATAGAGCTAGAAATCCGCTATCTCCCCAGTTCCGCCCCCGACCCCATCGGCAATCTGTTCAACTGATCCCTTGGGGACGGAGGAAAACGGATCATTTTGCCTTCGTAGGGGATCTGTGTGGCGCTGTCCGCCAAAACTATGCCGGTTTACTACGATGAATTGCTTATCGCCGAGCATGCCAAATTTGCAGAGAATAAAACCGCAGGTAGACGAGTTGCTAATTTTTTATAAACCAGCGCGTGGTCGGACATAGTGGGTTCATCGTAGTAATTCGGCATAGTTTTGTTATGTCACCAATTCGGTGGCATCGAAAAGAAGGATTTAGGCATGAAGCAGCGCCCGTCGGCGGTGGTGCCGGCGGGCGTTGCTGTGCGAGATGTCGCGTTGTGGGCCTAGTGCCTCATAAAGTGGTATTCGATCATATTGCTGTAGGGGTGACCCGGACCCACAATGCCCTGCGGGAACAGCGGCTGGTGCGGCGTGTCGGGGTACATCTCGGCCTCGAGGGCAAAGCCGGCGCCCCAGCCATAGTTGGCATCGTCCTTGGCGTGCTCGTCGCCCAGCCAGTTGCCGGTGTAGAGCTGCACGCCCGGGGCGGTGGTGTAGTAATCCAACTCACGACCGGTCCACATCTCCTCGACGTGCATCGCGCGGCGCAGATTACGGCCGTACTGATAGCCATCGATGCACAGGCAGTGATCGTAGCCACGGGCCTGCTTAATCTGCGGGTCGTCGGCTTCCATGCCAGGAGCGACGGGGCGCAGCTCACGGAAGTCAAACGGCGTGCCTTCGACCGGAGCGATCTCGCCGGTGGGGATGTTCTGCTCGTTGATGGGCAGGTAGTGGGCAGCGTTGGCAACAAAGAAGTGCTCGCAGTCCATGCCGGCGTTGTGGCCGGCAAGGTTAAAGTACGTGTGGTTGGTCATGGACACGTAGGTGGCGCGGTCGCTCTCGCAGCCATACTCGATGCGAAAGACGCCGGTGCGTGTAACGGTAAACACGGCCGTAAAGGTGCGGTTGCCGGGAAGACCCAGCTCACCGTCCTCAAGCGAGGTGGTCATGCGCACGGCGTTATGGGCCTCGTCGAGCTCAACGTCCCACACGCGTTTATGCAGACCGTGCTCAAGATCGCTGTGCAGGTTGTTGGCGCCCTCGTTGGCGGGCATATGCCAGTCCGTGCCGGCGATGGTGATCGTGGCGCCCGCGGTGCGGTTTGCCACGGGGCCGATGGTCGCGCCAAAGCAGGCGGGGTTGTCAAAGTAATCCTCGAGCTTATCGAAGCCCAGCACCACATCGCGCACGTTGCCGGGAATGTCGGGCACGTCGATGCCCAGCACGGTGGCGCCAAAGTCCATAATGCGAACGCAGATCTCGGGCCCGTTGAGGGTGTAACGATGAACGGGGGTACCGCACGGCGCGGTGCCGAAAAGCTCGGAAGTGATCATTTGGTTCCTAACATCGAGGTATTTCCGACAAACTGTAGCGCGAACAGGCGAGATTATCACTACACCCCACTAAAGCAGGGGGTATTTTTCTCAAAAAAGTGATGATTGGAGCTGTGCGGGCGTTCATTTCTGACGCGCGCGAGTCTGATACAATTTGTTCGTTATTGTTTGAATGATATGCACGCATAGAACGGCGAGGATTCATCGTGATTAAGGCAGAGCGACAGGATAGGGTTCGTCAGCTGCTCGAGGAGCAGGGCACGGTCTCGGTCAAGGAGATTTCGGATGCACTGGGTGTCTCGGATATGACGATCCGCCGCGATCTCGAGGAGCTTGCGAGCCTGGGCGAGATCGAGCGCGTGCACGGTGGAGCCCGCAGTGCGCAGGGCCGTCCACATGCTATGTTGCGCCATGAGTATTCGCACAGCGAAAAGCGCACCAAGCATGCCGAGGAAAAGTTGCAGATCGCGCGCCGCGCCGTGGAGCTCATCGAGGAGGGCTCGACCATCTTTTTGGGTACGGGCACCACGGTTGAGCAGATGGCCTCGATGCTGCCGGCATTTTGTCTGCGCATCGTGACCAATTCGCTTTCGGTGTTTAACCTGCTCGAGGCGCGCGAGGACTGCGACCTGTGCCTAGTGGGCGGCATGTACCGTCGCCGTACCGCCGCTTTTGTGGGACCAACGGCCGAGGATACCCTGCGTGCGCTGGGTATCGACGCGGCGTTTATCGGCGCCAACGGCATTCTGGATGGCGACGTGTCTACGTCTAATATGGATGAGGGTCGTATCCAGCAGCTCGCCTTTAGCAAGGCCGACTCGCGCTATCTGATCGCCGACTCCAGTAAGATCGGCAAGCGCGACTTCTACACCTTCTGCCGTCTGGACAGCCTGGACGCCGTGGTGTGCGAGCCGGGCATCGCCGCCGAGGATCGCGCCGCCATCGAGGAACTCACGCAGGTCATTTGCTAGTTAGCGCTGCAGGCGATACTTCTGCCCTCTGCCGACGCGGGGATTATCGCTTCAATTTGACGTGCAGAATGACACATAAAAGTTAAAACGCCATTTTGCGCGTCATTTTACGTGTCAACGAGATGCGATTTGACGCGCAAATAGGAATTCGTGGGCGCTCGGAAGATCGACGGAGTTCGTGAACCTGCAACTTGGTTGGGTAGCGTACGAAGTCCTCCAGCGGGACCGAATATGTTTTCGGTATCATATCGGTATCAAATGATACCGAAAGTATGTTCGTGATACTGAAAACTAGAAACCGTGCTTCATAACTGCTTGGAAAGTTCGGATTCGACTATCTTATTGTCTTGATCTGTAACAGGTAGACGGTCGAAAGTGGGCTACGTGTTACAGATTTAGATATTTCTGCTCGGGCGTTCTGTTTGTCTCGATTTGTAACAACTAGGGCCGAAATACTCGGCTAGATGTTACAGATCGAGACAAACGGCCTGTTCGGGCCGAGCCAAAACAAAAAGGCCGCATGCGAACCCGTGGAGGGATTCGCATGCGGCCGACAGGGGGTATGCGGCAAAAGTTAGGCCATGAGCAGGCCGGTCTCCGCGACGTTCTTGTACCAGTACGCGCTCGCCTTGGGATAGCGCTTCTGGGTCTCAAAGTCGATGTAGAACAGGCCATAGCGCTTGTTGTAGCCGTTGGTCCAGGAGAACTGGTCCTGCAGCGACCACACAAAGTAACCGTCGACGTTCACGCCGCCGTCGATTGCCTTGAGGATCCACGCGAGATGCTGACGCATATAGTCGATACGAGGGGCGTCATCGATAAAGCCGTCCTCGAAGTCGTCCTTATAGCCCATGCCGTTCTCGGTGATGTAGATCTTCTTGTAGTTGGGGTAATCGTTCTTAATGCGGAGCAGCAGGTCGTAGAGGCCCTCGGGATAGATGATCCAGTCCCAATCGGTGGTGGGAACGCCTTCGCGCACGCACGACTCGCCCACGCCCTTGAGGAACCAGCGCGAAGATCCCTTGTCGCCGGTGCCATTGTGGTTGATGTCGTTTTCGCCCTCGGCAGCACGCAGGAACTGGCACTTGTAGGTGTTGACGCCCAGGCAATCGTTGTAGGGGAGCGCGGCGGTCAACGCGGCGATATCCTCGTCGCGGACGTCGAGCTCGCCGCCGGCGATATGGGCCAGCTTGGTTGCGGCTTCCATGGTGTCGGCTGCATAGTGGCCGCGGAAAGTGGCGTCGAGTACCCAGCGGTTGTTGATGACGTCGGCCATGCGAGCTGCCTCGCAGTCGGCGGCGTTGTTGGGGTCGAGGGGATACTTGGGCTCCAGGTTCTGGACAATGCCGATCTCGCCCTCAAAGCCGCCCTCATGGAAGGCGACGACAGCCTTGGCGTGGGCCACCATCATGTTGTGCATGAGCTGGAAGGCCTTGTCCAGGCGGTACTTCTCGCCGTGCGGCCAGTTGCCGACGATAAAGCTGCCCTCGGCGGTCGCGGGAATCTCGTTAAAGGTGAACCAGTGCTTGACCTCGGTGAACTCGGCAAAGCAGAACTTGGCGTACTCGACAAAGGCGTCGACCGTCGTGCGCGTCAGGAAGCCCTCGCCGCCGTTCTGGTAAAAGGCCTCGGGCGTATCGAAGTGATCGAGCGTGACATAGGGGATAACGCCGGAATTGTTGCAGGTGGCAAAGAGCTCGTGATAGAAGGCAACGCCCTCGGGGTTGATCTCGCCGGTGCCACTGGGGAAGATACGGCTCCAAGCGATGGAAACGCGAATACCGTTGATGCCGAAGCGCTGGCACAGGTCGATATCGACCGGGTACTTGTTGTAGAAGTCGCTTGCGGGATCGGGGGAGAAGCGACCCTGGGCTGCCAGGAAATCGTCCCAGGGCACTTTGCCCTTGCCGTGCGTACGCGTCTCGCCCTCAACCTGATAAGCAGCGGTGGCGCCGCCAAACACAAAGCCGTCGGGGAACTGCATGGGGTTGGTCATGAGTCATCCTTTCTGTGGGATACGAATAGGGAGAGGTGCCCGAACTGGGGATCCGGGCACCAACAGAGGGAGGAACTAGTCGAGGTTCTCGCGGAGCCACTTGATGGCGCCAGCGGGGTCGCGAGTAAGGTCGATATATTCCTTACCGCGCGGAGCGAGCAGCTTAATGCCCAGGCGATCGGTATCGGCCTTCATGTCGTTGTAGTAGCTACGGACCTGCGGGGCAAGCACGATAACGTCGTACTGATCCATGATGGCAGTGTGCTGGCCATAGGCGCCTGCGGAGGAAGCGATATTCTCTCCGGTCTGTGCGGCACCTTCCTTGATGGCGTTGGCGAGCATGGCAGAGGTACCGGCGCCGGCGCACAGGACGAGGACCTTCAGGCCATCGACATCCTTCTTGGAGGATGCATCGGCAGCGGGTTCGGGCTGATCGGCGACAGGCTTGCTGTCGGCGGCAGCGGCGGTCGGCTCGACGGAAGCGGTGGTCTGCTCGACAGCGGGCGCAGAGGTGCTGGCGGCGATGGTGGCAGCACCATCGGACTCGAGACCCAGCTCGGCGGCGCGCTCGGCCTCCTGGTCGCAGAGCAGCTTATCGTATGCCTTCAAGAACGGCAGGTAGATGATGGCGTCCAGCAAGATGATGATCGCGACAAACACCAAGGCGATAAGCTGGAAGTTCGTGGTGATGAAGATGCCGATGGGGGCAGGGGTGGCCCAAGGCACCACGAAGGAGAAGCCGTTCATGCCCACGTTATCGATAAAGAACTTGGCAACACTCACGTTGACGCAGCCGGCGGCAACAAAGGGGATGAGCATGTAGGGGTTAAGGATCATCGGCGCGCCAAAGAGCAGCGGCTCGTTGACAGCAAAGGCAACAGGAACAATTGAGGCCTTACCGACGGCTTTGAGCTGCTTGGACTTCATAAAGAGAATCAGCAGAAGCGGCACGATGAACGTGGCGCCGGTGCCGCCGAACTCACCCACGAGCGACATGTTAAAGGTGAGGGAGTGGGCGGGGTGGCCACCGGCCAGCAGAACCTGCAGGTTCTCGGCCTGGTTGGCAAGACGGATGGGGTCGATGCCCGGCTGGACGATCGAGGGGCCGTGGACGCCGATGAACCAGAAGAACGCGGTGGCTGCCTGAATAAGGATGAGTCCGGGGTAGGTCTCTGCTGCAGTGAAGAGCGGGGAGAGCAGCTTGATGAGCAGCTCGGAGAACGGAACGCCCATGAGGTTGCGCACGACGACATCGATGATGCCGCAGATGATGACGGCGCCGCCAAAGGGGATGATGTCGCGGAAGTTCTGAGCGATGGCGCCCGGGACCTCCTTGGGCAGCTTAATGGTCAGATCGCGCGAGACGCAGAATTTATAGACCCACACGGTAATGAACGCTGCGATATAGGCGGAGAACAGGCCACGTGTACCCATGCTGGTGCAATCGAAGACCGAAAGCTCGGAGCCGTCGAACTTGGTGGTGAACTGCGTAACAGCGAGCAGCAGCATGCTGCACTGGGCGGCAACCATGGTGGAGCCGTCGTTGAGCACCTTGCCGGCGGGCATGCGACGGTTCATGGACGCCGTGAAGTTCTTGGCAGTGGTGCCGGCAACCATGATGCCCATGACGCCCATGGTGAAGTTGTACAGCTTGTTGCACCAGTCGATGAGCGGCTGGGGCAGCGTGATGCCAACGACGCCGGGAAGGGTGGCGATCAGCAGAAAGATCGAAGAGGTAAGGACGATGGGCATGCACCCAAGGAATCCGTCCTTGATGGCCTGGAGGTAGACGTTCCTCGAGATCTTCTCAAAGAACGGTTGATGCTTTTCGAGCATCTTTACGATGGCGTCCATAGAGCTCCTTTGCTACTTAATGCGCGATGCATGTGGATGGAACTGGTCGTCGATGGATGGTCAGGACTGCCCGGAAACCTTCCTGCTTAAGGAAGGCATTGCGAAATGACAACGTTGTCATTTCGTTAATGACAACGTAAGACATTTTTGGAAGAGCAACAAGGATATACGGGTGAGCGGTCGATATTGTCCGGTAAACGGTTGATTTGTCAGTCGGGCAGGTAGTGTATGCTAGAACGCAAAAAACAAGCGATGCAAAACCGACTGGAGAAGTAGTGGCAACGATGGACAAGAAAAATGTCTCAATGAATGATGTGGCAGTTGCCGCGGGCGTTTCTCTCAAGACGGTGTCGCGTGTGATCAACGAGCCCGATAGCGTGCGAGAGTCGACACGCGATAAGGTTCATTCGGCCATGGAGGCGCTCGGGTTTCGAGCCAACTTTGCCGCGCGTTCACTCAAGTTAGGCCGTTACGGGTGCATCGGCGTGGTGATGTTCCACTTGTCGGGCGGCGCCGTGGACATGATTGACGGTATCGCCGATGCCGCCGAAGAACGCGGCTTTGCGCTCACGATGATCAAAAAGCGCGCGGGGGAGAAGATGACCCTTGCCGAAGCGGCGCGCAGGATGTCGCAGCTGCCTGTTGATGGCATGATCTTCAACCTGCGTCAGATGGTCGATGACTTTGATACCTTTGAGGCACCGAAGGACCTCAAGACGGTGATTATCACGCCGATGGAGCATCCTACCTGCTCTACCGTCAGTGACGATCAAGAGGGTGGCGCGCGCATGGCGTGCGAGTACTTCTTAAATCGCGGGCACAAGAACGTGTACTTCGTCTCTGGTAAGAAAGAGTCGCTGTCGAGCCAGTGTCGTATGAAAGGTTGGCGTGCGGCACTCGAGGCGCGTGGCATTGAGCCGCCCGAGCCTCTGCAAGGCGATTGGAATGCAGATAGCGGCTATGCCGCGGGCCTTGTGCTTGCCGATAAACCCGATTGTACGGCGGTCCTCGCTGCTAACGACTGCATGGCAAACGGCGTGATGATGGCTCTACGTGACAAAGGGCTCAGTGTGCCAGACGACGTGTCCGTGATCGGCTTCGACGATGAGCTCTACAAGACGATTCCCAACTCGATTCTGACGTCGGTGAAGTTTCTCCACCGCGAGCTGGGCGTCCGTGCGCTCAACGAGGTCGTCGCAGGTCTGGAAGCCCCGAGCTCCAGAAGCCGTACACTCGTCTCGGGTGTGCTGGTCGAGCGTTCTAGCGTGAAGGACCTGCGGTCGTAGACGTGCTCGGCCTGTTTGTCTCAATCTGTAACAGGTAGGGCCGAAAATCTCAGCTAGTTGTTACAGATTTAGACAATTCGGTCCGGTATATTCCGTTTGTCTCGATCTGTAACGTCTAAGCGGTCAAAAGTGGTCTACATGTTACAGATTGAGATTTTCGGCTTGGCCTGTGCGTTCATCTCGATCTGTAACAGCTAGGACCGAAAAACTCGGCTAGATGTTACAGATTGAGATGAACAGGAGGACGGGTGCGGTCTAAACAAAATGGCCCGCGCATCACACATCGATGCACGGGCCATTTATTGTCTGCAAGCGGCAGGTGGTGTCAGCGTCTTATGCCTCGAGGTTTTCCTCGATCCAGGCGACGGCGCCCTTGGGATCCTTAGTGAGGTCGATGTACTGTTTGCCCTTGGGCGACAGCAGCGTGATGCCCAGGCGGTCGGTGTCGGCCTTCATCTCGTTGTAATAGGTGCGAACCTGCGGAGCCAGGACGATGACGTTGTACTGGTCCATGATGGCGTAGTGGCTGCCGTAGGCACCGGCGTTGGCGGTAATGTCGATGCCCAGCTCGTCGGCGCCTTCCTTAAGCGCGTTGGCGAGCAGTGCAGAGGTGCCGGCGCCAGCGCACAGAACCAGAACCCTCAGATCCTTGCCCTTAAGGGCGGACGGAGCTGCGGAGGCCTCAGTGGCAGAAGCGGTCTCGACAACAGGAGCCTCAACGGCGGGGGCGGCAGCGGTCTTGACGGCCTTGGTCTCCTCGGCCTCTTCTTCGGCCAGGGTCTCGGCCTCCTGCTTGCACAGGACGTTGTCGTAGGCCTTGCAGAACGGGTAGTAGATCAAGAAGTCAACGACCAGCAGGACGACAACCAGGACCAGAGAGATCGGCTGGAAGTTGGTGTCGATGAAGGTGCCGATCGGTCCGGGGAGTGCCCACGGCATGGCATAGATAAAGCCGTTCATGTCCAAAAAGTCGATGAAGAACTTACCAATGAGGACGTTGGCCACGGGGGCAAACAGGAACGGGATCAGGAAGTACGGGTTGAGGATGATGGGCGCGGCGAACAGCAGCGGCTCGTTGACGGCGAACATCACGGGCACGACAGAGGCTTTGCCGACGGCCTTGAGCTGCTTGGAGCGCATAAAGAGCAGGAAGATGATCGGGACAATGAACGTGGCGCCGGTGCCGCCGAGTTCGCCGATGTAGTTACCGAAGTTTTCGGTCAGGGCGAGGGCGGGGTGACCGCCGGCCTGCAGCGTGGCGAGGTTGGTGGTGATGTTGCCAAACAGCGCGGCGTTGAGGGCAGGCTTAACGACCGAGGGGCCGTGGATGCCCATGAACCAGAACAGCGGGATCATGAACCAGATGAGGGCGAGGCCGGCGTAGGAATCGGCAGCGGCGAACAGCGGGCTCACCAGCGTGGAGATGACGTTGGCAAACGGGACGGCCAAGCAGGTGCGGCAGATAACGTCGATGACGGCGACAAACAGGATGGAGAAGCTGAAGGCGAAGATGTCGCGGAAGTTCTGGGCGATGGCGCCGGGGACTTCTTTGGGCAGCTTGATGGTGATGTCTCGCTTAATGCAGAAGGCATAGATGTTGACCGTGGCAAATGCGGCGACAAAGGAGCTCAGCAGGCCCTTGGTGCCCATGTTGTCGGTAAAGAACACCGAGACATCGGCGCCGTCGATCTTGGCACTCGTCTGGGTAACGGCCAAGATGAGCATAGCGCACATGGCGGCGACCATGGTGCTCGTGGCGTTGATGGCCTTGCCGGCAGGCATGCGGCGGTTCTTGGAGCCGGTCAGCGCGCTTGCGGTGGTGCCGGCGACCATGATGCCCACGACGCCCATCGTGAAGTTGTAAACCTTGTTGCAGAAGTTCACGACGTCGACGTTCCACCAGTCGGGCAGCGTAAAGCCGCCGACCGTGGCGACAACGCCCGGCAGGGTCGAAATAAGCAGGAAGACAGAAGAAGACAGGATGATGGGCATTGCTGCCAAAAAGCCGTCTTTAATGGCCTGAAGGTAGATGTTCTTAGAGACCTTGTCGAAGTACGGCTGACCTTTCTCCAAGAACTTAACGATCGATTCCATAGTTCACGCTCCTCTTTGCATGAAATCTTAATGGCATGGACGTTGAAAACCTATATGGTCTCCCGCTTGCTAAAAGCCCGGGTGCAGGCGGGGTCGGTCCCAGGGGGAGAGAGGGGAGCGGCTGGGTTTGTATCGCATGGGGCCGCTCCCTTCTCGGGGGAAAGCGAGGCGATGCGCTACTGCGCGTCCGCCATAGTGTCGGCGAGCTCCTTGTACCAGAGTGCCGACTGCTTGATGTAGCGTTTTTGCGTGTCGAAGTCGATGTAGAACAGGCCGTAGCGCTTGTTATAGCCATTGGCCCACGAGAACTGGTCCTGCAGGCTCCAGATAAAGTAGCCCTGGACGTCGACGCCCTCGGCGTGCGCCTGGAGCACCTTCTCCATGTGCTGGTCGACAAAGTCGATGCGCTCGGGATCGGCGACGATGCCGTTTGCGTCGGGCTCGGGGTCCTTGTGGCCCAGGCCGTTTTCGGTGATATAGATGACGGGGAGGTTGGGATAGGTGGCGCTGATGTGCTTGAGCGTGTCGTAGAGGCCTTGCGGGTAGATGAGCCAATCCCAGTCGGTGGTGGGGATACCCGGCATATCGACCTGCTGCCCGACGCCCTTAAACTTAAAGCACGAGGTGCCCTTGTCTCCGGTGCCGTTAAAGCTGTTGGTTGACTCGCCATCGTAGGCGGCGATAAACGCCGACTGATAGTAGTTGAGGCCGAACATATCGTTGCGGGGCGCCGCCTTGGCGAGCTCCTCCATGTCGCTGTCCTCAACCGTAAGTGTGGCGTTGTTGGCACGCAGAATCTCGTTGATGAGTGAGAGGGTGCGCGCGGAGTAGTGACCCAGGAAGGCGCCGTCCATGATGAAGTCGGTGTAGAAGGCGTTGTACAGGTCGGCGGCGTGCTGGTCGGCGGGCGAGTCGGTGGCAGGATATGCCGGCGTCAGGACGTTGACCATGCCAATGCGTCCGCCCAGGTGCTCGGTCTCGTCAAGATCCTTATACAGGTTGACGGCGCGGGCGTGGGCAACGAGCTCGTTGTGCTGGCTCTGGATGCCGCTCGTCACATCAAAGTGATGGTTGGGCGGGAAGTTGCCTTGGATGTATTGGGAGTGCGAGAGGCTGATGAGCTCGTTGATGGTGAACCAATTTTTGACCTCGCGGAACTCGCGGAAGCAGAACTCGGCATAGCGCACATAGGCGTCGACGGTCTTGCGGTTGAGCCAGTCGCCCTGGTTGAACAGGGCGGCGGGGGAGTCAAAGTGATGCAGGGACACATAGGGCTCGACGCCATACTTTTTGCAGCAGGCGAACAGCTCGTGGTAGTGCTTAACGCCCTCGGCGAGGGGTTCGGCATCGTCGCCGTTGGGGAAGATGCGGGTCCAGGCGATGGACACACGAATGGCGTTGAGTCCATGCTCGGCAGAAAGGCGGATATCCTCCTCGTAGCGGTTGTAGAAATCACTGGCCGGGTCGGGCAAAAAGCGACCCTGGGCGACAAGGTAATCGTCCCACATGGTCTTACCCTTGCCTGCCACCTTCGTGGAACCTTCCGTTTGGTACGCGGCGGTTGCGGCGCCCCAAACAAAGCCCTTCGGCAGCTGCTGTACGCGGTTTAGCAAAGACATATGCATACACCCTCTCGTCTCGCTGTTCGATATTGTGCGTTTGCGCTCAGGAGGCTCCCTGGTTAGCGTTCAGCGGTGAAAAAGCCCGATAAACACTGGCTTAAAATGATTAGAACCAAAATGAGCACGTGAACATTTGACAATGAGCACGTTAACATCCGGCTGGGATGTATAGAAACAAAACAACTTCAAACAGCCGCGAACGGTTGTATTTGTTCGGTAAGCGGTTTTGATTGACAGAAGTTTTCATGTTGTGGTATATGGCTCGGGTATCATGAGCACGTTATCAATGTATGTACGATGCACCATGGGCGCGGGGAATAGTTGGGAAGCAGGTTAGCGTGGAAGGCATGGATCAGCAGACAAGGAATGGTCGTTCGGCGAGCGCGGCAGAGGTTGCGGCGCTCGCTGGCGTGAGCCGCCAGACTGTGTCTCGCGTGGTCAACGGTATGCCCAACGTGACGGAAAAGACGCGCAAGCGTGTGCTGGCCGCCATGGAAGAGCTGGGCTTTCGTCCCAATTTTGCTGGAGCGGCGTTGCGCGGCGGGTCGTATCGTTCTATTGGCCTGTGCATGTACAACATCACACGTGTCGGTAACCTGGCGACGCTCGAGGGTATCATGCAAGCGGCGCGCGAGCACGATTTTGCCGTCACTATGATCGAGATGGGCGGCGACAAGCCCTATGCACTTGCCGATGCCTCGCGCCGCATGGTCGAGCGACCCGTCGACGGCATGATTCTCAACATGAACCGCATGGCTCCCGATTTTGAGGAGTTTGTTCCCCAGCCGGGAGTGCGAACGGTCATCCTGTCCATGTATGCGCATCCGCGCTGCACGACGATCGACTCCGACCAGTATGGTTCGTGCGAGCTGTTGACCAATTATCTGCTGGAACATGGTCACTCGAATATGCGGTTTGTGGCGGGTCCGGAAAACTCGATTTCCTCGCGTTTTCGTGAGGCCGGTTGGCGCGATACGCTGGGTCGTGCTCATGTCGATGCCGCTCCGATGCTGCGTGGCGATTGGAGTGCGGACAGTGGGTACGCCATGGGCGAGCGGATTGCGGCCGAGGTGCTTGCCGGCGGGTCGCAGGCGCCGACTGCCGTGCTTGCGGCAAATGACCAGATGGCGCTGGGCGTTATCGCCGCGCTCGAGAACGCGGGCCTGTCCGTGCCCGACGACGTGAGCGTGGTTGGTATCGACGACGCACTCGAGGGACTTGTTCCTCACAATCGGCTGACGACGCTGCGATTTGATTTGCGCGGTGTCGGTAAGCTTGCGTTTGAGGCGGCGATTGGAGAGAGCTCGTCTATCGAGGCGATTCATGTGCCGAGCACGCTGGTCGAACGCTCGACTGTTAGGGACATACGGGGTTAGGTCCTACTTCGTTTGTCTCGATTTGTAACAGGTAGACGGTCAAAAGCGGGCTACGTGTTACAGATTTAGATTCTTCGGAAAGAGCAATCCTGTTCGTCTCAATCTGTAACAGCTAGGACCCAAAAACTCGGCTAGATGTTACAGATTGAGACAAACGGACCCCGAACCGCCCAAAAAGGCCGGGGGCGGCGCGCCGTGTGACGTGCCACCCCCGGCTGAGAAATGGGGACAGGTTATGTGGGCGGTGCAATTCCGCCAACCGCTCGTCGCAAGCCGCTAGTCCAGACGACGGGTCTGCGCTACGTGCTTGTACCAGTAGGCGCTTGCCTTGGGCGTGCGCTTCTGGGTTTCAAAGTCAACGTAGAAGAAGCCGTAACGCTTGTTGTAGCCATTGGTCCAGGAGAACTGATCCTGCAGGCTCCACAGGAAGTAGCCGCCCACGTTGACGCCCACCTCCATGGCCTTGAGCAACCAGCGCAGGTGCTGCTCGATGTAGTCGATGCGCGGCTGGTCGTCCACAAAACCGTCCTTGTAGGGGTCCTTGTAGCCCATGCCGTTCTCGGTGATGAAGATCTGCTTGTAGTTGGGGTAGCGCTGCTTAATGTAGACGAGCAGATCGAACAGGCCCTCGGGATAGATGATCCAGTCCCAGTCGGTGGTGGGGATGCCGGGCTTGTTCACATGCTCGCCAATACCCTTAACGCGCCAGCGGCCGGTGCCCTTCTCGCCCGTACCGTTGTGGTGCAGGTCGTTTTCGCCATCGTAGGCCTTCAAGAAGCGGCACTGGTAGTTGTTAACGCCCAGGTAGTCGTTGTAGAGCGCGGCCTCGCGCATGATTTCCAGATCCTCGTCTAGGATCTCGATGGTGCCGCCCGAGACGGCAGCCAAGCGGTTGGCGCACTCGAGGGTGTCGGGCGCGTAGTCGCCGCGGAAGGTGGCGTCGAGCAAGAACTGGTTCTGCAGCACGTGCTCGTTGTTGGCGGCTTTGATGTCGGCGGGGTCGTTCTCGTTGAGCGGATACTTAAACTCCAGCGACTGGATGACGCCGATCTTGCCCTTAAAGCCGCCGTTGTGGAAGGCCAGCACGGCCTTGGCGTGGGCGAGCATCATGTTGTGCTCGCACTGGAAGGCCTCGGCCAGATGCGCCTTGACGCCGCCGGGGAAGGTGCCCTCGATGTAGGTGTTGGAGGCGTCGGCCCAGATCTCGTTAAAGGTGAACCAGTAGGTCACCTGGTCGGCGTACTCCTTAAAGCAGAAGGTGGCAAAGTCCACAAAGGCGTCGATGGTCTCGCGGTTGAGGAAGTCGCCCTTCTCAAAGAGGGCAAGCGGCGTATCGAAGTGATGCAGCGTGACAAACGGCTCAACGTGGTGCTTGTGGCACTCGGCGAAGAGGTCGTGGTAGAACTGGACACCCTCGGGGTTGATTTCGCCGGTACCGTTGGGGAAGATGCGGCTCCAGGCGATGGAGAGGCGGATGCCGTTGATACCGAACTCCTCGCACAGCTCCAAGTCGACGGGGTACTGGTTGTAGAAGTCCGAAGCGGGATCGGGGGAGAAGCGCCCCTGGGCCTCCAGGAAGTCGTCCCAGGCAACCTTGCCCTTACCGTGAGTGCGGGTCTCGCCCTCTACCTGGTAGGCAGCGGTGGCGCCGCCAAAGACAAAGTCCTCGGGAAACTGCGCAGGCGGGTTGGTTACGCCAGCAGGATTAACGGACATAATGATCCAATCGTCTAGATCGAAGGGCCAGCCGGCTGTGTATGGTCGGCTGGCCCTGGGCGTTACTTACTTCGAAAGCTGTTCACTCACGAAGGCGAGAGACTTGTCGCCGTTCTGGGAGAGCTCGATGTACTGCTTTCCGCGGCAGGCGACGCACTTGTTGCCCACGCGCTCGCAGTCCTTTTGCAGGTCGGCCAGGTAGCTGGCAGCCTGCGGGGCCAGGACGACCAGGTCAAAGTCGGGGAGCATGTCCACGTGGTTGCCATATGCCTCGGCAGCGGTTTCAAGATTGATGCCGCGCTCCTTGGCAGCCTTGGCCAGCGCGTTGGCGAGCAGGCCCGAGGTACCGCCACCCTGGCAGAGCACGAGTACGCGCTTGCCGTTAAGGTCGCTGGCGGTCGTTGCCTCGGCAGCGGATGCTGCAGAAGCGGCGGGGGCATCGGCCTTCACGGCCTCGGCAGCAGCGCCGGCGGCAACGCTCTTGGCATCGGCCTTGCCCTGGAAGGCATCGTTGAGCTTGGCGGCCTTCTCGGCGTTCTTGGCGGCGAGCTCCTCCTGGGAGATCTCGGCCTCCTCGGCGCACTTCTGGGCGTCATAGGCACGGAAGAACGGATAGTACAGGGCAAAGTCGACGACCAGGATGATGGCGAGCATCACAAAGGCGAGCGGCTGGAAGCCCAGGCCCATGATGGTGCCGATGGGGCCGGGGACGGTCCAAGGCAGGGTGTACATAAAGCCGTTCATGCCCAAGAAGTCGATAAAGATCTTGAGGATCCAGATGTTGGCGATCGGAGCAAAGACAAACGGGACAAAGAAGACGGGGTTGAGCACGATGGGTGCGGCGAACAGCAGCGGCTCGTTGACGGCAAAGCAGACGGGGACGATGGCGGCCTTACCGACGGCGCGCATCTCCTGAGACTTGGCCAGGAAGCAGAACATAAAGACCAGGACGAGCGTGGCGCCGGTGCCGCCCATGCAGACGACGAAGTACTGGGCACCCTGGGTCAGGACAGCGGAAGCGTGCTGGCCGGCCTGGAACGCAGCCAGGTTGTCGGTCATGTTGGCAACGAGAGCGGCGGCGATGGCGGGCTCGACGATCGAGGGGCCGTGGACGCCCACGAACCAGAAGAGGCTCATGGCGCCGTAGATCACAGCGAGGCCGATGTAGCCATCGGCAGCGGTGAACAGGGGCTGGAACACCTGGATGACGCCCTGGGCAAAGCAGAAGCCAAAAGCAGCGCGGAAGACGATGTCAAAAACCCAAAAGACGGTGATGCAGACGGAGAAGGGGATGATGTCCTTGAAGGTCTGCGAGATGTTGGGCGGAACCTGCTCGGGCATCTTGACGGTGATGTTGCGCTTAATGAAGAACTTGTAGATGATGCCAGTCACAAACGCAGCGATAAAGGCGGTCAGCAGGCCTTTGGAACCAAGGTAGGTGGTGTTGAAGCCGCTGGCGGCGTCCGTGGCGATGGTGTCGCTCGAAAGGAGCAAGAAGCCGATGATGGCCGCGCACATGCATGAGATAAAGTTAATCTGGTTGTTCTTGGGCAGATCGCGGTTCTGAGCGTCGGCGAAGTGCTTGGCCGTGGTGGCGGCGCAGGCGATGGCCAGGATGCCCATGGAGTAGTTGTAGCACTTCCACAGGGCGTTGTTGATGTCATCGGGCCAGTAGAAACCCCAGATGTTGGGGACCGAGGCTACCAGGCAGAAGATGGACGAGAAGATGATGATGGGGATGACGGAGATAAAGCCGTCGCGGATCGCCTTGAGGTACTTGTTGCGGGCGATCGCGTTGAAAAAGGGCTGGCCTTTTTCGATGGTGGCGATAAGTTGCTCCATGCAATGCTCCTAAGAGTCGGTGGGTTAGCAACGATGGTAGCTTTTGGCGTTCGGTTGCCAAAATGTTGACGTTGCCATTTTGCGACACAAAAAAGACGCGAACCGGTGGTTCCTGTGCCTGCGAACCGTCGATTCCTTATGCGTAAACGTTTGAGCCGCCCGGTGGCTCTGTGTTTGCGCAATGGCAACGTTAACATTTGGGAGCCAAAAGCCGTTTGGGGAAGCAAAAATGTCGGTGAACGGTAGGTTTTGGGTGGTGAGCGTATGGTGGGGGAGGCGTTGGATATACTTGAAGGCGTTAAAAATGACTGCGTAGGGTGCCACCAATGGCATCGTCGACATAGAAAGATCGACCTATGGCCGCTGTTAAAAAATCGGTTTCCGTTAAGGATGTGGCGCGTCTCGCGGGCGTCTCGGAGCAGACAGTCTCGCGTACGGTGCACGATTCGCCCAGCGTGCGCCCCGAGACCAAGGAGCGCGTGCGTGCCGCCATGCGCGAGCTGGGGTATCGCCCCAATTTTGCCGGTCGATCGCTGCGCCGCGGTAAGTTTAAGACCGTCGGCGTCGCCATGTTCAACATTACCGGCACCGGCAACCTCGACCGTATGGAGGGCTTTGCCGCCGCCGCCGACAAACACGGCTACGCCATCACCCTCACTAAAGTAGATGGGCATCCGTATACCCTCGAGAGCGCATCGTCGCGTATGAGCGCGCTGCCGGTGGACGGTATGGTCGTGATTATGAACCGCATGCCGGCGGACTTTGGCACCTTCGAGCCGCTGCCCGGCATGCAGACGGTGCTCGTTACGATGTTGGAGCACCCGCTGTGCTCGACGGTCGATAACGACCAGTTCGATTGCTCGCGCCAGGTGGTCGAGTACTTGCTGGAACAGGGGCACAAGACCGTGCACTTTATCTCGTGCCCCGAGCGCTCGCTTTCGGGCATGCGGCGCGAGGAAGGCTGGCGTGAGACATTGCGTGCGCATGGCATTGAGCCACCGCAGCTCGTCCGTGGCGACTGGACGGCGCAGAGTGGATATGCCGCCGGCCAGGTGCTTGCGGATGATCCGACCTGCACGGCCATCTATGCCTCCAACGATGCCATGGCATATGGCTGCATCCGTGGGCTCGAGTCGCGCGGAAAGCGTGTGCCCCAGGACGTGAGCGTGGTGGGTGTTGATGACAGCCTGGGCGATATCGTGCCCGATTGTCGCCTGACCACGGTGCGCTTTGACAACAAGCGCGTCGGCATGTGGGCGGTTGACAAGATTGCCGGCGCCGAGGGCGTTGCGCCCGGTGTGGAGCACATGCTGTTTCCGGGCGTGCTCGTCGAGGGCGATACGGTGCGCGATTGGCGCTAGGGCGCGGGTCTGTTTGGGTTTCCGCTAATTGTGTTCGATATTGTTCAGATTGGTTTAAAAACCGTTCACGGACGAAAAGTGACCGTTCATAGCTCGAAATTACGTTTTACGCTGTTCTTTTTTGTTTGAATGTTATTGTTTCTGTCATACACAACGCAGCGCGTATGCCCGGACGCGATGCTCTCCATTGGTTCATATGTGAAAGGAACGCAATATGGCAACCAAAGAAGAAATCTCGATGGTTGGATTCGAGATTGTCGCATATGCAGGTGACGCCCAGACCGATCTGCTTGCAGCGCTCGATGCTGCTCGCGAGGGTGACTTTGAGAAGGCCGAACAGCTGCACAAGGATGCCAGCGATGCGCTCATCGGTGCCCACGACACGCAGACCAAGCTGCTTTCGCAGGAGGCCGGCGGTGGCGAGATGGAGATGACCTTCATCATGGCTCACGCTCAGGACACTCTCATGACCACTATGATTCTGGAGAAGCAGACCCGCTTTACCATCGATGCCTACAAGCGCATCGCCGAGCTCGAGGCCAAGCTCGCCTAACGAGCCCTCACAACCAAGCCCCTTCCAAAAGCTCTGCTGCAGACCCGCGGCAGGGCTTTTTTCTGTCCTCCTTCCCGCAACTCATCCCGAGATAGTCATTGGGGACGTTCTTAAACGACTAGTCATTGGGGACAGTCTTGGTGCGCTCCGTTCGTCGTGCCGTTCGATTTTTGCTCGGTGGGTATACTTCCTTTCGCATTAAACGCCGGACTGAGGAGGTATCCAAATGCCGGGTAACGGGTCAATACAAAAAAGAGACGCGCGCGAGATGGCTCATGGGCGTCCTGTCCAGATAACCGAGCACACGACGGTAACCGAGCTGCAGCCCAGCCTGTCCGATGTCGTGTGCGCAAACAAAAAGCTGCAGATTGGCTTTATCGTTGCGCTCGTGGTACTGGCGCTGTTGTCGGGCTTTGTAGCTCGTCCGCATTTCGCCGATACCAAGACTTGGGACTCCACCATAGAGGTCATCGATCAAAAGAAGGGCAACGTTTTGGCGCTCACGACCTCGTGCGTGGCGCTGTCTGCGGGCATTACCGCGCTGCCGGGTGATACGGGAACGCCAGTCGCCGGGCAACTCGCACAGCTTTCTGGAAACTTGGGCATCGTACTTGCCGTGCTCTATCTTGAGAAATATCTGCTGACCATTTTGTGGTCGGTTGGCCTGGGCATCCTGATTCCGTTTGCTCTGGTGCTCTTTGCAGTGTCGCTCGGTATTCACGGACGCTGGAGTACCAGCGCCGTCCTGCGCCGCGTGGCGACGCGCGTGCTGGTGGTTGCCGTGATCGGCATGGCGTTGGTGCCTGCAAGCGTATGGGTGTCGCAGAAGGTCGACGAAACGTATCGCGTAAGTATTGAGCAAGCTGAGCTAAAGGCAGCGGACGCTGCCAACACCACGGACAAGTCAGCCAAGACCAGCTCAACATCGAACAAGAAAAAATCCGAGGCCACGGAGTCCAAAAACGTGCTCGAGCAGTTGACTGACGGGGCCTCGAGCCTGGTCACGTCGGTAACCAGTGGTGCCAAGCAGATGACCGACGAGATCGTGCAGCAGGTGACCGACCTCATCGAAGGCGTCATCGTGATGATCGTGGCCTCGTGTGTGATTCCTCTACTGGTGCTCGTGGCGTTCCTGTGGCTGGGACACGTGCTGCTGGGGATTGATATTTCCGGCCCGGCGAACTATTTGACGGGTCGTTTTTTGAGCGCTCCGTCCAAACATGCCAAGAAGAGCGGGCAGTCTGAGTAGCTAAAACAGCTGTATATACCGGGGAATACCGCCGAAGGGCAGCCGAGACACGTTCTCGGCCGCCCTTTTGTTTGTTGAACACGTGGTCGCTACGTCAGTGCCGGGCCCAAACGATCAGCAATCATCCGTAAACGGTATTTGTTCAAAAAAGAACAAAGACAAACAAAAAAATGTTGCAGTCGGTGTTCGAATGTGTTCAAATAAACATGAACAGTGAAGAACCGCACATTCAGATGCCCGGACCTGAACGCGATTCAACACTTCCAAACAGAAACTACGCACCTGCGTATCTCTCAAGGAGGATGTCATGAGGGTTGTAATCGCTTCCGATGCCGACGGTATGTCGATGAAGGAGTCCATCAAGGAGATGCTCATCGCCGACGGTCACGAGGTCGTCGACTATTCCGAGACCCCTGCCGCGGACTTTGTCGATTCCGCGACCGCCGTTGCCAAGGACCTGCTGGAGCACAAGGATTCCCAGGGCTTCGCATTCGATAAGTACGGCGTCGGCTCCTATATGGCCGCCGTCAAGATCAAGGGCATGGTCGTCGCCAACATTTCCGACGAGCGTTCCGCCTACATGACCCGCGAGCACAACGGCTCGCGCATGGTCACCATGGGCCCGGGCGTTGTGGGCACCGAGGTCGCCAAGAAGATCGCCCGCGAGTTCCTGCGCGCCCAGTACGCCGGCGGCCGTCACCAGATCCGTGTCGACATGCTCAACAAGATGGCCTAACGAGAGCCACCGAGAACTCGAACTTCTACCTCAACTTGTGAATTCAGACGAAAGGACGTTCTGATGAAGAAGACCATCGCAATCGGTTGCGACCATATCGTTACGGACGAGAAGATCTATCTGGCCGACCGCCTGGAGCAGGCTGGCTACAAGGTGCTCGACTGCGGCACCTACAGCCACACCCGTACGCACTATCCCATCTACGGCAAGGCCGTGGGCGAGGCCGTTGCCAGCGGCAAGGCCGACTTTGGCGTGGCCCTGTGCGGCACCGGCATCGGCATCACCAACGCCGTCAACAAGGTTCCCGGCGCCCGTTGCGCCCTGGTCCGCGACATGACCTCTGCCCTGTATGCCCGTCGCGAGCTCAACGCCAACATCGTGGGCTTTGGCGGCAAGATCACCGGCGAGTTCCTGATGGCCGATATCATGCTTGCCTTCCTGGAGGAGCCCTACGAGAAGACTCCCGAGCACGACGCCCTGATCGCCAAGATCGATGCCTGCAATAAGGCCGACGCCGAGGCTCAGGCTGACCCGCACTTCTTTGACGAGTTCCTCGAGAAGTGGGACCGCGGCGAATACCACGATTAGCGGGTATCCGGCGTAATTAACTAGTCCGTTGACGGCTCGCGTTTCTGTGAGGGGGCGCGAGCCGGTTTTCTATCAGCCCAATTGGCCCAGCGGGCTGGACGTGCATTGTTCTTTTGTTTGCGGCGCTGCCTCATTACCTTTCTGCTCAAGGCACGACGTTCACAATGGATCGTGCGAGATGATATGTGAAGGAGAAGATTCCCATGGAGTTTGTTCTTGATAACGGCTCTGTCCGCATTGCGTTGAGCACGGCTGGCGGATCGTTCACTTCGATTAAAGCCAACGGTCGCGAGTACCTGTGGCAGGGCGATCCTTCGGTCTGGTCGGGCCAGGCACCCATTTGTTTCCCGATCTGCGGTGGCCTTCGTGACGGTCACGCAATGACCATGGGCGGTCGCGAGGTCAAGCTCGCCCGCCACGGCTTTGCTCGCAAGCAGGAGTGGAAGCTCGAGGAGCAGAGCGACAACATGGTTGCGCTGAGCTTAAGCTCTGCCGACCATGCCGAGTTGCTCGAGCAGTACCCGTATCCGTTTAAGATCGTTGCTCGTTACACGATCGATGCGGAGAAGGTGGCCGTGTCGTACGAGGTGACCAATGAGGGCACCGAGGACATGCCGTTCTTTGTGGGCGGTCACCCTGGCTTTAAGTGCCCGCTTGACGAGGGCGAGTCCTACGACGACTACGAGCTCCGTTTTGAGCAGCGCGAGGCCGCCGAGCTCTGTACTGCCGTTCCCTCGACGGGCCTGATTGATGTTGAGCATCGCAGCAAGAACCCGATGGTTGGCCATGACCTGCCGCTGACCCACGAACTCTTTGACTTCGCAGAGACCATCTTTGACGTGCTCGAGAGCCACGTGGTTACGTTGACCAAGAAAACCGAGGACAAGGGCGTGCGCCTGACGTTCCCCGATATGCCATACCTGATTGTGTGGAGCAAGCCCGAGGGCGACTTTGTGGCCGTGGAACCGTGGGGCGGCCTGTCCACCTGCTCCGACGAGGACGATATTCTGGAGCACAAGCGCGGCTGCCTGGTGGCCAAGCCGGGAGAGACCGTCACCCGCGGCTTTGAGATCGAGATCCTTTAACGAGCTATCGTATGTTTGGGGCGGGTCATGCCGCCCCGGAACAGGAGTTCAACATGATTCTGACCGTTACCATGAACCCGTCGATTGATACGCGCTATCAGCTCGACAAGTTGATCATCGACGATGTTAACCGTGTGACGCCCGAAAAGACCGCTGGCGGCAAGGGCCTCAACGTGAGCCGCGTGCTGCTGCAGTTGGGCGACGATGTGCTCGCGACCGGTCTGCTCGGCGGACACATGGGTGCCTATATGGCCGAGCTCATGGATGCCGACGGCGTCAAGAACGACTTTGTGCCTATTGCCGGTGAGACGCGCATCTGCCTGAATATCCTGCACGAGGGTAATCAGACCGAGCTGCTGGAGAGCGGCCCGCAGATCGCCCCGGCCGAGCTCGAGGCCTTTACGGCCAAGTTCGCCGAGCTTGCAGCGAAGGCGGACGTCGTGACGCTTTCGGGCTCGCTGCCGCGTGGCGTCGATGCTGGTTACTATGCCGAGCTCGTCAAGATCGCCGAGGAGGCGGGCGCCAAGGTGCTGCTCGACACCTCGGGTGCATCGCTGGAGGCCGCGCTGGAGTCCGACGCTAAGCCTGAGCTCGTAAAGCCCAACCTGACCGAGATTAACGGCCTGCTGGGTACGTCCTTTACGACCGATGATGTCGATGCCCTGCGCGAGGCGCTTGCCGCCGATGACCGTTTTGCCGGTATTCCCTGGGTTGTCGTTTCGATGGGCGCTGCTGGTTCGGTGGGCTTCCATGAGGGCCGCGCGTTCCGCGCCAAGACGCCTGCGATTGCGGCTGTGAACGCGACGGGTTCCGGTGACTCGACCATCGCCGGTTTTGCGCATGCCATTGCTGCTGGTGCCGACGACGTCACCGTGCTCAAGACCGCCAATACCTGCGGCAAGCTCAACGCCATGGATCCCAAGACCGGCCACCTGGTCATGGACCGCTGGGATGAGATCTTCAACAACGTTGAAGTAACGGAGCTGTAGGGTTACGCGGTTTTACCAAACCGCGCAACGGCTCGACGCTGCAAACGCCCCTAAGCGGCAATCTGACGTTCAATCGTCGGGCATGACCAGAAGGTCAATGCCCTCCTCTTTCACGTCACCTTGCTCGCTTAGGGGCGTTTTCGCTGTCGTTGCCAAGACACCGGCGTTGCCTTGGTCGCAAGTAGTCATTGGGGACGCTCTTTAATGACTAGTCGTTTAAGAACGCCCCTTAAGAACGTCCCCAATGACTACACTCAAAAACGGTGCCCGTCGGCGATGTTGCCGGCGGGCGCCGTTGCCTTGAGGACGAAATGATCCGTTTTCCTCCGTCCCCAAGGGATCCGAACTCGTATGCTACAGCGAGTCGATAAAGCGCTGCTGGGCGGCGCGTCCTGCCTCGTCCCACTTAAAGACGCCGGCGTTATCGAGCACGTGGCCAAACACCACGCCGACCTCCTCGTGCAGGATATCGATGACGTTGTCCGCCGTAAGCTCGTCGGCGCGGCGGGCAAAAACATCTTCGGCCCATGCGGCGTGGCTGCGGCAAAGGTCGTCGCCCTCGAGCGCGCTGGCAAGGTCGTAGCTGGCATCGGCTTTGGCCGCCAGCAGGTGCTTGCGGACAGCACTGAGCTCAGGAACCAAGCGCGGCGGCAAAATGGCCAGGCCCATGACCTCGATCAGGCCGATGTTCTCCTTCTTAATGTGGTGATACTCGGCATGCGGGTGGAACACGCCCAGCGGATGCTCGTCGGTCGTGATGTTGCAGCGAAGCGCCAGGTAGGCCTCGTAGATCTCGCCGCCGGCATTGCCGCGGGAGTCGACGCGGCGGATGACGGGCGTCACGGTGTTGTGCGCCGCGCCATCGGCTGTGTGCGCGATGACGCCCACAGACTCATCGGTCCACTCGCGCCATGCCAGGATAATCTTCTCGGCAGCATCGAGCAACTGGGCGCGGTCGTGCGAGCGCAGTCGCAGCACCGAAAGCGGCCACTGCAGCACAGTACCGCTGACCTGGTCAAAGCCGGGTACGCTAAACTGCGAGACCTCGGTGGCATGCATCATGGGGAACTCGTGCGCGCCGCCCTGGAAGTGGTCGTGCGACAGAATCGAACCGCCCACGATGGGCAGGTCGGCGTTGGAGCCAATAAAGTAGTGCGGGAACAGGTCCACAAAATCGAGCAGGCACGTCAGGCCCTTGCGGTCAACGTGCATAGGGCGATGCTCGGAGCTCATGGCAATGCAGTGCTCGTTAAAGTACGCGTACGGGCTGTATTGGAAGCCCCAGCGCTCGCCGTCGAGCTTAATGGGGATAACGCGCAGATTCTGGCGGGCGGGGTGAGCGCCGCCGTCGGCTGCGGCAGAGCGTCCGGGATAGCCTTCGTTTTCGATGCAGAGCTGGCAGGCGGGATACTTCTCGCCCGTGTTTTTAGCGGCGCCGGCCGCGGCAATATCGCGCGGGTCCTTCTCAGGCTTGGACAGGTTGATGGTGATCTCCAGGTCGCCCCAGTTGGTGGGGGTGCTCCATTTGATATTGCGCGCGATGGCGGCGCGGCGCACGTAGCCGGCGTCGCAGCACAGACCGTAGAACCAGTCGGTCGCGGCGCGGGGCTCGTTGACGCCCATGCGGCCGTTGAACTCCTCGTTTACAACCGAAGGCCTCGGCATGAGTGCGCCCATGATGCGCATGGCGATGCGGTCGCGGCCCGACGCCGTGTCCTCGGCAGCGCCGTTGGCAACGGCGGCCTCGGAAAGCACAGCAAGCGTGCCCTCTAGGTCGAAGTCGGGGAGTGTATCGGGGTGCAAGAGCGAAATCTTCTCGGTCTTGAGCGCCCAAGCCATGTCGAGTGCGGGGCCCGTGGCGCCGATGCACTCCAAAATGGTGTTGTATGCCCAGATGCGATCGTCCTGGCCGATCATCGATCGGTGGATAGCGTACTCGATCAGGTTCTGCGCGGCCTCGCGCACGTCAGTCATTACAGCCATGCCGCGTAAGCCCCCTTGTCAGAGATAGCGTAATGACGGGCAGAGCCCTCGCCCAGCCAGCCGTTCATCTTGGCAATGAAGGTGTCGACCAGATCGAGCGGCACGAAGGCCTGGATGGTGCCACCAAAGCCGCCACCGTGGATACGAACGGCGCCGCGGCCGTCGAGCACGTGCTCGGCCAGCGCCAGGGCATACATGGAAGGCTGCTCGGAGCCCAGCTTGGCAACGACATTCTGCAGGTACATGGCAGAGCTGGCGCCGGACTCGCGCGTCAGGACCAGGAACTGATCGATGTCGCCGGCGTTCAGGGCCGCCCAGCGCTTATCGACCAGGCCGTTCTCGTACCAGTAGTGAACGGCGCGCAGGCAGGCACGGTCGCCCAGTTTGGCACGCAGCTCGGGGAGCTTGGCGTCAAAATCGGCAACATCGACCTCGCACAGGCGTGCCTTGCCAAACTCGGCGGCGACGTCTTGCATCTCGCGCGGAACGGCAGCGTAATCGTCGGTGGCGGCCACGTGGTCGGCACCAACCTTAACGAGCACGAGCGCATAGCCGTGATCCTCAAAGTTGAGTTCGAGCTTCTGGGTTTTAGGCTGAGCCTGGTCCTCAAAGTCCATGTAGGCAAGGCCGCCCAGGCACACAGCGGCCTGGTCCATCAGGCCGCAGGGCTTGCCGTAGTAGTTGTTCTCGGTGCGCTGGCTCATCTGAGCGAGCGTGACGGGCTCAATGGCGGGCGCGCCCCAGAGCGTCTCCATGGCACGACCGTACGCGGCCTCGACGGCGGCAGAGCTGGAAAGGCCGCCACCCGAGGGGACGGAGCAGGTGAAGGCGAAGTCGAAGCCGTGGGGCTCAACGCCAAGGGCTGCAATCTCGTGCGCCATGCCGCGGACGAGGCTTGCGGACGTGCCCTTCTCGGACTCCTGAACATCCAGCGTGTCGAGCGTGATCTCAAACGTAGGATAGCCCTCGTCGGCGACGCGAATCTTGTTGGAGTCGGTTGCCACGGCGATGCCGTCGACAGCGACATCGAGCGAGCCGGCGATAACGTGACCGCCTTCGTGATCGGTGTGATTACCACTGATCTCGGAACGCCCGGGCGCGTGCACGTAGAGCACCTGGCGGTCGCCGATGGGGCCAAACTCCTCCTCAAATAGCTTGGTGAGCGTGGCGAGTGTCTTTTCGTCGGGAGTGGTCATGGGAGTCCTTTCCTTGGCGCGCACGGGTGAGTTTTGCGTCGTTATGAGTACGTTAACAACTTGAAGCGGCATGAACCAAGTGTTCACGATATCGCACGTTACGGGCTATGTTAACGTACTCATAACACAACGCTTGTCACTTTTTGAGAATCTGGTAATCGGTAGAAATTCAGCCGTGAACGGTACTGCCGTATGGACTTATAAAGCAGAAGAGATGCAGATAGAAAAAGTAGAGTACGTTAACATGCGTCCGACGATAGCGGGCCTCGGCGCGGGATGTATTTCTGCCCGGGCCGGCATTCACGCTATTCAGATCTCGCAAGGGTGAAGGTGATCCTGTGGCAAGGCGCCCGTCCAACGATACAGGTACGCGTCCGGTTTCCATGGCCGACGTCGCCCGCGCTGCTGGCGTTTCGCAGCAGACGGTTTCGCGCGTCGCCAACGGCTTGCCCAACGTTAACGAGCAGACGCGCCAGCGCGTGCAGGCTGCTATGCAAGAGCTCGGCTTTCGTCCGAGTTATGCCGGTCGCTCGCTGCGCGACGGCCGTTACCATTCGGTCGGCCTATGCATCAACGATGTCACCAAGTTTGGCAACCTCTCAATGATCGACGGCATCGCCAGCGCTGCTCGCGAGCATAATTGCGCCATCACGCTGGTCGAGATGTCCAAGACCGAGGAATTCTCGCTTGCCGAGGCCACGCGTCGTATGGCCGCATTGCCGGTGGACGGCATCATCATCGGCATGAGCCGCATGGCGCCCGATTTTGAGACGTTTGATCCACTGCCGGGCATTGGCACGGTCATCGTTACCATGTATGCGCACCCGCGGGTGACCACGGTCGATTCCGACCATTACGGCTGCTCGCTATTGCTTATGGATCACCTGTTTGAGCTGGGGCACGAGCAAATTCGCTATATTGGCGGCCCGTCGTTCTCGGTCGACGAGCAATTTCGTCGAGCCGGTTGGCAGGATGCGCTCGAGCGTAAACACATCGAGCCGGCAGAGCCGCTCGAGGGCGACTGGTCTGCCAACAGCGGCTACGAGGCCGGTAGGTACCTGGCCGAGCACGATCGCACCATGACGGCGATTTACGCGGCAAACGACCAGATGGCAAATGGCGCGATTGCAGCGCTGCGCGATAGCGGCCTGCGCGTGCCCGAGGACGTGAGCGTGGTGGGTGTCGACGATTCGCTCGATGATTTTGTCGCGCATAACGAGCTCACGACCGTTCGATTCGATTTGCATCAGCGCGGACGCGAGGTATTCGAGCATGCGGTTCCCGAGGCGGGTACGGCGGGCAAAACCGTTGCCATTCGTATTCCCGGCCAGCTCATTATTCGACATAGCACGGCGATACCACGCTCATAGTTTGCGCAGGTAAACGGCGATTTATCGTATTTCAATAACAATCGATAAGGATGCCGGCAGATAACAGTTGGGATGCTGCCGAGTGCTATGATAGACGGGTTATTCTGTCTATCTAGGAGGCTTTGCCTGATGGAGATCACCAAGGATATCCGCTACGTTGGCGTCGACGATCACGACATTGACCTGTTCGAGGGCCAGTACGATGTGTCCGAGAACGGTATGGCATACAACAGCTACGTTATCTTGGGCGAAAAGATCGCTGTCGCCGATTCGGTCGATGGTGGTTTTGTTGACGAGTGGCTCGGCAACCTCGAGGCCGTGCTCGATGGCCGCACGCCCGACTACCTGATCGTCCATCACATGGAGCCCGATCACTCCGCCGGCATCGCCGCCTTTATGGAGCGCTATCCCCAGGCGCAGATTGTTGCCAGCATGGGCGCCTTCCGTATGATGGTCAACTACTTTGGCACCGACTTCCCCGAGCGCAAGATGGTCGTCAAAGATGGCGACGTGCTCGACCTGGGCGGCCACAGCCTAACCTTTGTCGGTGCCCCCAATGTTCACTGGCCCGAGGTGCTCTTCTCCTACGAGTCCACCGACAAGGTGCTCTTTAGTGCCGACGGCTTTGGCAAGTTTGGCGCCAACGACATCGAGGATCCCGAGGGGTGGGCTTGCGAGGCTCGCCGCTACTACTTTGGCATCGTCGGTAAGTTCGGCAAGTTCGTGCAGGCCGTGCTCAAGAAGGCCGCCGACCTGGATATCCAGATCATCTGCCCGCTCCACGGCCCCGTGCTGACCGAGAACCTGGGCTACTACCTCGACACCTATAACACCTGGTCGAGCTATCAGCCCGAGGACGAGGGTATCACGATTGCCTATGCGAGCGTGTACGGGCATCTGAAGGCTGCCGTCGAGGAGCTCGCATCTGCGCTTGAGGCTCGCGGCCAGAAGGTCTCCGTCTTTGACCTGGCTCGTGACGACATGGCCGAGGCCGTTGAGGATGCGTTCCGCTACGACCGTCTGGTGCTCGCCTCCATCACCTATCAGGGCGAGATCTTCCCGTGCATGAGCACCTTCATCCATACGCTCGCCGAGCACGCCTACCAGAACCGTACGGTGGCGCTCGTCGAGGCCGGCTCTTGGGCACCCGCGGCTGCCAAGGTTATGACCAAGGAGCTCGAGGGCATGAAGGACATCACCCTGACGCAGAACAAGGTGACTGTGCTGGGCTCGCTCAACGAAGCCTCGCGCGCTCAGATCGAGGCCCTCGCCGACGAGCTGTCCAAGTAGCGACACGTTCACTTTTGACGCTCAGCCATCACAACCACCACAAAGGGGACAGGCACCTTTGTGGTGGTTTTTGTTTAAGCGCCGGCGATGATGAGGGCTGGACGTGTGCTGTCGGTGGCCTCGGCGATTGAGGTGGCGACGGCATGATCGGGGTCACGGTCCATCACGATGGTGTCGACATCAGTCAGCTCGGCAAAGCGGTACATGCCGCGTCCGTTAACCTTGCTAGCGTCCATGAGGGCGACGCTTTGATGGGCTCCGGCGATCATAGCTGTTTTGGTCTCGGCCATCTGGGGAAAGTCGGTCGTAAAGCCGCAGCCGGGAACAAAAGCGCCAGGGCACATGACGGCAAGATCGGCGTGGACCATTTGGAGAGCCTGCATGGTAAGTGGGCCGTACAGATAGCGATGACCTTTGCGCAGTGCCCCGCCCAGCATGACGACATCGACCGAGGGCATGCTCTCGTCAATATAATCGGCGATGGTAATGTCGGCCGTGATAACGGTGATGCCGTCGCGCTGATCAAGGAGCCGGACGAACTCGAGCGCCGTGGTGCCCGAGTCGACGAGCAGCGTGTCGCCGTCATTGACGAGCTCGATGGCGCTTTGCGCGATGGCCTGCTTGGCGGCGACGTTGACATTGATGCGGCGATCCTGCGTGGAGACGGTCAGGCGCTTGTGAAGCGAAACGGCACCACCATGTGTGCGGCGCAGCTTGCCTGCTTCGGCGAGCGCGTCCAGGTCGGCGCGGGCGGTGACGGAGGACACGCCAAAGGTCTGGGCGATTTCTGCTACCTGCACCGAGGCGTTGTGCTCGAGCATTTCCATGATGGCGGCGCGGCGTTCGTCGGCAAAAGCACGGTTGGTAGCTTGGGTCATGTCTGCTCCATTCTCGGCTAAATTTGCAGGAATTGTGTTGACTCTATTTTCGTTCATTTTCTTTTTGAGTAAGAAAACACCTTTCGATTACTTATCTTTTCTATAAAAGAAAGACGCTGAACGCTCAAAATTCAATATCGAACATGTCAACTCGGCTCAAATTCCTTCCGTTTACTTTTCAAAAACGACGGTATTGACCTGCATGGGCTCAATATCTCGCGCGTGTAAAGCCGCTGAATTTCATACAATGAGCGCAGAAAAACGCAAGGTAAAACGCCTTGTGAACAACTACGCCCGATGTCCAGATGCGGGCGAGGGAGAGGAGCAAACGCTCATGGCACTTGTTACCACCGAAAAGATGCTCAAGGACGCTCAGGCCGGCCACTACGCTGTTGGCGCTTTCAACGTCGAGAACCTCGAGTTTGTTATGGCCGTTCTGGCCGCTGCCGAGGAGACCAAGTCCCCCGTCATCATGCAGACCACCCCGGGCACCATCAAGACCGCTGGTCTGGACTACTTCTACGGCATGGTCAAGGCTGCCGCCGAGCGCGCTTCCGTGCCCGTCGCCCTGCACCTCGATCACGGCGATGGCTATGACCGCTGCATGCAGGCTTTCCGCACTGGCTACACCTCTGTCATGATCGACGGCTCGCACGAGTCCTTCGAGGACAACATCGCCCTGACCAAGTCCGTCGCCGATGCTGGCCGCGCCATGGGCGTGCCCGTCGAGGCTGAGCTCGGTAAGGTTGGCGGCAAGGAGGACGACGGTCCCGCGGTTGAGGGCGAGAGCCCCTACACCGATCCTGCCGAGGCCAAGGAGTTCGTCGAGCGTACCGGCTGCACCTCCCTCGCAATTGGCGTTGGCACCAGCCACGGCGTGTACACGAGCGATCCGCACATCGAGCAGTCCGTGGTCAAGGCCATCCGCGACGCCGTCGACGTGCCGCTGGTTCTGCACGGCACCTCCGGTGTGCCCGATGAGCAGGTTGCCGAGGCTGTGAAGAACGGCATCTGCAAGGTTAACTACGCCACCGAGCTGCGTCAGGCCTACACCAAGGGCTTCATGGCCTACATGGCCGAGAATCCCGCCTGCTTCGACCCCAAGAAGCCGGCCAAGGAGGGCATGCGTGAGATCACCGAGCTGGTTAAGATCCGCATGACCAACCTTAACTCTGTGGGCAAAGCAGAGTAACAGCAAGGGTACTCCGACTCGCTACATATCCCGGGGAGGGACGAGGGCTTAGTTCCCCAATCGTCCTCGGGCATGCAAAAAGCCTCGCTGCGCACTTCGTGCGGCGAGGCTTTTTGCCCCCTGCGGAAAGATTGGGGAACTAAGCCCTCGTCCCTCCCAAGTTGACCTACTCGAGGTCGTCGCCCTTGTGGCGTTAGGGCGGAAAGGATGGGGCGCGAGGGGCGCTTTGTTGGTGGGGGCTATATGCCCTTGCTTGGTTGGGGAAGGTTTTGTCTAGGGATGCTTGGAGCTTTTCGAAGGATGCTCGCAGGTTGAGTTCCTGGTCGGTTGAGCGTTTGGCTTTTGTGGTGGGGGAGTCGAGGAGGCCGTTTCTCTGTGTCGGGGGGAAGGAGAAAAGGTCTGCATGTTTTAGGGATGGCTGCTGTGCTGCGTCATTGGAAGAATGCATGCTTATGCGGCCTCCTCGATGTCCACCAAAAGGTTGCGCACGGGGTGTGCTGCTAGGTCCCGTGCGTTGGCAGTATTATGCCGCGGCTGCTGCAAAGAAGTGCTAAAGAAAGGCTTAATGAGGTTTGACGTTGCGATGAAACCGCAGGTCAAAGCTATCGAGTAACACTCTTGAAAGGTTTTGAGCTTAAGGGCTTTCTAAGGTTTGTGGCGCGGATGTGGCTCGCCTGTGTGGGGCGTGTGGACGGCTCGTTCCTAGCGCTGCGGCTCTGCGGCCCGCACCCGCTCGATGACCTTTTCCATGGTGGCATCGATGCGGTCCTTTTTGAGTTCGCATTCCCAGACGGTGATGGGCGTCCAGCCCATTTGGGTAAGCGCGTCGATGGCTGCTCGGTCGCGCTCGACGTTGCGGCGAAACTTTGCCTCCCAAAACTCAACGTTGCGCTTGGGCTGGCTTGGATTGCACTTAGGGCAGCGATGCCAAAAGCAGCCGTTGACGAAGATGGCGATCTTGCGCCCGGGGAAGGCGATGTCAGGCTTGCCGGGTACCTTCCATTCCAAACGATAGCCCGTAAGGCCCGCGGCCCGCAGGCGCTGACGTACGAGCAGCTCGGGCTTGGTGTTGGCGCGCTTGTTGCCCTTCATGGACTTTTTTATAGCAGCGCGGCGGCGCACCAGTTCGCGCTCGTCGGCGGAAAGGTCCGAGGTATCGATGCCGTCGAGCAGATCTGGTTTGGGACGCTTTTTGCTGCGGCGCTTAGGTGCGCGCTTGGGCCTGGAAGCGGGCTCGTCGGTCGTGGTGGCCTCGGCGTCGTTGGCAGTGCTGTTGGCCTCGAGCCGGTCTTCCTTCAGCTCAATCAGGGCATCAATGAGCCCTTTGTCGGCGGGCATCCATTCCACCGTGGCAAGTGAAGTGCGTGGAATCCAGCGGATATCAAGCTGGCGGTCGTGCCTCTGGGGCTCATCGGATTCTTTAGCCAGCGAGCAGTAGTAACACTCCATTGAGAGATGAAAATCGGGGTAGTCATACTCAACGGTATAGAAATCGCGCAGGTTGGTGACTTTTACCTGCAGCTCTTCCATGAGCTCGCGGCGTACAGCGTCTTCGGGCGACTCGCCGCGCATGAGCTTGCCACCGGGGAACTCCCAAAGTCCCTGCATGTCGCCGTAGCCGCGCTGCACGGCCAGTAGCTCGTCGGATCCTTCCTTGCGAATGATTCCAACGGCAACATGAACAGTCTTCAACAGGAGTCCTCTCTCAACATCAACACGCGGCAGGGTGGCTACCCGTACCTTACACAACGGTAAGGCAAGCGTAAGCCATATCGATGGTAGCCGACTCGTCTTCTTGCGACTATAGATGCCGTAGACTAATCGCAAGAAAGGACTCGGTATGCAAACCACGCACACGGCGACCCCGGTACTGGAGGTCGCGCATCTCGAAAAGGTATATGGAGCGCTGGGCAACGTGACCCGCGCGCTCAACGATGTCAACTTTACGGTCAACCGCGGCGAATTCGTGGGCATCATGGGCGCCTCGGGCTCGGGCAAGTCGACGTTGCTCAACTGCGTCTCGACCATCGATAGCGCCACGAGCGGCACCATCCGCATCAACGGCCAGGACGTGACGCGCATGAAGCAGGCCAAGCTCTCGCAGTTTCGCCGCGAGGAACTCGGCTTTATCTTCCAGGATTCCAACCTGCTCGATACGCTCACGGCGCGCGAGAACATCGCCCTGCCGCTCACCATCGCCCGCACAAACTCGGCAGAGATCTCGACCCGTGTGCAGGATGTGGCAGCGCGCCTGTCTATCAGTCAGGTGCTCGACAAGTATCCCTACCAGATGTCCGGCGGTCAGCAGCAGCGCGTTGCCGCGGCTCGCGCGCTCGTCACCGACCCCACCATGATCATGGCCGACGAGCCCACCGGCGCCCTCGATTCCAAGAGCGCTCGCCTGCTGCTCGAGAGCCTGGAGGCCCTCAACCGTCGCCTGCGCGCCACCGTGCTCATGGTCACGCACGACAGCTTTGCCGCCAGCTACACGAGCCGTGTGCTGTTCATTCGCGACGGCAAGATCTTCACCGAGCTGCGCCGCGGCGACACCGACCGCCGAGAGTTCTTCGACCGCATTATGGAGGTCGTTGCCATGATGGGCGGTGAGGGCTCCGATGCTCTGTAAACTCGCTTGGGGCAACGTCCGCCGCGCCGGCCGCGACTATCTCGTCTACCTTTTGACGCTCACCCTGGGCGTCACGGTCTTCTATGCCTTTAACACCATCTCGATGCAGGTCGACATCGCCGGAATCGATGAAGAGGGCTTGGCGCAGGTTATGGGCAGCATGCTCGGCGACCTGACGTACTTTTTGGCCGGTGTCATGGCCTTTTTGATGGTGTATGCCAATAACTTCATCATGAAACGCCGCAAGAAGGAGTTTGGCCTGTACCAGGTGCTCGGCATGGGGCGCGGGCGCGTCGCCACGATTATGGCGCTCGAGACGGTGATCGTTTCGGTCGTGGCCTTTGTCGCCGGCATTGTGCTGGGTGTGGGACTCTCCCAGCTCATGACGTTCTTTACGGCCTCGCTTTTTAAGACACAGATCGCCAATTTCCACTTCTTTTTCTCGGTGCATGCGTTCAATCTGACCCTTGCCTGCATGCTCGTAATGTTTGTGCTCACGCTACTGCTGAACCTTCGCGCCGTGCGTCGTACCAAACTCATCGAGCTTATGGGTGCCGAGCGTCGCAACGAGAGCATCAAGACACGCAACCCCTGGATCGCGATTGCCATCTTTGCCGTGGGCGTGGTGCTTGTGGGCGTGGCCTATTACCGTCTGCTACGTGATGGGTTCCCGCTAACCGCGACGGACAGCAAGCTGCAAGAGGCCATGAACCAGTTTGGTATTACGACCGCTATGGTTACCGTGGGCACCTTTGCCCTGTTCTGGGGACTCTCGGGCATGCTCATCAAGCTGCTGCAGAGCCTGCGCGGCGTGTATTGGCGCGGCCTCAACATGTTTACCGTGCGCCAGCTTGCGGCCAAGGTCAACACGGTGTGCTTTTCGATGGGCGTCATCGCGATGCTCCTGTTTTTGGCCATCACCTCGGTGACGTGCGGTATGTCGATTGCCAACGTGATGAACGAGAATCTGGAGCGCTATAATCCGGCCGACATGTCGCAGACGTATGTCTATTACACGCCCGATACGCTCGACTTCTACAAAGAGTCTTTCAATCCGTCTGAGGCCGATCGAATGGTGCTGGCCGATAGTACGGTCGATTTGTACTCCGCATGGCACGGCGATCGTATCGATCACGATAACGTTGCAGACGGTATTAAGGGCAAGTCGGCGGACAACAACGACGAGACCGGCAAGAAGGTCAATATCGCCGATGTTGCCGGTGAGCATGTGCAGATCGATTCGTATCTGAGTTACCCGCTTGGCGGCTCGGATCCTTCGGTGACTCCAAGTGAGATGTGCAAGACCATGGGCGAAAAGCTTCCCAAGGCGTTCGGGGGTAGCAATGCCGATGCGATGGGTCTGTTTGTGACGCCGGCGAGCCAGTACAACAAACTGCGTCAGATGATGGGCGAGGAGCCGGTGCATATCGGTCACGACCAGTATCTGCTCACGTGTGATATGGGCGGCGAGCTGGTCGACATGTACACCAAGTATATGGCTGGCGGCCATACCCTCACCTTGGGCGGGCATACGCTCAAGCCCGCAGCCGATAAGTCGGACGAAGATACGGCGGCCATCGCCAACTCGGCGATGGGTAGTAATCCGGGCACCGTCGTCGTTGCCGACGAGCTGTTGTCCCAACTTAATCTGCAGCCGTATTCCAGTAGCCTGCTCGTTAACTACAAACAGGGGATGGATACAACCGAGGCAGACGAGAGCATTAAATACACTGTGCTCGACAATCTGCTCGTTGACGGCAAGGAGTCGGGGTCGTGGGGAACCTTCATCACACGCTCCGAGATGTACACGCAGGCAGCGCAAATGAACGGTCTTATTAGCTACCTAGCCATCTACATCGGCTTTGTATTGGTCGTTGCATGCGCGGCGATACTGTCGATCCAGCAGCTCTCCAATGTGGCCGACGGCAGCCGCAGCTATCGTGTGCTGGCACAGATCGGCTGTGACGACCGCCAGATTCGCCATTCGGTGATGGCGCAGCAAGCGGTATTCTTCCTGTTCCCGTTGGCGGTGGGCTTGGCGCACTCCTTTGTGGCACTTAAGGTGATCATCGAGATGGTGAGCATATTCGGAAATATGAGCATCGGCGGCACCGTGGGCCTCACCTGCGCAATCTTCCTGGCAGCATACGGTGGCTACTTTCTGGTGACCTACCTCATGAGCACCGGCATGGTGCGAGCCGCCATAGCCACCCGCTACAGCGAGTAGCAAGCGGGCAAAATCGTCGCAAAATCAGAGGCGTATGACCGCCGCGAAGGGACCAGGGGCCCTTTCGCGGCGGTTTTTGCCTATCTGG
>CATWCP010000006.1 GCA_958349325.1 uncultured Collinsella sp.
ATTGTCGCAGCCCCGACCCGCGGTCACGAGCGGGGGCTCCTGTCGTTTCCGTGCCTTCGGATTGGGTCATAGTGTCTGACGTTTGCTCGACCTGGATGGGCGAGTTGATTCATTGAGCGCGTTCGCGGGTATTATGGTGAAAGCGATTTCAATGACAGGGGTGCTCGTGGTTAAGATGAAAGATGTGGCCGAGCTGGCCGGCGTTTCGAGCGCTGCCGTCTCGCGCTACCTCAACGGTGGATATATCTCGGCGGACAAGGCCGAGCGCATTAAGCATGCAATCGAGCTGACCGGATACGTGCGGTCCAGCCAGGCTCGCGCGCTGCGCACCGGTTCCACCAAGCTCATTGGCGTCATCGTACCTAAGATCAACTCCGAATCCGTGAGCCGCATTACCGCCGGTATTGGCCAGGTGCTCGGTCGCCGTGGCTACCAGATGCTCCTTGCCAATACTGATAACGCGGCCGATCGCGAGCTCGAGTATCTCGACCTGTTCCAAAACCATCCGGTTGACGGCATTGTGCTGGTGGCAACCATGATCACCGACGAGCACCGTCGCGCGATTGACTCGTGCCGTGTGCCCATTGTGCTGATCGGTCAACATGTCGAGGGCGCGGCGTGCGTGTATCACGACGATTACGAGGCCGCTTTTGAGCTGGGCCATGCGCTTGCGGGTCGCGTGGACGGCAAGATCGCTTACATTGGGGTTACCGAGGAGGACCGCGCGGCCGGTTATGACCGCCGACGCGGTTTTGAGGCCGGCTTGCGCGCCGCGGGTAACCCGCTCGATGCCGCCTTGATTCGCCTGGGCTCGTTTACGCTCGACTCGGGCTATGGTGCGGCGCGTGAGCTGCTTTCTGTCGCTCCCGATGTTTCGTTTATCGCCTGCGCGACCGACACTATGGCGGCCGGCGCGCTTCGTGCCATCGATGAGGTTCGCGGCATGGGCGAGGGCATACACCGCGTGAGTGGTTTTGGCGACAACGCGTTTTTGCGCGCGCTGACGGGCGGCATTCCCACCGTGCATTATGGCTACCTGACCAGTGGCGTCGAGGCGACCAATATGTTGCTCAACACGCTCGATGGCGTGGAGGGGGAGAGCGGTCTAAAGACGCTCAAACTCGGCCATCAGCTTATGAATGTCTAGATTTTGGGCACGTCTGCCTGCCTCTGAGCCCTTATGTTTGTCTCAAAACTACCATTCGCCGGCTATTTCCTACCGTTCACCCTATTATGAAAACGATTACAGACATATGAAACTGAAATCGATTACAGTGTAAGTGTTAAAGATGGCCGGGTGCAGATGCGCCCGTTGGAGGAAAGGGAAGTCATGGACTACCGCAAATCAGCCCAAGAGGTGCTCGACAATATCGGTGGCGCCGACAACGTCGTCTCTGCCGCGCATTGCGCCACGCGTCTGCGCTTGGTGATTGCCGATAATTCCAAGGTCAACAAGGAGGCCATCGAGAACGTCGACGGCGCCAAGGGCGTCTTTGAGGCCCAGGGCCAGCTCCAGATTATTTTTGGTACCGGCACCGTCAACAAGGTCTACGAAGAGTTCATCGCGCTTAGCGGCGTCGTGGCTGCCACCAAGGCCGAGGTCAAGGAGGCCGCGGCGCAGCAGCAGAACATCTTTATGCGTGCCATTAAGGTGCTCGGTGACGTCTTTGTCCCCATCATCCCCGCCATCGTGGCTTCGGGCCTGCTGCTGGGCATTATGAGCGCCCTCAACTTTATGGCCTCCAACGGCTTTATCGCGCTCGACACCAATAACTTTATTTATAAGATCGCCGACCTGGTCTCGGGCACGTCCTTTGGCATTCTGCAGATCCTAATCGGTTACTCCGCGGCTAAGGCCTTTGGCGCCAACCCGTACTTGGGTGCCGTCGTCGGCGGTGCGTTCATCAACTCCTCGCTGCAGAGCGCCTACACGGTTGCCTCCGAGGGCGTGCAGGCCATCGTCACCGTCATCCCCGGCGTGTACAGCTTTGAGTGGGTCGGCTATCAGGGCCATGTGATCCCCATCGTCATCGCCTGCGCAATTCTGGCCTTCCTCGAGAAGCGCCTGCACAAGATCGTTCCCGAGATGTTCGACCTCTTTGTGACCCCGCTCGTCTCGGTGTTCGTGACCGTGCTCGTGACGCTTGTTGCCGTTGGCCCCATCTTCGTGTGGGCCGAGAATGCCATCCTCGGTCTGATCCAGGCCCTGCTGACCCTGCCCTTCGGAATCGGTTCCTTTATCGTCGGCCTGTTCTATGCCCCCACGGTCGTTACCGGTATCCACCAGATGTACACCGCCATCGACCTGGGCCAGCTCGCCCAGTACGGCGTGACCTACTGGCTGCCCATCGCCAGCGCTGCTAACATCGCTCAGGGTGGCGCCGCGCTCGCCGTTGCCTTTAAGACCCGCGATGCCAAGATCAAGGGCCTGGCACTTCCTTCGGCCCTGTCCGCCTTCATGGGTATTACCGAGCCTGCCATCTTTGGTGTGAACCTGCGCTTCTTTAAGCCCTTCATCGCCGGCTGCATCGGCGGCGGTTGCGGTGCCCTGGTCTGCGCACTCACCTCGCTTGCTGCTTCCGGCACCGGCGTTACCGGCATCTTCGGTATCCTGCTGTGCCTGGCCCAGCCCGTGCAGTACGCGATCATGTTTGCGGTCGCCGCGGTCGTGTCCTTTGCCGTCTCGTTTGTCCTGTACAAGGACGAGCCCAAGGCTTCCGAGCAGGCCTAAGAGCTTTTGATTGAGGGGATGCCCGCGGGTTGTATGCTCACGGGCGTTTCCCGTATCTGGTGCCGTTCTCTGGCGCCTTGTTACTTTCGATCCGTTAGGACTTTGATATGTCTAATGCACTTGGTCGCGACCTTGCAAAGCTGGTTGCCGCTGTTGACGCTGCCGCCTCTGAGTGCGGTCATGGCGCGTATGGCCAGCATTTCCACATTATGCCGCCGGCGGGTTGGCTCAATGACCCCAACGGTCTTTGCCAGGCAGATGGCGTGTTCCATGCCTATTTTCAATATGCGCCGTTTGATGTTGAGGGTGGCGTTAAGGCCTGGGGCCATGCGACGAGTCGCGATCTTATGACGTGGAACTACGTTGGCGCCCCGCTGCTGCCCGACGAGCCGTTCGATTGCCATGGCGTGTATTCGGGCTCCGCGCTTGTCGAGGACGGTCGCATTCGCGTGCTGTACACAGGCAACGTTAAGCTTTCCGATGCAGATGGCGCGTACGACTACGTCAATACCGGCCGCCGCTCCGATACTGTTTATGTCGAGAGCGTTGATGGCCTTGCCGGTCGGGAGTTCAGCCAAAAGCGCGTGGTGCTGGCTTCCGAGGATTATCCCGAGGATTTGACCTGCCATGTGCGCGATCCCAAGGTGTGGCGTGACGCGGACGGGCGTTATCACATGGTGCTGGGCGCGCGTCGTCGCGTGGATGGGCCGCATGTCGATAGTCGATTTTGCGCCATGCACGGCGAGGGTGCCGGGCGCGATGTGGGCGAGATCCTGGTGTATGGCTCGGCCGATATGCTGAGTTGGGAGCTCGAGAGCCGCGTGTCTACCCCCGAGCGCTTTGGCTTTATGTGGGAGTGCCCGGGGTATCTGGAGCTTGAGGCGGATGGCGGCGTGCCGGCAAGGTTTCTGTCTTTCTCTCCCCAGGGGCTCGAGGGCGGTCGTTGGGACCGCGGTAACGTGTATGCAGCGGGCTACATGCCTGTAACGGGCGACATTACGGGTGGCAATGACGCTTATGAGCTGGGCGAGTTCCGCCTGTGGGACGCCGGTTTTGACTTCTATGCTCCGCAGGAGTTCACGGCCGAGGATGGTCGCCACATTCTGATTGGCTGGATGGGCATGCCCGATGAGCCGACCTATGACAATGCGCCCACCGTGGCGTGCGGCTGGCAGCACTGCATGACAGTGCCGCGTGAGCTTACAGCCGGTGCCGGCGGCGTGGTGCTGCAGCAGCCGGTGCGCGAGATCGAGCACCATTATGCCTCGGCGCGTATGGGGGAGGGTTCGTTGGAGGTTGCCGGCGACACCTGCTTTGACGTTGTTGTCGACGGTGTCGACGGCGCATTTACCGCAATCGTTGATGGCGAGCTGAAGCTGGCGTTTGTGCCCGCCGAGGGCGAGCTGCCCGCGCGCTTTGAGATGCGATTTACCGATGAGGGTCGCGCTTCTGCCGGCTGCGGTCGCACCGTGCGTTGGGAGCCCGTCGACGAGGTTCGTAACGTGCGCATTGTCGGCGATGTCTCGTCGGTCGAGGTGTTTGTGAACGATGGCGCACTCGTGTTCTCGACGCGCATCTATCCCGAGGCCTATGGCGTGACCGTTGACGCCCCGGGTGCGAGCGTGACCTATCATACGCTCATCATCTAGGCGATTCGTCGCATATCGGCGCTATACTGCAGCCGTTACCCACGATGCGGGAAACATCCGCATCGTGGGTTTTTGCTTATGAAGGGACGGTGCCGCGTGGACGTGCAACAGCTAGAAGAGGCTTGGGCTTTGAGAGCCGGCGCGCGTGAGGCGCGGTTGCTTGCGGCTTCGCATGTGCCAGCAGCGCTGTCGCAGCTGGGGATTGTGTGTCCCGGTGACCGCCTGGTGGTCTTTGCGGACGACTTTGCCGATGCGTTTGCGAGCGGATTTGACGGCTGCGATGTTGTGATGGTGGGGGAGCCGTCTGTCGAGGCGTTTGCTGCGGCGTCCGGTGGCTTTGGCGGCTCGTTTGACGCTGAGGGTCCGCACCTGTGGTGGTTCGTCAACTCCATCGGCGGGTTTGGTCTGCGTGTGCCCGATCTGCGTGCGCTGGGTCGGGCGGCGCGTGAGGCCCATGCGCTGCTGGTTGTGGACAACACCGTGGCGTCAGCTTTTGGCTGCGATTCGCTGCGGCTGGGTGCTGCGCTGTCGCTCGAGGCGCTCGATCGTGTATGCGCCGGTGATGCTTCGCGCAAGTTGGTTGCCGTATCGGTGGCGCGCTCGCAGCTCAAGCGTCATCGTGTGGATGTTACTGCTGAGTGCGCGCATGCCCTGCTTGAGGGCTGTGGCTTGGCCAAGCTTGATATGCCTGCTGACGAGGCCGGTGTGCTGGAGCGCGGGTTGGACTCGCTCGATGTCCGCATGCAGGCACATTTCGACCGCGCCCGTGCGCTGGCCGAGTATCTGGCCGCCAATGAGATGGTGCGCGACGTGCGCTATCCTGGACTGAGCTCGCATCCTGATCATGCGGTTGCAACGGGAATCCTCGAGCACGGCTTTGGCCCGGCAGTTGAATTTGATCTTATCGAGCTTAGCGCAGGGGAGCTGTTCGATGCTTTGTCGGGGGAGTTCCGCACATCGCCCGCCGGCGGCGCAGTGACGCGCCTTTCGGCCCCACGCGGCAAGCAGGGGAGCACCATCCGCCTCTTCGCCGGCACCGACGACCCCTTGATCGTGGCCGCCACCCTAGATAATGCCCTCCGCAACTAGCTAAATCATCCTCAACTCCATAAGTTGCGGTGAAATATGGATTGATTTACGGCTTTAACCGCATAAACAGTCCCTATTTCACCGCAACTTATGAGAAGGGGTTGTGTGGCTATAAGGCCCCGTCCCAAATGGGCTACTCTATGATGCTGGCGATGAGGGCGTTGGCTTTGGTGGCAATGACGTTGTTGATGTCGGCCTGCAGCTCTTCGTAGACCGCTATGGCTCGCTCTCCGGCGGGGGTGAGGGTGGATCCGCGGGCGCCGTCGCGCTCGATGAGCTTGCAGCCTAGCTGACCTTCCGCCTCGTTTACAATGCGCCATGCCTTGGAATACGCCATGCCCATGCTCTTGGCGGCGCGGTTGAGCGAGTGCTCGCGGGCGATACCCTGCAGCAGCAAGACGCAGCCGTGGCCGAACACGCCCGGCAGATCTTTGTCGCACGCTTGAATGACCAACTTTGCCGTCGTTTTGTACTCCATGTGCTCCACGTCTCCCCGCTAAAGTGTTTGCTGGGCAAACGCAAAGCCTGCGTCAAGCCCTCGTGTGCTCTTCTTAAATCATGCATTGTAGCAGTCAAAGTGCGTTAAGATACTTGCCCAGTATTGGGCGCCCAAGGTTGGGCTGGGTCCTACGAGGCCTGCAGCCGACCGGTCGCATGGAAAAAGGAGAAACATGGCTACGTTCTTTCCCGGTGAGTCCCACACGTTTTCGGAGTATCTGCTGGTCCCTGGTTACTCGTCCTCGCAGTGCATCCCCAACAACGTCTCTCTTAAGACGCCGCTAACCCGCTTTAAGCGCGGTGAGAAGCCGGCAATCACCCTGAACATCCCCATGGTTTCCGCCATCATGCAGTCCGTCTCGGGCGTCGATATGGGTGTCGCGCTCGCTACCGAGGGTGGCCTGTCCTTCATTTACGGTTCTCAGAGTGCCGAGTCCGAGGCCGCTATGGTCAAGGCCGTCAAGGATCACAAGGCCGGCTTCGTTCAGTCCGATTCCACGCTGACCCCCGACATGACCATGGAGCAGGTCATCGAGCTCAAGGAGAAGACCGGTCACTCCACCATGCCGGTCACCGACGACGGCACTCCCAAGGGTAAGCTCCTGGGCATCGTCACCAGCCGTGACTATCGCCCCAGTCGCGATGACCACCAGACGAAGGTCTCCGAGTTCATGACCCCGCGTGAGCAGCTCATCGTGGGTGACAAGAACATCAGCCTCAAGGTTGCCAACGACGTCATCTGGGACAACAAGCTCAACGCCCTGCCCATCGTTGACGACAACGATCACCTCATGGGCATTGTCTTCCGCAAGGACTACGACAGCCACAAGACCAACCCCAACGAGCTGCTCGATAACGACAAGCGCTACATGGTTGGTGCCGGTATCAACACCCGCGACTATGCCGAGCGCGTGCCGCTGCTCATCGAGGCCGGTGCCGACGTTCTGTGCATCGACTCCTCCGAGGGCTTCAGCGAGTGGCAGAAGCGCACCATCGAGTGGATCCGCGCCAACTACGGCGAGGACGTCAAGGTCGGTGCCGGTAACGTCGTCGACGCCGAGGGCTTCCGCTTCCTGGCCGACTGCGGTGCCGACTTCATTAAGGTCGGTATCGGCGGCGGTTCCATCTGCATTACCCGTGAGACCAAGGGTATCGGTCGTGGCCAGGCCACCGCGTTGATCGACGTCTGCCGTGCTCGTGACGAGTACTACGAGGAAACCGGTGTCTACGTGCCCGTGTGCTCCGACGGCGGTATCGTCTACGACTACCACATGACGCTCGCCCTTGCCATGGGTGCAGACTTTATGATGCTGGGCCGTTACTTCGCCCGCTTTGACGAGAGCCCGACCGAGCGCGTCAACGTGAACGGTCAGTACATGAAGGAGTACTGGGGCGAGGGTTCTGCGCGTGCTCGCAACTGGCAGCGCTACGACCTGGGCGGCGCCGCGAAGCTTAGCTTCGTCGAGGGCGTCGACTCCTACGTTCCCTACGCCGGTTCCCTCAAGGACGGCGTGGGCGGCACGCTCTATAAGGTCAAGTCCACGATGTGCAACTGCGGTGCCCTCTCGATCCCCGAGCTCCAGGAAAAGGCACGCCTAACGCTGGTCAGCTCCACCTCCATCGTCGAAGGCGGCGCCCACGATGTAGTCGTCAAGGATTCCCAGCAGAGCGTCAGCTACCGCTAAGCGGCTTTCCCAAGCACCGCACCTTGCCGTTCAAACCGTCGCTCGCGTACCAAAGTACGCGTCGCTCCTCTTTCACGGCAATCTGCGGCACTTGGAAAACCCGACCATGCTTGGGCTGGTAACAATTAGCGGTTGATTCACAACCACGTTATTAAGATAAAGCGAGATGCCTGCAAGTCGCAGGCATCTCGCTTGTTGTATTTGCTATCATCATGCGAGTTAACGATGTGGCGGGGCGTTCTTACCTTTGCTCGCTGCAAGTTCCGCACGAGCCGAAGAGCACTTAATGTGCTCTTCGTGCGAGCAGGACTGTCCGCAGCAGCGAGTAAAGGTAAGAACGCCTCGCCCCAACCCAGCTAACAAAGGAGCTGATATGTGCGATTGCACAGATCATAAGGACGAGATCCCTGTCTACGACGCGCAGGCCATTGAGTCCAGGTGGATGAAGGCCTGGGAGGACTCCAACCTCTTTGCCGTCGACACCGACGACAGCAAGCCCAAGAAGTACGTGCTCGAGATGTTCCCGTATCCGTCGGGCGACCTGCATATGGGCCACGCGCGCAACTATACCATCGGCGATGCCATGGCCCGTCAGGCCCGCATGCGCGGTTACGACGTGCTGCACCCCATCGGCTTTGACGCCTTTGGCCTGCCTGCCGAGAACGCCGCTATCAAGCACAACACGCAGGCTGCTGCCTGGACGTATAAGAACATGGACCAGGCGCTCGCCACGATGAAGCGCATGGGCTTCTCCTACGATCTGGATCGCATGGTCAAGACCTGCAGCCCCGACTACTACCGCTGGGGTCAGTGGATCTTTGAGAAGCTGTGGGAAAAGGGTCTGGTCTACCGCAAGAAGAACCCGGTCAACTGGTGTCCTAACTGCAAGACCGTTCTGGCCAACGAGCAGGTCACCGAAGGTAAGTGCTGGCGCTGCGGCACCGAGCCCGAGAAGCGCGACCTTGAGCAATGGTACTTCAAGATCACCGAGTACTCTCAGGAGCTGCTCGACGACCTGGAGAAGCTCCCCGGCTGGCCCGAGCGCGTCAAGCAGATGCAGGCCAACTGGATCGGTCGCTCCGAGGGCGCCGAGGTCGACTTTACCCTGTGCGACCAGGATGGCGAGCCCATCGAGGGCGATGAGGGCAAGATCACCGTCTTCACAACGCGTGCCGATACCCTTTTTGGCGTCTCCTTCTTTGTCCTGGCTCCCGAGTACGCCGGCCTGCACGAGCTCGTCGAGGGCACGGAGTACGAGGAGGCCGTCACCAAGATCGTCGAGGACTCCAAGCATATCTCTGCCGTCGAGCGTGCCCAGGGCACCCTCGAGAAGCACGGTGCCTTCACGGGCCGCTATGTGGTAAACCCCGTCAACGGCGAGAAGGTCCCCGTGTGGGTTGCCGATTATGTCGTTGCCGACTACGGTACCGGTGCCGTCATGGCCGTTCCCTGTGGCGACCAGCGCGACTTTGAGTTTGCCCGTAAGTACGACCTGCCGATCGTGCCGATCATCCTGGACGATGACGATCGCGCTGCCGTCGAGGCCAGCGGCGAGACCATCGATACCTTCCATGCCGAGACCGTCGACTGGGATTGCGCCCACGCTGCCGAGGGCACGCTCGTCCAGTCCGGCAAGTACACCGGCATGCGCGGCGGCAAGCACTCCGAGGGCGAGGCTGCGATCGTGGCCGACCTCGAGGCCATGGGCTGCGGTCGTCGCAAGGTCGAGTTCCGTCTGCGCGACTGGCTCATTTCCCGTCAGCGCTATTGGGGCAACCCCATCCCGGCCATCCACTGCGAGCACTGCGGCATTGTGCCCGTGCCCGAGGATCAGCTACCGGTGACGCTGCCCGAGAACCTGGACCTGGGTGCCGGCGAGACCCTCGCCGAGTGCAAGGAGTTCTACGAGACCACCTGCCCGGTCTGCGGTCGCCCGGCCAAGCGCGAGACCGATACCATGGACACCTTCACCTGCTCCAGCTGGTATTACCTGCGCTATACCGATCCGCACAACACCGAGCTGCCCTTCTCCCGTGAGGCCGCCGACCGTTGGATGCCCGTCGATAACTACATCGGCGGCATCGAGCACGCCATTCTGCACCTGCTCTACAGCCGCTTCTTTACCAAGGCACTGCGCGACCTTGGCCTGCTGAGCGTGGACGAGCCCTTCACCAACCTGCTGTGCCAGGGCATGGTCAAGGACGAGAACGGCGACACCATGTCCAAGTCCAAGGGCAATGTCGTGCCCCCGAGCTCGGTTATCGAGCCCTACGGTGCCGACACCATGCGTTTGGCGATCCTGTTTATCGCCCCGCCCGAGAAGGACTTCGACTGGGATCCTAAGGCCGTCGAGGGCGCCAACCGCTTTATCAAGCGCGCCTGGCGTATCGTTTGGCAGCTCGTCCAGTCCGGCGACGCCAACGTGTCCTTCGACAAGTCCGCGCTCGACGAGGTTGCGATGAAGCTCTATCGCGAGCGTCACCGCACCATCGCCAAGTGCACCGAGGACTTCGATCACGGCCAGTTCAACACCGCGATCTCGGCTGTCATGGAGCTCGTCAACGCGGCGAGCGCTTACCTCAATGCCACTGAGTGCGCTTCCCGTGACAAGGCGCTGTGCTATGGCGTGGCCAAGGACATCGTGAGCGTCCTTGCTCCCATCTGCCCGTTCTGGGCCGACGAACTGTGGCATGAGGCGCTCGGCTGCGAGGGCAACGCCTACACCGCCGCCTGGCCCGAGTTCGACCTGGCCGAGTCCGTTGAGGACACGGTGCAGATCGTCGTCCAGGTGCTCGGTAAGGTCCGCGGTCGTGTCGACGTTGCTCGCGATGCCTCTAATGAGGATATGCAGGCTGCCGCCGAGGCCGCCGTCGCCAAGTGGCTCGAGGGCAAGACGGTCGTCAAGGCCATCTGCGTGCCCGGCAAGCTGGTCAACCTGGTGGTCAAGTAAGCGCTGCGCGCTTAGCTGACGCATAAAAGACGAGGGGCGATCCGGTTGGGTCGTCCCTCGTTTTGGTTATGGACACTTGCCGCAACACCCAATTATCCATTTCTTGTGGAGAACCTGTGCTCCTGCTGACCTGCAGGTTCGTACTGTGCTTGCACGTTTTCGCAGGTATTGGTATAGTTTGCTTGCAAATGAAGTAGTAATTGAAAGAAGTGGGGTTTCGGCCCCGCTTCTTTTTTGTATGGATGGAGGTGCCGCAATGGTCAAGACCAAGACCGAGCAGGCGATCATCGACGCGCTCGAGGCCGTCGCTCCCCAGTACGATGTCGATATTGTCGACGTTGAGCTCGTGGGCGCCACCAAGGCCCCCTGCGTGCGTGTGCGTATCGAGGGTGCCGAGGGTCAGAGCCTGTCGCTCAACGACGTCACGGCCAATACCAAGTGGGTCGGCGACGTGATCGAGGAGCTCGACCCCATTTCTTCGAGCTACACGCTCGAGGTGTCGAGCCCGGGTATGGCGCGCCCGCTGCGCCGCCCGCGCGACTTTGCCCGTTTTGTGGGCGAGGACTGTGAGCTCACCTCCACCGCCACCGAGGGCCGTCGCAAGTACTCCGGCAAGATTGCCGCCGCGACCGAGACGAATGTGACCCTCGAGCTCGAGGACGGCGAATCCGTCACCCTCGATTTCTGTGATGTCAAAAAGTGCAAGTTGAAGCCCACCTACGACTTCAAGCCCGCGAAGGAAGGAAACTAACATGGCAGCATCCGACATGATGTCCGCCCTGATGGAGCTTTGCCAGGACAAGCACATCGACCAGCTCTACTTGATCGACCGCCTGGAGCAGTCGCTCGCCAAGAGCTACGCCGAGATCTTGCATCTTGATTGGGGCGCCAAGGTGACCATCGACCGCACCACCGGCAAGATCTACGTCTACCGCCTGGAGCCGATCGACGATTCCATGGACGAGGAGGGCAACTTCACCGAGTTCGAGGAGATCGACGTCACCCCCAAGAACACGAGCCGCATCGCCGCCCAGCACGCCAAGGCCGAGATCAACGCCATCGTGCGCAACTCCGCCCGCGAGCAGATCTACGAGGAGTTCGCCGGCCGTATCGGTGACCTCATCAGCGGTACCGTGCTGCAGTCCACGCCCGACTTCACGATCGTCAAGATCCGCGAGGGTGTCGAGGCCGAGCTTCCGCACTTCGACCAGCGCCGTTACGAGAACGAGCGCAACGAGCGTCCGATGGGCGAGCGCTACCTGCACAACCAGCACATCAAGGCCGTGATCATCGACGTTCGCGACCCCAACTCCAACCTGCAGCCGGTTCGTGGCGAGCACAGCCGTCCGCCGATTGTCATCTCCCGTACCCACCCCGAGCTCATGCGTCGTCTGTTTGAGCAGGAGGTGCCCGAGATCTATGAGGGCACCGTCCAGATCAAGTCGATCGCCCGCGAGCCCGGCCAGCGCTCCAAGGTCGCCGTCCACTCGCTCGACGACCGTCTGGATCCCGTGGGCGCCTGCGTCGGCCCCAAGGGCAGCCGTGTTCGCGCTGTCGTGGGCGAGCTCCGTGGCGAGCGCGTCGATGTCATCCTGTGGGATGCCGATCCTGCCGTCTACGTCGCCAACGCCCTGTCGCCCGCTAAGGTCACCCGTGTCCTCATCGACGAGGAGAAGGCCTACGCCGGTGTCATCGTGCCCGACGACCAGCTGTCCCTCGCCATCGGCAAGGAGGGCCAGAACGCCCGCCTCGCCGCGCGCCTGACCGGCTGGCACATCGACATCAAGTCCGAGACGCTTGCCGCCGACATCCTCAAGAACGTTCCCGTTCACGAGGAGCCCGCCGCCGACCTGATCGGTGACGAGGAGGACGAGGACGTCCGCCGCTGCGAGTACGTGTCCGAGGACGGCATCCAGTGCCGCAACCAGGCTCGTCCCGGCTCCCGTTTCTGCGGTGTCCATGACACCGACGCCTTCGATGATGCGGAGGACCTGATCTAGCGCGCGGTCGCGCCGGGCGGGTCCCGGCGCGTCTCCCACGCTCGTTCAGTCTCTAGGCACCCAAGGTGCCAGAAAGGGTAGGTGAAGTCATATGGCAAAAGTCCGTGTGTCCACCCTGGCCAAAGAGTTCGGCATGACCTCCAAGGAACTGATGGGTCATCTCGCCGATATGAAGATTCCCGCTAAGTCCGCTTCCTCCACCTTGGAGGACGCCTATGTCGCCATGGTCCGCAAGCAGCTCGCCTCGGTGATCGAGGCCCGCGCTCAGGAAGTCGAGGCCGCCAAGCAGGCCGAGGAGCAGGCGGCTGCCGCCGAGGAGGCCGCACGCGCCGCCGAGGCCGAGCGCGAGCGCATCGCCGCCGAGAAGGCCCGCGAGGAGGAGCGCCGCCAGTTTGCCGCAGCCCAGGCTGCCGAGGAGGCTGCCCGCGCCGAGGCCGAGGCCAAGAAGAAGGCCGAGCAGGAGCGCCTTGCCCGCGAGAAGGAGGAGGCTGCCCGCGAGGCCCAGCGCCGCGCCGTTCCCGCTTCCGACTCCGGTTCGCGCTTCCGTTCGCTGCTCGACCAGATCGCCGCACAGGAGACCGTGCTCAAGGAGAAGAAGGACGCCGAGGACAAGGCCAAGGCCGAGCGCGCCGCCGAGCGCGGTAACCGTCGTGGCGGCAACAACGACCGCCGCGGTGGCCGTCGTAACGATCGCAACGCCTCCGACAACAACTCCGAGCGCAACGCTTCCGAGAGCCGTTCGCACAGCCATCGCACCAACGCCAGCAACAACGTCGCTGCCGGCATGGACTTCCCCAACCCCGATAAGCAGGGCAAGGGCAAGAAGCGCAAGGGCGGTCATAACAACGAAGAGGACCACTACAGCCGCATGGCTCGCGAGGCCGAGGAGTACAGCCGCGAGAAGGTGCTCGAGGAGGCTCGCGCCGCCGTCGAGGAGGCCTCTCGCGAGTCCACCGGTCGCCGCAAGAAGCGCAAGGAGAAGCGCGAGCGCGAGGCTGCCAAGGCTCAGGAGGAGCGCAAGATAGAGGAGGCGCTGGCCCAGGGCGTGAATCCCGAGGACCTCGACGCCATCAAGGTCTCCCAGGGCGTTGCCGTCCAGGAGCTTGCCGAGGCGCTCGACGTTCCGGCCAACGACATCATCAAGCGCCTGTTCCTGCTGGGTACGCCGCTCACCATGACGCAGTCCATGTCCGACGACCTCGTCGAGCTCGTTGCCGACGACCTGGGCCGTCAGATCAAGATCATCACCCCCGAGGAGGAGAACACCTTCTCGTTCTATGACGATCCCGCCGACCTTAAGCCGCGCGCCCCGGTCGTCACCGTCATGGGCCACGTCGACCACGGCAAGACGTCGCTGCTCGACGCTATCCGTCACACCGGCGTCGCTGCCGGCGAGGCGGGCGGCATTACCCAGGCCATCGGCGCTTCGCAGGTCATGATCAACGACCGCAAGATCACCTTCATCGATACCCCCGGTCACGCCACCTTTACGGCTATGCGTGCCCGTGGCGCCAAGGTGACCGACATCGTCATCCTGATCGTCGCCGCCGACGACGGCGTCATGCCCCAGACGGTCGAGTCGATCAACCACGCCAGGGCCGCCGGCGTTCCCATCGTCGTCGCCGTCAACAAGATCGATAAGCCCGGCGCCAACCCCGACCGCGTGCGCCAGGAGCTCACCGAGTACGGCGTCATCCCCGAGGAGTGGGGCGGACAGAACATGTTCGTCAACATCTCGGCTAAGCAGAAGATCGGTATCGACGACCTTCTGGAGACCGTGCTGCTCCAGGCCGACGTGCTCGAGCTCAAGGCCAACCCGGACACCTTTGCCTCCGGCAACGTCCTCGAGGCCAAGCTCGACAAGGGCCGCGGCTCGGTCGCTACCGTGCTCGTGACCCGCGGTACCCTGCACGTGGGCGATACGCTGGTCGCTGGCCTTACCTACGGTCGCGTCCGCGCCATGCTCGACCCCAAGGGCCGCGCCGTCACCGAGGCCGGTCCCTCCGACGCCGTCGAGATCCTGGGCCTGCAGTCCGTGCCCAACGCCGGTGACGAGTTCCGCGTGTTCGAGGACGAGCGCGAGGCGCGCGCCCTGGCCGATGAGCGTTCGCTGAAGGCCCGTATCGAGGAGCAGAGCCGCGTCAAGCACGTCACGCTCGAGAACCTCTTCGAGACCATCGCCGACGCCGAGGTCAAGGAACTCAACCTGATCATCAAGGCCGACGTCCAGGGTTCTATCGAGGCCCTTCAGGACTCGCTCGACAAGATGGATCAGTCCGAGGTTCGCATCAACACGATCCACTCCGCCGTTGGCGCCATCAACGAGACCGACGTCGTCCTGGCCGACGCCTCTAACGCCATCATCATCGGCTTTGGCGTCCGTCCCGACGGTAAGGCCCGCTCCGCCGCCGAGCGCGAGGGCGTCGAGATCCGTTGCTACGACGTCATCTACAAGTGCCTCGAGGAGCTCGACGCCGCCCGTATCGGCATGCTCAAGCCCACCGAGGTCGAGGTCGCCACGGGTACCGCGACCGTCCTGGACACCTTCAAGGTGCCCAAAGTCGGTATCGCCGCCGGTGTCCGCGTCGAAGAGGGCGAGATCGCCGCGACCGATTCCGTGCGTCTGGTGCGCGACGGTATCGTGGTCTTCAACGGCAAGATCGCCTCGATGCGCCACTACAAGGACGAGGCCAAGAGCCTCAAGAGCGGTTCCGAGGGCGGCATTGGCCTGGAGAACTTCCAGGACATCAAGCCTGGCGACACCATTGAGGGCTACCGCATCGACCAGGTTGCCCGTACCGAGTAGGGGGTAGCGCTATGAAGCAAACGCAGGCAACCCGCCGTCTGGGCGAGCAGCTTCACGAGAAGCTCGGTTATATCCTGCTCTTTGAGGTTTCCGATCCGCGTCTCGACCTGGTTACTTTGACTGCGGTCGAGGTCGCGGTGGACCGTTCGTTCGCGCGCGTGTACGTGTCGTGCGATGCGAGCCGCTACGACGAGGTCATGGAGGCGCTCGCAAGCGCTAAGGGCCGTATTCGCAGCCTGTTGGCTCGCTCGCTCGATTGGCGTGTTACGCCCGAGCTCGATTTTCGCATCGATCGCTCGACCGATGAGGCCGAGCGCATCACGCGTGCGCTGGAAAACGTTCCCGCCACGCTTGCGATCGAAAAGGACGAGGACGGCTATCCGATAGCGGATGCCGCCCAGGAGGCAGCTTTAGATGACTAATTCCGCCGACCTCGCCTCGTGCGAGTCTGCAGATATTCAGCGACGCATCCTCGAGCTCATCGAGGGTGCGTCCTCCATTGCGATTTCGGGACATACTTCTCCCGATGGCGATGCCTTGGGCTCCGTATTGGGTCTGGGCCTTTCGCTCATGAAGTTTTTCCCCAACAAGGACATTGCCCTGCTGCTGGCAGACGATGACCCAGTTCCGCGCATCTACCGCTTTATGGAGGGTGCCGATCGTCTGGTGCCGGCATCTACGTACACCGGCAGTCCGGACCTGTTCATCTCGGTGGACGTACCGGTCGTCGAGCGTCTCAATAATTCCGCCGAGGTGCTTCGTCGCTCCAAGCATGTGGTGTGTTTCGACCACCATCCGGCGCGTGAGGAGTTTGCCGAGCTCAGCCTGAGGCGCGTTGAAGCTGCAGCCTGCGCCATGATCATTGACCGTTTCTTGGACAATTGTGGCATTGTCGCCCGTGATGGCGTTGCGACCTGCCTGTTGTGTGGCTTGGTTACCGATACCGGCCGTTTCCAGTACCAGAATGCCGATGCTGCTGCGTTCCATGCGGCCTCGCGTCTGGTTGCCCACGGTGCCGATCCGGCGCGCGTTGCGCTCGAGGTTTATCAGAGCATGCGCGTTGAGTTTTTGCACCTCAAGTCCATTGTCATGGGTCGCATTAAGACGGTCGCGCATGGGCGCGTGGCGTATAGCTATGCCTACCAGAGCGACCTTGAGGCCTGCGGCGTCACCTCGGACGAGTGCGATGGCCTGGTCGATGTGGTGCGTTCGGTGATGGGCGTCGAGGTCTGCATGTTCTTAAAGGGCATTGAGGGCGATACCAAGGTGCGTGGCAACCTGCGCTCCAAGGGCGACCTCGATGTGTCCGAGATTGCTGCCAACTTTGGCGGTGGCGGGCATCATGCCGCCGCCGGCTTTTCCAACAACGGAACGATTCGCGAGACGCTCGCCGTGGCACTTCCCATGCTGGCCGAGCTGGTGGGGGAGGATCCCGCTTCGGTGACCGTCGAGCTCTAACTAATTGGATGGTACATGGCTCGTCGAACGCCTTCTCAATTGAATATGCTACTCGCCGTCGATAAGCCGGTGGGCTGCACGTCCCATGACGTGGTCTCGCAATGCCGGCGCGCCCTCCATGAGCGGCGCGTCGGCCATGCCGGCACGCTCGACCCCATGGCATCCGGGGTCATGGTGGTGGGTGTGGGCCAGGCCACTCGTCTACTGGGCATGCTAACTCTCGATACCAAAAGCTACGTCGCCGACATCTCGTTTGGTGCCGAGACCAATACCGATGATGCGGAGGGCGAAGCGGTCCGCACGGTGGCTGTTGCCAACGAGCTCCGCGATCCTGCCTATGCCCGTGAGCGCTTGGCCGCCATGCTGGGTCCGCAGATGCAGGTGCCGCCGGCGTTTTCGGCTATCTCGGTCAATGGTGTTCGCGCCTACAAGTCTGCTCGCGAGGGCAATGTGGTGGACCTACCTCCGCGCCCCGTTAAGGTCTATGCCGCCGACCTGATCGCCGTGGGCGGCGAGGGTGATACGTGTGTGTGGACCGTGGCGTTCTCAGTGAGCAAGGGCACCTATATCCGTGCGCTCGCTCGCGACTTGGGCCGCGCCTGCGAGAGCGCCGCGCATATTTCCGCGCTGCGCCGCACGGCCTCCGGTGTTGTTTCCATTGGCGCTTGTCATGCGGTCGAGGAGCTTTCTCCCGAGTCCGCGGCTGGCTTTGCCCTGGATCCCATTGCGGCCCTGGGCGCCACGCGTGTTGACTTGCCGGGCAATCTTGCCGACGACCTGCTCTGCGGCCGACGCATTCCCGTTGAGCGTGCGCTTGTCGATTTCGATGCCTCGAAGGCGCCGTTTGCGCTGGTGCTCGATGGGGGACTCAAGGCGCTCGCCCGCATTGAGAGTGGCCGCTTTGTCATGGAGCACGTGTTTCCGCAGGCAATCGGCGGTGTTCGATGATGCTGTCCGCTCGCGAGCTCGCGCGTATTTTTTTCTCGGGCGACTCGGACGAGGCTCGCATCGTTACGGCCGATGCGTTTGATGAGTGCGGGCACTTGGGTGCCGCATCGATTGCCATCGGCGTGTTCGACGGCGTTCACCGTGGACACCAGGAACTCATCGAAGCACTTGTCCGTGATGCCCGTGCCCATGGCTGCAAGGCGGTCGTAGTTACCTTCGATCCCGACCCGGACGTCGTGGTGAGCCCCTCGCCCGCTCAAAAATTGATGACGACAGCCGACCGTCTGCATGCCCTGGCTCAAACCGGGGTCGATGCGGTGGTGGCCGTTCCCTTTACGCCTGTGGTTGCGGCGCTTGACCATGTTGCTTTTCTCTCGCTGGTATCGCGTCTGGTCGACATTCGCTCGATTCGCGTTGGCAGTGACTTTAGGCTGGGTCGTGGCGGTGCTTCTGGTGTTGCCGAGATGCGCGCCTGGGGTTCCGAGCACGGCGTTGACGTGTATGGTCACGACCTGCTTTGCGAGGGCGGTGAGGCCATTTGCGCTACCCGCATTCGTCATGAGCTGGGACAGGGCCATGTGGAGCTTGCTGCTGAGTTGCTCGGCCGTCCGTATATGGTGCGTGGCGGTGTTATTCGCGGTCGTCACGAGGGTTCTGGCATGGGCTTTCCCACGGCAAACCTGCAGGTTCCCGACGGCATTCAGGTGCCTGCCGATGGCGTGTATGAGGGTCTGGTGCTGGTTGATGACACCGCGTGGCCCTCTGCCGTGAACGTCGGGCTGCCGCCGACGTATGCCGACGATGCGGCATCTGCGCATCTCGAGGCTAACTTAATTGGTTATACGGGCGACCTGTACGGCGCTTCTGTTTCGCTGGCGTTTACGCGCTGGCTGCGTCCCTCGCGTGTGTTCGATTCCCTGGACGAGTTGATCGCGACCGTCGAGGGCAATATCGACGATATTCGTCATAACTTGGGTGAGCAGGGGGTGAGTATCCGTGATTAGCGATGAGGAAAAAGATCAGGTACGCGCGGCGTCGGACCTGGTTGCCATCGTGCAGGAAACGGTTGAGCTCAAACCCCGCGGCCATGAGTTTTGGGGTTGCTGCCCCTTTCATGGCGAAAAGACGCCGTCCTTCCACATTATCCCCGCCACGCAGGTCTGGCACTGCTTTGGCTGCGGCGAGGGTGGCGACGTCTTCACCTATATCATGAAGCGCGAGAACCTGAGCTTTCCCGAGTCAATCCGTTATTTGGCCGATCGCGCGGGTATTGAGCTGCATGACACCGGAGATCGCCGTGAGCGCGGTACCAAGCGTGCCCGCATCTACGATTTGTGCGCCGAGACCGCCCAGTTCTACCACACCATGCTTATGCGCGGTAAGGACGGCCGTCCGCGCGAGTACTTTGCCAGCCGCGGCATGGGTGGCGACGTCTGCCGCCGCTACTGCCTGGGCTTTGCGCCGGGTCGCAATGCGCTGGTGTCGCACCTGTCCCAGGCGGGTTTTACCCCGCAGGAGATGATCGACGCCAACGTTGCCGTGAGCCGCGGGCGCGGGCAACTAGCCGACCGCTTTTACGACCGCGTGATGTTTCCCATCTTTGACGAGCAGGGTCACAACATTGCCTTTGGTGGTCGCATCATGGGTGACGGCCAACCCAAGTACCTCAATACCGCCGAGACGAGCGTGTTTCATAAAAAACGAAACCTCTACGGTTTTAATTGGGCCAAGGAGTTTATCGTCGCGCAGGATACCGCCATCGTGGTAGAGGGCTATACCGACTGCATCGCCTGTTGGGAGGCGGGGATTAAAAACGTTGTCGCTACGCTGGGCACCGCGCTCACGGAGCATCACGTCAAGACGCTCACCCGCTTTGCCAAGCGCATCGTGTATATGTTCGACGGCGATGCCGCGGGCCAGAAGGCCGCCCGCCGTGCGATTCAGTTTATCGAGCAGGATTCTATGGACCTGCGCTGCGTGGTGCTGCCCGACGGCAACGACCCTATGGAGTTCATCACGGCGCACGGCGGCCAGGAGCTGCAGGCGCGCATCGACGCGGCCGAGCCGCTCATGGACTTCGTGTACCGTTCGCTTCAGGAGTCGAGCGATATTAGCACGCCGGGCGGTCGCGCCAAGGCACTGGAAGATGCTCTCACGCTTATCTATCCGCTGCGCGACAGCTACATGATCGATACGTACTTTATCCAGATTGCCGACCTGCTTGGTTTGGACCTGGAGACCGTGCGCGCGAGCTCAGGCCGCGTGTTTCGCGACGTCGCCAAGCGCGAGGATGCGGAGCGCCGCCGTGAGCAGAACTATGAGCGCCAGCGGGCACAGGCTGAGCGGTCCGGTAGCGCGGGCGGTCGGGCGTCGGGCTCTCGCGATGCCGGTCGCGGTGCTTGGGCATCGGGCGCGACGCCGCCGGTGTCCGCGCCGGTCGAAGAAGAGCCGTACGACTACGTCCCGCTCGATGCCTACGGTGCCGCGCCCGTGGAGGTCGTCGACGACTTGCCGCCGATCGACGTGCCTGATGGTATGGGCGCTGTTCCCGTGGCTGATGGTTCGGGCGCACCGGCTACAGCGGTGCCGATGGTTCTTACCGATCTTGAGCGCAAGTCCTTGGCAGGGGAGCGCGAGCTGTTGACGATGCTTACGAGCTACCCCGACCTGTTCCGCACGTATGCCGACCGCATCTGCTCCATCGAGTGGGTTGACCCGCGTCACGAGTCTATCGCATGGGCCGTGCTGGCAACGCCGCCGGGAACCGATCCTTCAGCCTGCATGGATGCAGCGCGCTCGGTGTGTCCCGAGGCGGCAACGCTTGTGAGTGCCGGGCGCATCTCGGCGACGAGCAAGCACCCCACCGAGACGAACATCGTGTTTATGCTCGATACGCTCGAGCTCTACACCATCAAGCGTCGCATGCGTGCCGCACAGGCCAAGCTGCGCCAGGACCGTTCGCTTGATGATGAGGCCCGTCGTGCTCTGACCGTGCAGGCCGCGCAGGACTCGCAGCGTCAGCGCGAACTGCAAAAGTCAATCGGCGGCGTGGCGGACCCGTTCCGTTTGATTGGCCTGGAGGCCGCAGGCACCGAACAAGCCTAGATGTTGTGGTCAACCAGCGTATTCTCGCCTATATCCAGCCCTCTTTTTGGGTATAGACGTCAATGTTTGTGCTAAAGTATTGAGTCCTGTGGACTATGAAGGGAGAATCTGTGCCAAAAAAGACTGAGAGCACGGGTACTGGGCTGGAATCCTACGTTGCAAAGCTCATGGGCAACGGCTCAAACAGGACTTCGGTAACCGAGGACGAGATTCAGGTCGCCCTGAAGGATATCGATGTAACTGATGAGCAGCTCACCGCGGTGTATTCCGCGCTGCGCAACAGCGGCATCCAGATTATCTCCGCGAGCGGTAACGACGACGCCCCCATGGACGTCGACGATGACGATAACGATACCGATACCGACGATTTCGATGACGACGACGAGCACGATTCCGGCTCGCTCGACGATCACGAGCTCAAGATGGCCCGTCAGGCCGACGCCGAGATGGGTTCTTCCAAGAGCAAGAAGAAGCGCACCGTGCGCACGTCCCGTTCGCGTTCGCGCGTGCGCGGCATCGACGCCTCCACGGTGATGCTGACCGGCGACCCGGTCCGTATGTACCTCAAGGAGATCGGCAAGGTCGACCTGCTGACCGCCTCCGAAGAGGTCGATCTGGCCATGAAGATTGAGGCCGGTCTCGAGGCCACCGAGAAGCTCGAGGCTGCCGATGCTGGTGAGCTCGAACTCACGCGTGCCGAGATGCGTCGCCTTACGCGTATTGAGAACGTGGGCCTCGAAGCCAAGCAGGCGCTCATCAGCGCAAACCTGCGTCTGGTCGTCTCCATCGCCAAGCGCTATGTCGGTCGCGGCATGCTTTTCCTGGACCTGATCCAGGAGGGCAACCTCGGTCTGATTCGCGCCGTCGAGAAGTTCGACTACCAGAAGGGCTTTAAGTTCTCCACGTACGCCACGTGGTGGATCCGTCAGGCCATTACACGCGCTATCGCCGACCAGGCCCGTACCATCCGTATTCCCGTGCACATGGTCGAGACCATCAACAAGCTCGTCCGCGTGCAGCGCCAGCTCCTTCAGGACCTGGGCCGCGACCCGACCCCCGAGGAGATCGGTGCCGAGATGGACATGAGCGCCGACCGCGTCCGCGAGATCCAGAAGATCTCGCAGGAGCCCGTGTCGCTCGAGACCCCCATCGGCGAGGAAGAGGATTCTCAGCTGGGCGACTTCATCGAGGACTCTCAGGCCATCGTTCCGCCCGATGCGGCCAGCTTCTCCATGCTGCAGGAGCAGCTCACCCAGGTGCTCGATTCGCTTGCCGATCGCGAGCGCAAGGTTATTGAGCTGCGCTTTGGCCTTGTCGACGGGCATCCCCGTACGCTCGAGGAAGTTGGCCGCGAGTTTGGCGTCACGCGCGAGCGCATCCGCCAGATCGAGTCCAAGACCCTGGCCAAGCTTCGCCACCCTAGCCGCAGCAGCAAGCTCAAAGACTATATCGAAAGCTAGTCAAGCAAGAGGCGCCCTCAAGCACATCCGCTTGGGGGCGCTTTCATGTAGTCGTTGGGGACGTTCTTGAATGACTAGTCGTTTAAGAACGTCCCCAATGATTAGGTCGGAAAATTTCTTAAAAAAGTTCTTGCCCTAAGCTGATTCGTCCGTATAATAAACTTCGTTGCTTGAGAGCACGCACCTATTCCTCGGTAGCTCAATGGTAGAGCACGCGGCTGTTAACCGCGCTGTTGTAGGTTCGAGTCCTACCCGGGGAGCCAGAATTTTCCAGCCCTTTCCGTTGGGCTTTAAATTCCTCGGTAGCTCAATGGTAGAGCACGCGGCTGTTAACCGCGCTGTTGTAGGTTCGAGTCCTACCCGGGGAGCCAGGTTGTAAAACCCGTCGCTTATGCGGCGGGTTTTTTCATGCCGCGATCGCCGTTCGCGAACGTTACCGTATCAACATTTCGTGTCGAGGATGTAATCCCGCGGCCCGCCACCTCAACATGGCGCGGTCGTTGTAGAATATTGCAATGATTGCTCCCACGAGATGGTGCCGCGAGCACCAGATAAGGAGATTCTTGTGTCTGAGACCATTAACGGCAGCCTGAGCGTCTCGAACGACGTTATTGCCGATATTGCCGGTTATGCCGCGATGACGTGCTATGGCGTCGTCGGTATGGCTGAGCAGCTCCAGGGCGCCGAGAGCGTGCGCCTGCTTGCCGGTCAGCGCCTCCGCAAGGGCGTGCTTGTCTCCGCCGACGAGAACGGCCTTACGGTCGATCTTCACGTCGTGCTCGAGAACGGCGTCAACATGAAGTCCGTCTGCCACAATCTTTCGAGCTCCGTTGCCTTCACCCTGCAGGAGATTGCCCAGATCGATCCCGCCAGCCTTAAGATCGGCATCCACATCGACGCGCTCAAGAGCCGTCTGAACTAGCATCCGAAAACGGAGATTCAAATACCTATGATTGCAAAGACCATTCGCACCTGTTTTCCGATCGCTGCGGCTGCCGTTTCCGACAAGGCCGAGGAGATCAACAAGCTCAACGTCTTCCCCGTACCCGATGGCGATACCGGCACCAACATGTCGCTCACGCTCGCCTCGGTGACCAAGGAGCTTTCTGCTCTTCCTGCCGACGCCGACATGGAAGCCATCGCCGGCGCCATCACCCACGGCTCCCTGATGGGTGCCCGCGGCAACTCCGGCGTCATCACCTCGCAGATTCTGCGCGGTGTGGCCGAGGGCCTCGTCTCTGCCGATGAGCCTATTACGGCTGCCAACATCGCCTTCGCCTTCCGTCGCGCCGTCAAGGTTGCCTTCCAGGCTGTCCGCAAGCCCATCGAGGGCACGATCCTCACGGTCCTGCGCGATGTCTCGACCAAGGCAGACGAGTGCGAGAAGAAGAAGTTCTCGGCCGAGGATGCGCTCGACGCCATCGTCGTCGAGGCATATCAGTCCGTCGCTCGCACGCCCGACCTGCTGCCCGTTCTGAAGGAGAACGGCGTGGTTGACTCCGGCGCCTTCGGCTTCGCCATCTTCCTTGAGAACTTTGTGGCTGCAGCACTTGGCCGCAGTACCGTTGTCGAGGATTTCTCCGCCACGTTTGATTCCGCTGGCTCTGCCCGCGACGCGGCCCTTGGTCGCGTTGAGATCGAGGCCAACGACGATTGGGAGGGCTCGGAGTTCCGCTACTGCAACGAGTTCCTCTTTAAGGCCGACGCCCCGTTTGACGAGGACGAGTGCCTTAAGTTCCTGGGTTCCATGGGCGACTGTGAGCTACTCGTGGGCGCCTATCCCGACTACAAGATCCATGTGCACTCCAACACCCCCAACCTGGTGCTCGAGCACATGCTGCAGCTTGGTCAGATCTACGAGGTCTTTATCCACAACATGGAGATGGAGGCCCACGACCGTACCGCCAAGATTCACGAGGATCAGGAAAAGGCCGCCGAGCCCGCCAAGGCGCTGGGCTTTGTCGCCGTTGCCGCCGGTTCCGGCGAGGCCGACATCCTCAAGTCCCTTGGCGTCGACGTGATCGTCTCGGGTGGCCAGACCATGAACCCCTCGACTGCAGATCTGCTGGGTGCCGTGGACCAGGTCAACGCGACCTCGGTCATCATCCTGCCCAACAACGGCAACATCCGCATGGCTGCCGAGGCTGCCGCTTCTGCCTGCACCGACAAGAAGGTCGCCGTCGTTCCCACCAAGACCGTCCCGCAGGCCTTCTCCGCGCTGTTCGCGGTCCTGCCCGATTCCGAGCTCGAGGATGCCGTCGCCGCCATGGTCGACGCCATCAGCGAGGTCCGCGATGGCGAGGTCACCCGCGCCGTGCGCGACTCCAGCGCCTCCGACGGTTCTCCGATTCACTCCGGTGACGTCATGGGTATCATCGCCGGCTCCATCGACGTGGTCGGCTCCGACGTGAAGCAGGTCACGCTCGACTGCATCAACCGCATGCAGGGGGAAGAGGAGGGCGACGCGCTGACGATTCTGGCCGGCGAGGAGCTGTCCGATGAGGCCTTCCAGGAGATCGTCGACGCTATCGAGGAGGCTCAGCCCGATCTGGAGATTGACGCCCATCGTGGCGAGCAGCCGCTCTATCCCGTGATCTTCTCGATCGAGTAGGCAACTGCCCATGTCCGAGCTGTGCTCCGTGCCGCGCGTCTCGGAGCGCTTTGCCCAGAGCAATGCGCTCGACGAGGATATCGCGCGACTCAAATATGTTTCGGGTAAACGTGAGGAGGCCCTTCGCCGTCTGGGAATTCGGACGGTGGGGGACCTCCTTCTCCATATCCCTCATCGATACCTCGACTTTACCCGTTCGTGGTCCATCGAGATGGCGCCCATCGGCACCGTGTGCACCATCATCGCCACGGTCGACCGTATCGTCCAAAAGCAGCCGCGCCCGCGCATGCAGGTGACTGAGGTCTCACTTGTTGACGAGACGGGCGTGCTACAGGTCGCCTTTTTCCGCCAGCCCTGGATTGCCCAGCAGCTTAAGCAGGGCGACCGCTTGGCCGTGATGGGCAAGGTCGAGTTTGCCTACGGTTTTAAGCAGATGGCCTCGCCCCACTTTGAAAAGCTCGAGGACGGGCGCGCCGCAGGCACCATTCTGCCGGTCCATTACGTGAGCGATGGCGTGAGCCAGGCGTGGATGCGCCGCATCGTAAGCGGCGCGCTCGAGGTCGTCGGCAATCCGTTCGATCCGATTCCCGCGCCGCTGCGCGCAAAGCGGAAGCTCATGAGCAATGCCCGCGCGTTGCGTTCGATCCACTTTCCCTCGAGCATGGCTGAGCGCGACATCGCACGCCGGCGTCTTGCCTACGAGGAGTGCCTCTACCTGCAGCTGGCGCTGCGTCTGCGCAACGACGGCGGCCTGGTCGATGTGGTGCCCTATGCCCACACCGCGGGCGAGCATCTGGGCGCGCTTAAACAGGCCCTTCCGTTTTCGCTGAGCGACGAGCAGGAGGCCGCATTCCAAGACATCCTGCATGACATGTGCGATGGCGGGCGCGTGATGAACCGTCTGCTGCTGGGCGATGTCGGTACCGGTAAGACCGCCGTTGCCGCCTGCGCGCTGGCTGTGGCTGCCGATAGCGGCACGCAGGCCTGCGTTATGGCGCCCACGGGCGTGCTGGCGCGCCAATATGCCGATAAGACCGGCCCTCTGCTCTCGCAGGCCGGCATGTCCTGGGCGCTTCTGACGGGCGCCACGCCGGCCGCAGAGCGCGAGCGCATCCATGCCCAGCTGGAATCGGGCGAGCTTGACGTGCTCTTTGGCACCCATGCGGTGCTTTCGGATACCGTTGCGTTCAAGCATCTGTCGCTTGTTGTCATCGACGAGCAACACCGCTTTGGCGTAGGCCAGCGCAACGCCCTGCGCGCGAAGGGCCCCGGTGCCGATCTGCTCGTTATGACGGCAACGCCCATCCCGCGTACGCTGGCGCTTTCGGTCTACGGCGATCTGGACACGAGTATCATCCGCCATCGGCCCGTCCCTGGTGCTGGCGTGACGACACGCGTGCTCACCGAGTCGAGCCGTGACCTCGCCTATGGCGCCATTCGCGAGGCGCACGAGAAGGGGCAGCAGGCCTACGTGATTTGCCCGCTCGTGGAGCCGAGTGACTCGGCCGATGAGCTGGAAGACGTGCCCGGTATCGCCCGCGACGACGAGGGCCGCATGACGGTCCCCGTGCCGCTGCACGATACGGCGACCGAGCTAGATCGCCTGCGTCTGGCGTTGCCGGGTCTTGCCATCGAGCGCCTTCACGGCCGTATGCCAGCGGGGGAGAAGGATCAGGTTATCGATGCCTTCAAGCGTGGCGAGATTGACGTGCTCGTCTCGACTACGGTGGTCGAGGTGGGCGTTGACGTGCCCAACGCCACCGTCATGGTCATCGAAAACGGCGAGCGCTTTGGTTTGGCTGCCCTGCACCAGCTGCGAGGCCGCGTGGGCCGTGGCGGCGTGTCGGGCACGTGCCTGGTCATGACGCACTCCAAGGGCAACGGCGGCGCATCGGCGGCGCAAGATCGTCTGCAATCGCTCGAAAAAACCTCGGATGGCTTTACGCTCGCCCAGATGGACCTGCGTCTGCGCCACGAGGGCGAAATCCTGGGGTACCGTCAGCATGGCGGTGTGACCCTGCGCTTTGTCGACCTGGATGCCGACGAGGAGCTGATCGAGTGGGCCCATTTGGACGCGGTCGAGCTCTTGCGGTATGCTTGCACCCTTGACTCCGTGGCGACGCGCCCCCTGCGCGATGCGGTCGCCATGCGATATCGACACATTTTTAAGGAGGTCAGCGGAGGATGAGAATCATCGGCGGCGAATGGCGCGGTCGTAAGATCGAGGAGCCCCGTGGTCGCGATGTCACCCGCCCCACGACCGATCGCGTGCGCGAGGCGTGCGCATCTATGGTCATGTCGGCATTCGATTTCGATTTGGACGAGGTTCGCGTGCTAGACGCTTTTGGCGGCTCCGGTGCTCTGGGTATCGAGATGCTCTCTCGTGGGGCCCGCTCGCTCACGACGTTTGAGATTGATCGCAACGCTGCGCGGCTCATTACCAAGAATATCGAGTCGCTCTGCCGTGACCGTGCGCGTTGGCGTGTGGTCACGGGCGATATGCTGGCGAGTGCCTCGCGCGGTCGTGTGCCGGGCGGCCCCTTTGATCTAGTCCTGCTCGACCCGCCCTATGCTTTTGGTGCCGAGCCGGTCGAGGAACTGCTGCAGAACCTGGCTCAGCAGGGTCTGCTTGCACCTGGCGCTTATGCGCTGTTTGAGCATGCCGCCGCCGATGCGGGCGCGCATCCGGCAGGCTTTGAGACTGAACGTGAGAAGCGCTACGGCATTACCTCGGTCGACCTGCTCCGTTGGGTCGGCGATAGCAATGACGGCGGCACTGATGCTAACGAAAATGACGAGGCAGTATCCCCGGAGGACGCCCATGAGTGACACTATTAATCGCGTGATCGTCCCGGGCACCTTCGATCCCATCACGTTTGGCCATATCGATGTGATCCGCCGCGCCCGCCGCATCTTTCCCAGCGTGATCGTCGCTGTTGCCGAGTCGCAGGGTAAAAACGGTGTGGGCACCACGTTTACGCTCGATGAACGCGTGGCGCTGGCCCGTGAGGCACTCGGTGATATCGATGGCGTCGAGGTCCTGCCCTTTACTGGCCTCTTGGTCGACTTCGCTCGTGATCAGGGGGCGGGGGCCGTGGTCAAGGGTCTGCGCGCCATGACTGACTTTGAGTACGAGCTGCAGCAGGCCGACCTCAACTACCGCTTGGATAACGAGCTGGAGTCCATCTTTGTCATGAGTGCGCCGCAGTACGGCTATATCTCGAGCTCGGTCGTTCGCCAGATCGCCTCGCTCGGCAGCGATGTATCGACGTTTGTCCCACCCAACGTGGTTGAAGCGCTCAGACATCGCTTTTCGTGACGTTTTTTATTGCCTGGTGGCATGTGGTAAACTAGCACAATGATATGTTACCTATGAAAGGAGACCGGATGCCGGGCGAGAATTTTCCTGGCGATAGGATCGTTAGCTTGGTCGATGAGCTCGAAGGGCTGATCGAGGAAGCCAAGCCGCCTTTCGGCAAGAACGCTCAGTTCAAGGTCATCGACGCCGACGTGTTCTTCAACATCCTCGACGAGATCCGCATGAGCTATCCCGAGGAGTGGCAGAAGTCCCGCCGTATCCTTAAGGAGCGCGAGGAGCTTATGGCTTCCGCCGCCGCTCAGGCCGATTCCATCATCGCCGACGCTCAGCAGCAGGCCCTCACCATTGCCGGTGAGCAGGAGATCGTCCGTCTTGCGCAGCAGCAGGCCGACGACATCCGCGATCGTGCCCAGCAGTACGAGCGCGAGACGCGTTATGCTGCCGAGGACTACGCAGAGCAGGTCTTTACGCACCTGGAGGAGAACCTCAAGAGTCTGACCGGCACCGTTACCCGTTGCCGTCAGCAGCTCAACGAGGGTGCCGCCCAACAGAATGGTCAGTGGTAATGGCTGAGTTCCCGAGCGTTACCGTCGATCTTTCCGAGCAGCTCGAGTTTCCTGGAGATTCGTATCCGCTGACCGGTAAGGTCGATGTCGCCACCTACACGGTAGGCGAGAAGGAGTACCAGCTTCAGGACGGCATCGACTACGACGTTGTCTTTACCAATGCCGGTACCGGTGTCTTGCTCACGGGCATGGTCCGCGCGCACGCCACCGGCGAGTGCGACCGTTGCCTGGAACCTGCCTCGTTTGATATCGCCGGCGAGATCGAGGAGTTCTACCTCTTTGAGGAGCCCGAGGATCCCGAGGCCTACGAAGACGGCTACGAGCTCCTGGGCGAGGATCGCATCGTCGATCTGGGAGAGCCCATCAACGACGCGGTCGTCATGGACACGCCGTTCGTTGTCCTGTGCAAGCCCGATTGCCGCGGCCTTTGCCCCACTTGCGGTTGCAATCTCAACGTCGAGCAATGCGATTGCGCTGCCCAGGCAGAGGCAGAATGGGCCGCTGCCACGGAAAATCCATTTGCAGCATTGAAGAATCTCAAGCTTGATGAGTAAAACTGTGGTAGTATCGCTACTTGCGCGTAATCGCCACACTGGATAGTTCATAAGGAAGGTCACTATGCCCGTACCTAAACAAAAGCAGGGTCGTATCCGCACTCACACCCGTCGTTCCGCCAACATGAAGATCTCGGCTGCGGCTCAGTCCACGTGCCCCCGTTGCGGCGCTGTTAAGCTTCCGCACCACGTGTGCCCCAGCTGCGGTTTCTACAAGGACCGCGAGGTTATCGTTACCGAGTAACGGTATACTCTGGATGCGATGCCGTTCCAAATGGAACCACAATGGCCGGCTCAATGAGTCGGCCATTTTTGTATAAGGAGCATGTATATGAGTAACGTTCGCGTTTGTGTAGACGTTGTGGGCGGAGACGAGAAACCTCAGGTTGTTCTCGATGGTATCGAAGCTGCGCTTGCCGCCGATCCCGATATCGAGGTCTTGGCAGCTGGTCCCGCCGAAATCGTCAATCCCTTTGCAGCTTCCCATGCACGTGTTGAGGCCCTTGAGGCGCCTGACGTTATCGCCATGGATGACGATCCCATTCGCGCCGTGATGACCAAGCGTAAGTCGTCGATCGTGCTTTCTTGCCGCGCCATCAAGAAGGGCAACGCGGATGCGTTCTTCTCCGCCGGCTCCACCGGTGCCATGACCGCCGCCGCCACCGCCTATGTGACGCCGTTTAGGTATCAGGCCGAAGGCAAGAAGCAGCCGGTGCGCCCCTGTCTGACCAATGCGCTGCCCAATCGCGCCGGCGGTCTGACGGTGCTGTGCGACATGGGTGCCAACCCCGATGTGGAGGTCGATGACATGGTGCGTTTTGCCCAGATGGGTAGCGCCTATGCCCGCGTCGTCCTGGGCATCGAGCATCCTCGCGTGGGCCTGCTTGCCAATGGCACCGAGGATGAGAAGGGCTCCAACTTTACCAAGGCCTGTTTCCCTGCTATGAAGGCCGCCGTTCCCGGCTTTGTTGGTAACTGCGAGGGCACCGACCTCACCTCAGGTAACTTCGATGTCGTCGTTGCCGATGGCATGTCGGGTAATATCGCTCTCAAAGCTACCGAGGGCGCTGCCAAGTTTTTGCTGCAGGAGCTCAAGGGCGCCTTTATGGCCTCGCTCGGCACCAAGATCGCCGCGCTGCTCATCAAAAAGCAGATGCGCGAGATTAAGGCCAAGCTCTCTGGCGACGCCAAGGGCGGCGCGATTCTTCTGGGCCTGCGCGGCGTGGTCCTGATCGGCCATGGCGCCACCTCGGTCGAGGCTGTCAAAAACGGTACGCTCGCGGCGGCCGAAGCCGTGCGCGCCGGGCTGGTCGAGAATGTCGCCAACTCTATGGACAGTATCGTTTTGTAAGAGCGAGTTAGAGCGCTGTTATGTGCTTCGCGGCGCACGTCGTGGGGTAGAATCAGAACCGTGTCTTGGTACCGCCCGGGCGGTACCATTCTTTTGGTATTCATGCACTATGAGAGGAAGCGCTATGGACCGCTCCGAAATCTTCGACAAGATCGCCGAGGTCGCTGCTGACGTTCTGGGCGTCGATGTTGCCGAAATTAGCGAGGAGACCACCTTTGACGACCTCGATGCCAACTCGCTCGAGCGCCTGCAGCTGGTTACGGCTATCGAGGACGAGTTCAACCTCGAGATCGATGACGAGACCCTGCTCTCGCTCAACTCTGTCGCCGACGCCGTCGACGCTATCGAAGCTGCCAAGGAGGCCTAAGTCTTGGCTTTATCCGAACGACTTACGCGCGCCCAGGAAATCCTGGGCCACGAGTTCAACAATAAGGTGCTGCTGCGCGCGGCCCTTACGCATCCCTCGGCAGTCGAGGGCCAGCCGGTTTCTGCCAGCTATGAGCGCCTTGAGTTCTTGGGCGATTCCATTTTGGGCGCTGTGGTCGCACGCTCCCTGTTTGAGTCCTATCCCGAGTTTGACGAGGGCAAGCTCACCCGCCTGAAGGTGTCGCTTGTCTCGGGCGCAACGCTGTCCGAGGTTTCTCACGAGCTGGGCATCGACGACATCATCATCTTTGGTGCCTCCGAGACCGGTACCGGTGCGCGCGGCCTGCATTCGGCGCTCGAGAACGTCTACGAGTCGCTCGTGGGCGCACTGTACCTGGATGCCGGCTGGGATGCCGCAGCGGAGTTTATCCATCGTACGCTTAAGCCGCATTTGGCTTCCGAGCGTGCCGAGCATCCTGCGAATCCCAAGTCGTTTTTGCAGGAGTGCGTGCAAGCCGACGGTCACGAGCCCCCGGCGTATAAGCTCGTTGGCTCCGAGGGCCCGGCGCATGCGCCCACCTTTACCGCCGTGGTGTTGATCGATGGTATTCGCCAGGGTCGCGGTTCCGGCTCCTCAAAGAAGGAAGCCGAGGGAGCCGCCGCGCTCGAAGCGCTCGACCGCATGGGTTACACCACCAACGGCGTGATTCTCAATAAGAAGCACGTGTAAGCGAGGAACCGTGTATCTCAAGTCCCTCACGCTCAAAGGGTTCAAGTCGTTTGCCGACCGCGCCCATATGACGTTTGAGCCGGGCCTGACCGTCATCGTCGGTCCCAACGGCTCGGGAAAATCGAACATCTCCGACTCGATTCTGTGGGTCCTGGGCGAGCAGAGCGCCAAGCAGCTGCGCGGCCAGGCCATGGAGGACGTTATCTTCTCGGGCTCGTCGGCTCGCAAGCCGGTGGGTGTCGCCGAGGTCACGCTGGTGCTCGATAACTCGGACCATATGCTGCCCGTCGACTTTGACGAGGTCGCCATCACCCGTCGCATGTATCGCTCGGGCGAAAGCGAGTACCTCATCAACTCGAGTCCGTGCCGCCTGATGGACATTCAGGACATCCTGCACGATTCGGGCCTGGGCAAGGATACACATTCCATCATCAGCCAGGGCAAACTCGACGCCATCTTGCAGAGCCGCCCCGAGGAGCGCCGCGCCCTTATCGAGGAGGCCGCTGGCATCTCCAAGCACAAGCGCCGCAAGGAGCGTGCGCTCAAAAAGATTAAGTCGATGGACGAGCATCTGACGCGTGCCCGCGACATCAATAAGGAAATCGCCCGTCAGCTGCGACCGCTGGAGCGTCAGGTCGATCGCGCGCGCAAGTACAAAGAGCTGTCCTCGCGCGCGAACGAGCTTACGCAGATGCTGGCTGTCGACGAGCTTCGTTCGCTGCAGTCGCAGTGGAACGACCTGGAGAGCCGCTCCAAAGAGGGCGCGGCCGAGCTTGAGCTTGCGCAGTACCGCTTGGGTGAAAAGGAGCGCGAGCTCGAGAAGCTCCAGGTCATGCTTGAGGAAAAGGGCCTGTTTGTGGGCGACCTGGGCGAGCAGCGCCGCCATATGCAAGATGTGGTCGGCCGCATTAACTCCGATATGCGCCTGCTCGAGGAAAAGGGCCACAACATGGTGTCGCGCCTGTCCGATATGCGCGGGCAGATTTCGAGCTCCGAGCATCAGCGTCGTCGCGTGGTCGAGGAGCTCGAGGACGCGCGTGCCCAGCTTGAGGAAGTGACCGGTGCGCACATGCAGGCCCAGGAGGACGTTGACGCCGCTGGTCCTGCTGCCGCTGAGCTTCACGAGCGGCGCGTTGCGCTCGACAATCAGATTTCGCAGCTCACGCGTGAGCTGCGCGATGTGCAGCGTGTGGCCGATAACGCCGCGCTCGAGCTCGCCAAGGTGAAGGACTCGCTGAGCAATGCCGAGGTCGAGGACAACATGTATGCCTCGCGCCTGGAGCAGATTGACGAGCAGCTCGAGGAGGTCATGGCCTCGCTCGAGAGCCGTCGTGACCGCGCCGAGGAGCTTGAGGGCGCTCTTGAGGAAGCGCGCCAGGCCCAGGCCGATGCGCGTGAGGCCACCGAGGTCGCCCGTGCAGCCCTGAAGGACTTGCGTAATCGTGAGAGTGAGGCGCGCAACAAGCTGTCCGAGGTGCGCTCGGAGCTTGCCAGCCAAAAGAAACTCGATGCCCGCATGGCCGACAGCTCGCCGCTCGTGAGCCGTCTGGTGGGTGCGCTGGGCGACGATGTCTTGGGTCGTCTGGGCGACGTGCTGGAGGCCCCGCGCGAGCTTGAGGGCCTGGTTGAGCAATTGCTCGCCGGCGATATCGATGCGCTGCTGTTTGATGACGCCGCCACGCTTGAGCGTGCCGGTCGTGCGGCTCTGGACCAAAAGAAGGCCTCGGGCGAGGCACTGCTGGTGGCGCGCGGCGTGAGCGGCTCTATCGCCGCTGAGGGCGCTGCCGGTACCCGCCTGGTTGATCGTCTGTCCGTGCGCGCAGGCTACGGACCCGTCGTCGAGGCGCTGCTCGGCGGCTATTACGTAGTGGACGATCTTTCTGCCGCGCTTTCGGCGCCGGTCGTTGACGGCGTGACTTACGTGACCCCCGATGGCGCCCGCGTCGCCTGCGGCGGCCTGGTGCGTGTGGGCCTCGATGCCGGTGAGGCGTCGGGTGCTCTGGAGCGTAAGCGTCGCATTCGCGAGCTGGAGGGGCTTGAGCCCGATTTGGCTGCTGTGTTTGAGCATGTGTCGGATCAGGTCGTCGAGGCCAATGCGGCCGTTGAGGAAGCGCGTGCCGCTGAGGGCGATGCCGCCGGTGAGATTGCCCGCCTTGAGGGCGAGCGCCGCTCCCTGTTGTCCGAGATCGGCCGTCTGGAGCAAAGCGCCAACAATGCCGAGGTCGAGCGCGTGCGTATCTCCAAGCGCCGTGAGCAGGCTGCCGAGGCCGTTCGCGCCGCGCGCCCGCGCGTGGACGAGCTCACCCGTTCGCGTGACGAGGCCCGCGCGCAGACAAGCGATCTGGGCTTGCAGATTGCCGAGGCCAACGACGAACTCGACCGCGTACGCCGCGATGACTCCGAGGCCGCCGGCAAGCTTGCCGATGCCAAGGTTCGTCTAGCCCAGACGAGCGAGCGCCTGCGTTCGCTGAAGGGCCGCGTTCCCGATCTGGAGCATCGTCTGGAGGGTATCGACCGCCGTATCCGCGGAACGCGCCAGGCTTCGCGCTCGCTTGAGCTGCTACGACTGCGCGTCGATCCCATGCACGAGCGCTACTCGGCCCTGCTGGAGCGCGCCTCGGACTGGGCCGCGCGCCTTCGTGACCAGGCTTCGCTCGAGGAGGCGGACTCCGCCTCGCTCAAGAAGACTATTGAGGACGCGAAGGCCGAAGTCGCTCGCGCCAAAGATAAGGTTGATACCGCCGCCGCGACGCAAAACGAGTTCAAGGTCGCACGCGGCAAGCTTGAGGTGCAGGTGGAGGCGGCCATCAAGGCCATCACCGCCGACGGCACCACGGTACTCGAGGAAGCGCTCATGCTTCCCGCGCCCACCGACCGCGACGCTGCCGAGCGTGAGCTCAACCAGCTCGTTCGCCAAATCAACAACCTGGGTCCTGTGAACCAGGTTGCCATGGAAGAGTACGAGCAGCTCAAGCGCCGCGCCGATTACATCGAGGAACAGCTGGCCGATCTGGAGAGCGCGCGCAAGGCGCTCACCAAGATTACCGTGGCTATCGACCGTAAGATGCGCAAGGCGTTCCTGGTAACCTTCGAGAAGGTCGATGCGAACTTCCGCGAGATCTTTGCCATGCTCTTCCCGGGAGGCCAGGCTCATCTGGAGATGACCGACCCCGAGCACCCGGCTGATACGGGTATCGAGGTCGTGGCGCAGCCGCGCGGCAAGCGCATCACCAAGATGATGCTCATGTCGGGTGGCGAGAAGAGCCTGACGGCGCTCGCCCTGCTCTTTGCCGTGTACCGCACGCGTACGGTGCCGTTTTATGTGCTGGACGAGGTCGAGGCGGCGCTCGACGACGCCAACTTGTCCAAGCTCATCGGCGCCCTTGATGTACTGCGTTCCGATACGCAACTCTTGGTCATTTCACATCAGCGCCGTACTATGGAGGACGCTGACGTTCTCTATGGCGTCTCGATGCAAGCTGACGGCGTCAGTCGCGTCGTCTCGCAAAAACTCGATCGCGAAACCGGAAAGGTCGTGAATGCATAATGGGATTCTTTGACGCTCTCTCGCGCGGACTCGAGCGCAGTCGCGAGGCCCTCAACGAGGTCTTCTATTTTGGCGGCGAGGTTGACGAAGATTTTTGGGAGGACCTTGAGGACACGCTCGTCATGGGTGACATGGGTGCCGAGGTCGCGATCAAGGTGTCCGATGACCTGCGCGATGCCGCGGCCAAGAAGAACCTCAAGACCGCCCCGCAGCTCCGTCGCGCCCTGGCCGAGCAGCTCGAGCAGCATTTTGTTCCCGTTGAGCGCGATCCGTTCGCCGACACGCCGAGCTGCGTGCTGTTTGTGGGCATTAACGGTGCCGGCAAGACCACGACGGTCGGCAAGATCGCGAGTGCCATGGCTGCCCGCGGTAAAAATGTCGTGATCGGCTCGGCCGATACCTTCCGCGCCGCCGCCATCGAGCAGCTCGATGTGTGGGGCCAGCGCGCCGGTGTTCCCGTCATCAAGCGCGACCGCGGCTCCGACCCGGCAAGCGTTTGCTACGACGTGCTCGACGAGGCCGATAAGCGTGGCAGCGACTTGGTGCTTATCGATACCGCCGGTCGCCTGCACACGAGCCCCGAGCTCATGCGCGAGCTTGCCAAGGTGGTCAACGTGACGCGCAAGCGCGCCGCCAATATGGTCGCCGGTCCCATGCCGGTCTCGGTTGTCCTCGTGATCGATGCCGCGACGGGCCAAAACGGCCTGAACCAGGCGCTCGAGTTTAACGAGGCGCTGGGTCTGGACGGTATTATCATGACAAAGCTCGACGGCACGGCAAAGGGCGGTATCGCCATGGCCGTGGCCGAGAAACTCAAGCTCCCGATCCTGCGCGTGGGCGTGGGCGAGCAGGTCGATGACCTGCAGGAGTTCAATGCCAAAGATTTCTGCCGCGCCCTGGTGGGCGAGTCCAATTAAGGAGTGACTAGTGTTTGATTCTCTGAGCGATCGCCTCAATGACACATTTGACCGCCTGCGCGGCAAGGGTAAACTGACCGAGGCCGATATCACCTCGGCCATGCGCGACATTCGCATGGCGCTGCTCGAGGCCGACGTCAACTTTAAGGTCGTCAAGGAGTTTGTCGCCAAGACCAAGGAGCGCTGCATGACCGCCGAGGTCATGGAGTCGCTGTCGCCGGCGCAAAACGTCGTCAAGATTGTGCTCGACGAGCTCACCGAGATGCTCGGCTCCACCGAGAGCAAGCTCGTCTTTAGCAACCGTATTCCCAACGTCATCATGCTCGTGGGCCTCCAGGGCTCCGGTAAGACCACGGCGGCCGTAAAGCTGGCCTACCTGCTCAAGAAGCAGGGCCGCTCGCCGCTGCTCGCCGCGTGCGACGTCTACCGTCCCGCCGCTGCCGACCAGCTTGCCACGCTCGGCGGCGAGATCGGCGTTCCGGTCTTCCGCGGTGACGGCGAGCACCCGGTCGATATCGCCAAGGGCGCCATCCAGGAGGCTGTCGACCACCTGCGCGACGTGGTCATCGTCGATACCGCCGGTCGTCTGCAGATCGACGAGCAGATGATGCAGGAGGCCGTGGACATCAAGAAGGCCGTCAAGCCCGATCAGGTGCTGATGGTCGTCGATGCCATGACCGGCCAGGATATTGTCAACGTCGTCTCGACCTTCGCCGAGCGCACCGACTTTGACGGCGTGATCATCTCCAAGCTCGACGGCGATGCCCGTGGCGGCGGCGCGCTTTCCGTGCGCCAGGTGACCGGCAAGCCCATCAAGTTTGTGAGCATGGGCGAGAAGCCCGATTCGCTTGAGCCGTTCTACCCCGACCGCATGGCCAAGCGCATTCTGGGTATGGGCGACGTCGTCGGCATTATCGAGAAGGCCCAGGAGGCGGCCGACGCCGAGCAGCTCGAGGCTGCCGAGCGTATGCTGCGCGAGGGCTTTACCATGAACGACATGCTCGACCAGATGAAGGCCGTCAAGAAGATGGGCGGCTTGAAGGGCATTCTGGGCATGCTTCCCGGTGGTCAGCGCGCGCTCAACCAGATGGGCGGCAACCTGGACGAGGGCATCTTTGACAAGAACGAGGCCATCATCATGTCGATGACCAAGGAGGAGCGCCTGCGTCCCTCTATCATCAACGGCCAGCGTCGCGCGCGTATCGCCAAGGGCGCCGGCGTGACCCCCACCGAGGTCAATAGCCTTATGAAGCAGTGGGGCGAGATGAACAAGATGATGGGCCGCATGCGCACGATGGCCAATCAGGCGCAGGCCGGCGGCAAGAAGGGCAAAAAGGGCAAGAAGGGCAAAAAGATGCGCATGCCCAATATCCCCGGTCTGGACGCTATGGGTCTGGGCGGCATGGGTGGTCTGGGTACGGGCGGTCCTAAGTCCGATATGGAGCTGCTGCGTCAGATGGAAGCGCAGATGCGCAATAAGAAGTAACGACTAGTTGAGTCATGTATGGCGAAGGCCGCCTGGATGGTATTCCAGGCGGCCTTCGCCGTTTGTTCGC
>CATWCP010000007.1 GCA_958349325.1 uncultured Collinsella sp.
GCACGCCACCAGGTCGGACTCCGAGAAGGACGACCAGGACGAGCCGTTCCAGGCCTGGACCAGGAAGCTGTAGGACCTGCCGTTGGACAGCCCCGTCACGGTGTAGGACTCCTTGCCGCAGTCGAGCGTGTAGGTCTTGTAGCCGGACCCCTGGCGGACGGCGACCGCGTAGCGGGTCGCGCCGGGCACGTGGCCCCAGGAGAGCTCGACCGACCTGTCGCCGGCCTTTGCAGAGACCTTGGGCCTGACGGTGCCCGACGGGGCGGCGGAGCACAGGTAGCCGTCGGCGGTCGACGACCAGGAGCCGTTGACCCGCGCCTGGACCAGGAAGCGGTGGGCGACGCCGTTGGCGAGGTCGGCGACCTTGTAGGAGGTGCCCTTCTCGTCCAGCGTGTAGGTCCTGTAGGAGCCGCCCGGGAGCCTCTCGGCGACGGCGTAGCGCTCGGCGCCGGCGACGGCCTTCCAGGACACGGTGACCTCTCCGTCACCGGTCGCCTCGGCCGTGGCCTCGGGGGCAGGGACAAGTTTACAAGTTAAGAAGTCATCCGATGTAAAAGTGCTCCAGTGGCCATTTACATAAGCTTGAACAAGGAATGAATAAGTTGATCCGTTTACAAGATTATCGATTCCAAAGGCAGTATCAGTGCAGTCGAGTGTGTAGGTGTTGAAGGTGCCGTCATTGTTGCATAAAGCAATCGCGTACTTTGTTGCATTAGGAACAGGCGACCAGCTCAATTTAATTTTGCCATCACGCATCTCGGAGACGACAGGATCTGGCTTAACTTCCTTTGACAGCCCAAACTGATTAGCAATAGCCAAAGCGTCCGCCTGGCCCATTTTTTGGAGATACAGCGAATTAGCCAAAAGTCCTGCGTCATATCCATTGTCGATAAAGCCATGTTCGACCAGAACTGCAGGGATGCCGTACTGGCGACAATTTCTAATTACAGAAAGACTATCAGCGTTGCTACCATCAGGATAATAAAGCTGCGTGCCATTTAAATCATAATAATCGTTTTTTGTCCCACGATTAACAAGACCAACGGATGCAAGCCTGCTCAGAACATCTTGCCCCAAAGACTCGCCAAGCTCATTAAATGAAGAATACCAACTAGCTTGCCTCGGAATCCAGATTTCCGCTCCTGTACCGCCACCTGAATTGATATGAAAACTCATAAATAAAGAAGCATTGTTGTCTCTTGCAATCTGAGCGCGGGCAATCAGCTCATTTGTAGTGTTGGCAACACCAGTAACGGAAGTATCGAAATCTCGCGTCATAATAACTCGAACGCCAGCATATTTCTGAAGTTCATCCCGGCAATATCGCGCTATTTGCAGGGTAAGATCCTTTTCACGAAGACCATTTCCGACAGCGCCGGAGTCCCAGCCTCCATGACCTGCATCCAGAACAAAAACCCAATTACGAACACGCGCCGAGCTTTCCGAAACAGCACCAACCGCAGATTCCAAGGAATCATACGAAGAGCCCATGCCATTAGTAAACACCGAGTCAAGCTGGTCATCCGAGGAATCATCAGACAGCAGTCTATATGGTGCCGGCATGTCGCCAACGCTAAACATCTGATTAGAAATATCATCGGAAAAATACCGCGTTGCGCCAGAGGCATACTCAACTTTAAAGAGAGAAAAAGCGCCAGCGCTAGAAAAGCTCGAAGAGAAAAGATATGTGCCGTCAACTCTGGAGGTTACACTCAATCGAACAAGGCCTTCAGTCTCAGCATTGGCACAATACAAGGCGACAGGCTCGTCCAGCACCGTTCCATCGAAACCCAAAGCAACTCTTTGCGTATCTCCCAGGTCAACGTGATCCTTCTCGATATAAATAAACGAAAGATCATCTACCTCTAAACTATCAGCAAACACGTTAACGGGATAAATGAGGGGCAGCGATAGAAAAATTGCGGCCACGAATACGGGCAGCAAATAGTGCTGAATTCTCTTAAGCATATGCAGTCCTTAAAAGGAAAAGGCGGCCAAGAGCCGCCTTTAAATTTCTATCGAGTGGCGTAAAAGGATAGAACGGAGTCGGCAACATGCTGTCTGTCGCCTTCGCTTAAACCATAGTACATGGGCAACCTGACAAGCCTATTACTTTCAGAGGTGGTAAACCTGTCCTCTCCCTCAAAACGACCAAACATCTTGCCTGCAGGCGCATCATGCAAAGGAATGTAATGGAAGACAGCCTGAACACCATGCTCCTTAAGATAAGAAATGAGATCGCTGCGCTCCTTGAGATCCTTGCACTTAATGTAAAACATGTGGGCATTATGCTCACAGCCCTCAGGAATATACGGGAGTACAATCTTTCCGTCTTCAGCAAGCGGCCTCAACGAATCGTAGTAAAAACGCCAAGATGAAAGACGATTGTCATTGATTTCATCAGCATGCTCCAGCTGCGCCCAAAGATAGGCAGCATTCATATCAGAAGGCAAATAGCTAGATCCACGATCGACCCATGTATATTTATCGACCTGGCCCCTGAAAAAGCGCTGGCGATTAGTTCCCTTTTCACGAATAATTTCAGCTCGATCACAGTAACGCGAATCATTGATAGAAAGCGCGCCGCCTTCGCCCATCGAATAGTTCTTTGTTTCGTGGAAACTATAGCAACCAAAATGGCCAATGGTGCCAAGCGCCTTGCCCTTATACGAGCTCAAAACACCCTGTGCCGCATCTTCAACAACTAACAAGTCATTACGCGCGGCAATATCCATGATACGATCCATGTCACACGCAACGCCAGCATAATGCACAGGAACGATAACTTTGGTTTTATCAGTTATCGCCCTCTCAATGGCATCGGGATCAATATTCATTGTGTCAGGGCACACATCAACAAACACCAAAGTGGCACCGACCATTTGAAATGCCGTAGCAGTAGAAGAGAAAGTGAAACTAGGCAGAATCACCTCATCGCCAGGATGTAGGTCGCATAAGATTGCTGCAAGCTCAAGCGCGCTCGTACCACTAGTCGTTAGCAGAATCTTATTGGAATCAAATCGGTTCTCGAGCCATTCGCTACATTTTTTGGTAAAAGGACCATCACCACAAATCTTACGATTGACAGCACAGGCCTCTCGAACATACTCCATTTCCGTGCCTACATAAGGCGGGAGATTAAAATTTATCATATAGCAGCTCCAAATGAATATAGTCCGATCCCAAGCAAAATAAGAAGCAGTGATATCCACTTCCGCCGAGACATTTTCTCATGAAAAATCGTAATACCGAATATTGTCACATATATGTAACTAGTAGCCTCCAGCAATGGGCCCATAGACAGGGGAATCCCTTTATATGCGAAAATCGATAGAAACGTGGTGCAAACGAAAAGGACATAAGCACAGATTACAAGAGGGTTCAAATACTCTCTAATTCTGCTGTCATATGTTTTAAGAGCTGCTTTCTTTAGCATTACCTGAGATATTGCGCTAATAAAAACACCGAGGAGAAGAAGGAGGGCGTATCGAAAATCCACAGTACAATCCTCCTAAGCAGCATCGGAATCCGAAGAGGCAAACAAAGCAACGCCGATTAATACAATAATGCCGCCCGAAACCTGAAGGAAGCCGAGTTGCTCCTTAAAGACAATAACACCCCATACCATGCCCCATACAACTGTAACGGCACGATTGGCATAGGCTGTCGTCAATGGCAACCGTTTAATAATTTGTTGCCAGCAAATAGCATAAATGCCAAGCAGCATAATTATTCCGGCGTAGCAGACACAAAAACCGAAAGACAGAAAAGGATAGCCTGCCGCAAGCTTGCTTAAGATACCGCTACAAGAATACAAAACCAATAGCAGATGAAGTGCTAAGAAAACGCGAGCATTTTTCATTCTCTATGCGCCTCGTTTCGGCAGGTACTTTTCCAAATTAACCATCGAATCTGCAGTCAGGATGTAGAAGCCGTATCTACTGCCACTATCGACAATTTCATGCTCCATGTCATTGTCAACGGAGCTGCGCTCGACTCTCACAGACCTATCGCATTCCGCCTCTCGAAGCATCGCTAAGTCTTCACCATCAAAAATAAATCGAATCATGGCGCATTCAGAATGCTCCGATACACTCAGATCAGGCTCCTGCCCAATAGCAACAGAAATTACTGCACCTAAGAAATCAATGCCTGTTGACAGCTCTACAAGATCACTGCCGATACAATCTCCACCCATTCGGCTGCCAATTTCAACAATGCGAATATCCTCATTCTCATTAACCAAAATCTCCGAATGAGAAGCGCCGAATTCAACTCCCAGAGAATCCAGGGCATGAGAAACAACCCCCATTATTTTAGAGCGCAACGAATCGGAAACAGGGGCAGGTTGCAGATGTCCGGTTTCAATAAAATGCGGAGACCCAGTTGTATACTTTCTGGTTAGCGCAAGAAAGTGATGCTCGCCCTTCCAGGTAATGAATTCGACGCTGTATTCAATCCCAGCGAAAAACTCCTCAACAACGCAAGCCTTCGAAAAGGAAACGTCGATCGCAGAACAAACGGCATCCTCAAGCCCTTGCGGAGATTGAAGTTTAGTAATGCAACGGCTACCAGACCGGTCAACAGGCTTCACAATAATCGGATAAGCCAGATTCAGATTCTCAGCATCCGACACATCGGTTACTTGATAGCTCCTGGGAGACGGATCTCCGTTCTGGAAAAATGCCTCGCGCATTAAGTGCTTATTCGTGGACAGCTCAATGCACTCCAGAGAGTTGGCACAAAGACCGAGTTTATCAGCAACTTTGGATACAGTAATGTTTCCGAGATCCGTGCCAATAGAGCATATTCCGTCAACACCGATAGATTTGCATTTTTCTGCAATTTGATCAATCTCAGTAATACTGATGGGATAAAAATAGTCAGCACTGCTCTCGCCAATATCGCCGCACTTCCATGCGAAGACATGTGTTTCAAAGCCAAGTTCTTTAGCCTTAAGAATCAATGGGTTTTGGAAATCAGACGCGCCGATAATGGCAAGTTTTTTTTGCATCTTTACTTCTCCCAATTAGCCGAAGAATTCTTCTCGAAATCACTCCAGCGGCCGCTTTCCATCTCTGCCTTATAATCGAGCATCATCGAATGATAGTCTCGATAAGCCGGAACGAAGCCGAAATCTCGCTCAGCCTTTCCCATATCAAACAAAAAAGAAGGGGTATTGTTCTTAAGATCCGGCCTGTAGACAATCTTGGATTTAGAACTGTCGCCAAACACCTCGATGACCGCACGCGCCTGATCTTCAAGTTCCAAAGGAACTCCGCTCGTCATATTATAAAGCCCATGTGTCAAATCGCTTTCCAAAGCCATTCGATATGCTCGGGCAACGTCCTTGACATAAATAATATCTCGTGAGATATGCGGGTCTCCCCATATCTCGAGATCCTGTCCGGCCGCGGCCTTTTCGATCCAGACCTGAATAGCAGACTTATAGGGCTTACCATCGACTAAGATCGTGCCATGAGGTCCAACGCCGTAAACCGGAGGGAAACGGAACACCGCCCCTTGAAGACCATGTTGCTGCGAATAATACTCAATCAAATCATTGGCAGCATTCTTCGTGATGGTATAAACGGCATGATCACCAGTAAAGGAGAAATTCCTGGGCTCGTCCTCGGTAATAGCATGATTCTTTTTCCACGCGCCGGATACATCACCGTAAGTAGTGGCGGAAATAATCTTCTTGATACCATTAGTCCTACAATACTCAAGCACATTTACTGTACCCAGAGTGTTTACCTTAACGTAATCAGCCGCATTCTCTTCGTTAACCAAATCTGCAGTCGCATTGGCAGGAAGAAGTCCGGCCAAAAGAATCACCCCATCGACGTTATCCACGGGGAGTTTTGAAAAATCTTCGGGCTTTGTAATATCGAGGCTCACGAACTCGGCGCCCATGCTCTCAAGAAAAGGACGAAGCCGTTCATTTCTACCGGTAGCAATAACCTGTTTGCCCGATTTGACAAGCTCGTCGACGGTATACATACCAATAAAGCTCGTTGCACCAATTACAATTACCATAGCCTATTCATCCTTTCCGTTACATTCTTTTTCAATTACGTACAAAGGTCTATTTTTAACCTCGGTAAAAATATTACCGACGTACAGCCCAACAATTCCAATAGCAGACAAAATGAGTCCACCCATAAAGAAGATTGAACAAAGGAGACTCGTCCACCCAACCTGAATGCCCGGAACACATAGCTTTTGAATGATCGCAGCAACGAGAATGAGCAGCGCGACGAATGCCATAGCAAAACCAACATTAACGGCAAACTTTAACGGCTTATTAGACTGCGCAGTGATGAGCTCAAACGCCATATTAAGCTTCTTCTTAAAACTATAAGAAGATTCGCCCGCAAAGCGCTCGTCACCAACTATTTCAATCGCGGTCTGTCTAAACCCAAGCCACTTAATGAACATCGTGTACCCGCGGTTATGCTCACGCATTGAACAATACTGAGTGATTACCGCGCGACGAGCAATGCTGAAATTGCAAAGCGAGGGATCGTAACTGCCATCAGTAAAATACTCATACACCTTATAAAAGGCTCGAGATAGCATCTTGGTCAAAGCACTATCTTTTCGCTCGACTCTTTTGGCGAAAACAACGTCATAGCCTTCAAGGGCTTTGTTATAAAGTTGGGGAATGGCCTCGGGCCTGTCCTGAAGGTCGCAGTCCATAACAACGACCCAGTCACCATGGCAGCAATCAAGACCAGCAGTAATCGCGCGAATTTGGCCAAAATTGCGTGCGAGCTTGATTCCATACACGCGGTCATCATTGTCACAAATAGATTGCACGACTGACCATGAATCGTATGGATCATGGTCGTCCACAAGCACAAGCTCGAATGAGGCACCCATACCCTCAAACACGTCAACAATTCGCTGATGCAGTTCGGGCAGCGCCTCTTTACATCCATAAACAGGAATTACGACAGAGAAATCCATGACAAACCTTAGGTTGAGTTTAATAACCTACTTATGATGCATTCGATCAAGCGAACCGTCAAATCGAAGTAACCGCAATCATCACACTACTGCTAAAGCTATTTAATGAGAACACACTGCTGCCGAGTTTCGCTTTTATTTGCGTTATTAAAACAAGGTCCAATCAAATTACCGGGCAGAATCTGGTGCCACATCTTATTATCATGCGAATTATCCCCCCAGAAAAAACCAATATGGCAATCAATTGAACCATCCGTTTTAAAGAAAATAACATCGCCTTTCTGAGCCAACCCACTGTTCAACATATCGGCAACAGTGTTGAAATGATATACCTTACAGCCAGAATCAATAGCATAACCGTACCAGCGCCAAGCATTAATGTAACCGCCACCTCCGGGTCCCGCGCCCCACGGGGTGTGATTATTATTCGCCGCAACGGCATCAACGTTTACGCCAAGAGATCTAAATACATGTGCAACGAAGCCCGTGCAGTTCATGCCAGTATATCCCCCAGGGCCAGGAGCGCCGTTAGGATACAAGCAAGTCTGGTACGAAAAGCCACTCGAATATCGAGTGCCAAGATAATAGCCATTGTATTGACGGCTCGTCAGCCAATTAACAACGGATAGACGTGGAATGCCAAATACCGTGTCATTCGTGCCCGTTGGTTTTACGCTAACCAGATCACCCTCATCAAAAGGTGACCAGATACCGTCGAGATATGCCTGAACGACAAACCGATAGGTCTGTCCGCCATTTAGTCCTTCAACCCTGTACGAATTGCCGGTACAGTTATAAGTGTATGTTTTATACCCGTTACTCGTCTTAACGGCGACGGCATAACGAGTGGCACCTGACACCCTGTCCCAAGACAGATTTGCACAAAGATCTCCAGCCTTACCAGTTACACGAGGAACAATCACACCGTGTGGAACTGCATCCACAAGCAGTGCGTCACCGTAGGCAGACCAGGCCCCATCTACGTAAGCTTGCACAAGAAACTTGTGAACACGCCCATTCGTAAGATTAGAAACCGTATAACTAGTCGCTAAGCAATTAGTCGTGAACGTTACATATGAACCATTCTTATATTCTGCAATCGCGTACCTCGTTGCATTGGGAACAAAATCCCAAGTAAGCTGTATTTTTCCATCCCCAGGACAAGTGGCCTTAACATTTTGAGGGGAACGGACGTCCTCAAGAACCGCTTCACATAAATATGTATCCGAAGAAGAACTCCACCTCCCATTTACAAATGCTTGCACAAGAAAACGGTAAGTCTTGCCAGGATTCAAGCCGGAAACCAGATACGAGGACTCTTTGACATCAAGGGAATACGTCTTGTAGCTATTTCCAGTCTTAAGAGCAACCGCGTACCTCTCTGCTCCAGGAATTTGATTCCACGAAAGCACACAAGAGGTCGATGTAGTTTTCTCCAAATGAGGCTTCGGGGCATTTGGGTCTTCGGGAATGGCGGCTACAAGGTCTTTGCTCCCAAACGGAGACCATCTTCCATCGATACAAGCCTGAACAATAAATGAATACTTCTGGCCATTGATAAGACCGCTCACCGTGAACTCATCGCTAGAGCAATCGTAGGTAACAGTCTTGTAACCGCTTCCAGCCTTATATGCAATTGCATATCGAGATGCACCGGCGATGGGGCTCCATTTAAGACTAACCGATCCATCGCCAACACTGGAAACGCCAACTTTAGGAGAAACGAGAGAATACGGCATGCAGGTGATGTAGTCAGTGTCCTCAAGGGCCGTTAGACACTCGTAAATCCTCGCTCTAACATAGAACGAGTATTCTTCACCATTTTTCAATCCCTTTATTTCAATGCTAGTTTGATTTGATTTCAACCTATACGACTTGCCATTTGAACACCAAACAACATATTGAGTGGCGCCCGGGACGCGGCCCCACGAAAGCTCGACGCGCCCGTCGCCGGCGGTAGCCGCGGGCGAGGGCCTCACGGTCCCCTCGGGCCTGCAGCGGACGAGGCTCGCGGGGCCGAAGGAGGACCAGCGGCCGTTCACGTAGGCCTGCACGAGGAAGTCGTGGTCGTAGCCGTTGGGGAGGTCGGTGACGGTGTATGAGTTCCCGGTCAGGTCCTTCGTGAAGGTGCTGTAGGTTCCGTTCGAGAACGCTTCGGCGACGGCGTAGCGCTCGGCGCCCGGGACGGGCTCCCAGCTCAGGGTCACCTCGCCGTCCCCGGTCGCCTCCGCCCGGGGCGCAGGAGCGCACGGGTCGGAGGGGGTCGCGGAGACAAGATCGGAGCCAGAGAAAGAGGTCCACCTGCCGCAAACGCATGCCTGCACCAGGAATCGATAGCCCGTCCCGTTGGACAGGCCGGCGGCCGTGAAGGACTCGCCAGCGCAGGAGGTCGTCAGCGTGCGGTAGCCGGAACCGGTACGGTAGGCCACGGCGTACTTCGTGGCGCCCGGGACGCGGCCCCACGAAAGCTCGACGCGCCCGTCGCCGGCGGTAGCCGCGGGCGAGGGCCTCACGGTCCCCTCGGGCCTGCAGCGGACGAGGCTCGCGGGGCCGAAGGAGGACCAGCGGCCGTTCACGTAGGCCTGCACGAGGAAGTCGTGGTCGTAGCCGTTGGGGAGGTCGGTGACGGTGTATGAGTTCCCGGTCAGGTCCTTCGTGAAGGTGCTGTAGGTTCCGTTCGAGAACGCTTCGGCGACGGCGTAGCGCTCGGCGCCCGGGACGGGCTCCCAGCTCAGGGTCACCTCGCCGTCCCCGGTCGCCTCCGCCCGGGGCGCAGGAGCGCACGGGTCGGAGGGGGCAGCATAAGAAACAGATGCGGCATTCCTCACTATTCCTGTTATCGAGTTTTCAGCAATCGCCGGAGTACATACAAGAAAGAAAATAGCAGCGACAAGAGATAGCAAACATGAAATACGCTTCATACGACCCTCCATGAGCAACAGTCCAATTAGATAGTATCGGAAATACGAGATTCGATATGTATTATTTCGGACCAATGGATGTTTTTGTCACAGACGGTTTCAAGCATTGTTAAATCGAAATCCTGTCAATAATCCAAGCCGATAACTCGATTATGTTGTAAATCCACTTTCGCAGTTAAGGCATAAGCACCAGATGCATCGTCAGCGGAGGTTTGAAGCTCTATCAAATACGAAAGGCCTACAAAACAACAGACGTGACCGCTCCGATCTGCACGGCGAGCCAACAGGCCACATCGGAAAATGACTGGTGGGACGACACCGACCTCTCCAAGGGCTACGGGCAGGCCAGGAAGCGCGGCCTGTCCCGCCAGAAGCTGTGCATCTGCGTCGCCATCGACGTCCACAAGAACCCGGTCGCGGTAGTCTGCGGCCGCGGGAAGCCCAGCTCGGCGCGCGTGAGGAAGGCCATGGGCGGAAGGATAGCGCCCGGGTCGCTGCTCATCCACGACATCGAGCGGGCGCATGGCGCGCTCTGCCGCTCGACGCGGACGGCGCGAGGCTCCTCTTCCAGGTCTTCGCCGACGCCTACAAGAGGCAGTCGGTGGTGATCACCACGAACCTGGAGTTCAGCAGGTGGGAATCGGTGTTCGGTGGCGACCAGATGGCCGCCGTCATAGACCGCATCGTCTACCACGGGAGGCTCGTCCAGTTGGCGCAACGCCCGTTCGGGAACGGGCACGTTAACGTCCCCTGTTCTCAAATCCTTCATCTACGCTATGCCACGTTTGCGATTACTAAGAAGTATTCCGCATAATCGGCAGGAATTGAGCACAGTAAGCGTAGAAAACCAAGCAGTTATAACACGAGCTCCGCACCCGAAGACTGGGAACGGGCTTCCCCGGGCGGCCACCTTGACAAGGCGGCCCAGGAAGGATGGAAAAGAAGACCGCGCCCCTAGCACAGAGAAGAAATGCGCTCGACGGAAGAGACAATCGGGGTCTGAGATTACCCGGGCGCGGCGCTTGAGCCGCAGCACGACGGCGAAGCACGCGTGTACGGAGAACATGTCGCCGATAGCATCACCGCCCAGTATAAGACCAAGCCGGCGTACGAGGGACATGGGGAGTAGATCGGAGAGGGCGTCCTGGACACCGACCTCAGCTCCATTCCTCACGATTAGCTTTTCCATTTCCTTAGAGTTCTTGATAAACCGTCAAGAAAGACAAAAACTATCTACTTCACAGCTATAAACCCTCATCTAGGACGCCGTTATACCATTAAAATCGTTCTCATTGATAGGAAAGCGTTCGATGAATAGTTTTGCAAACTCAGCGCTTTTTGCAACTTTTGCGTCCCCTCCTGCATCATCAAAAATCTGTTTTGAAGCGGCAACGATGCCCTCAAGTACATCAACTGAGGGAGTATTTAAGTTTTTTAAGTAATTTGGAGTAATGTCAAATGAACGGAACTGAACAGCGCAGGTCGCGAGAATAACATAGAAAATCAAATTATTCTGCTCTGCTCTATCCAAATCCGACTTTCGAAGATATTGACGAATAAATAATGATGTTTTACCTAAAGCGAAATATGCTTCAGGAGGTATATCCTCATTGAATATTTTTTTATGCATTTAAGCATGCAGCAAGTGGAAGGAACGCATGAACGATGGTAACCGGCAGCAAAACGCACCAACTTCAGTCCATCAATAATGCCGACCATGCAATCCAGCAAGGGTGCAAGTGCCTCATCTAGAGGTACGACCATCAATTTAATTGAAGTAAGAAGTTGCGAACAGTTTTACTGACTTACCAGGACGGCGCCACACGCGTTAACCGTGAAATTGTCCAAAAAAATGCCCCAATGTTTCGCTTGTATCAGAGGCGTCTGGGGCTTCACTGATAGAATAGCCCTACTTACCAATTCGGGACCATGGCCAGGCTGTTTCACCATGAATTATACATCTGAACCCAAAAAGCCCTATGTAGTGTTAACCATAAAGCCGTCTCGCGGCGCAGCCGGCTATCTCAGGAAAAGAATAGACACTGCCATCGAATCCGGCTTCAACATTTTCAAAGTTAGACTGGAGGCTGAAGAAAACGGGTTATATCCCAATCGAGTACTTCCGATAGTTGCGACCTTGTCATCCTATTCGACCGACCACGGTTGCACTTTCCTCCCCTCCAAATCGACTGGTAAGGGAACCTATGCTGAAGCTTTGGGGTTATTAAAGCCCTACAAAGACCCTAATGGTGTCGATTCGGCATCATTTCTTGATAAAGTTTGGCGCTTCGACAGAAATACGCACTTTGATGTGGTTAGTGGGATTATCGACTCACTTCGCAAGACTACGGTGCTTGCGCCCGGGCTTCTCCATGGAATCGAATACGGATTAAACGAGATATCAGATAACGTGCTTGTTCATTCGACAAAAATGCAAAGCGAGCATGTTGAAGGCTACGTAATGGCCCAAGTTCATCGTCAATCTAACAAAGTCGCAATCGCAGTCCATGATGACGGAATTGGCATCCCCAATTCACTTAGGAGTGGCGGCGTAGCCTTTGCTGACACAAAGGAGGCTATACAACTCGCCCTCAGCAAGGGCGTAACAGATGGAAATGGCGCAGGCAACGGATTATGGCTTCTTGACAGTATTGTCGACGCAGCATCTGGTTCTCTCGATATTCAGTCTGACGGCATTGGATATAGAAAGGTTCACAAACATAAGGGGTCAGACGCTACGGTCGCATTCAGAAACGTCAACACCCCGGCAGGCGGAAGCACGTTGGTAGATTTTCAAATCTCGACAAACTCATCAATATCCATGTCAGATATTTTTGAGGGAAACTCACCAGTCAATCTTTGGAAAGAATCCCATGAAACCGACCCGTCGGGCAGAAGCCTCCGACTTCGTCTGGCTGACGAATCATCCGGATTTGGAAGCAGATACGACGCTGCGAAAATGCGCTGTTTAGCATTAAACATGGCTAACGATGCAGATAATAAGGTCTATTTGGACTTTGCGGACGTGCCGTTCATCAGCCTATCGTTTGCAGATGAGTTTATCAACAAATTGATGCGCGAGGTAGGCCTAGTCACCTTCATTCGGAAATACTCAATTGTGAATCTATGCCAATCTTGCGCGGAAGCAATCGATTATGTCACTCGAAAATAACGGAAGCCGCATGCATTACGCGTCAACAACAATCGCTTTACGTACTTACGCTACGGTCAATCACACCAGACGCCAAGCCAACAATCCGAAGGGACCAACGTGCTAACGATTCACTATGGTGATATGGAAAATACCTCGACCTAGAACCGTTCGAGAATTTCCTCGGCGTTCTCTCGCAGATAGATATCTAGGTCCGGCACGGCAAACTGCACGTAGCCTCTCTGTGGCGCCTGAATAACCTCTCTTTGTAGCAATTTTGCCCTAATAGAGCTAATCTCATTGGTCTTTTTACCCATGCGCCTAGCAATCTCGGATGATTTGGACTGTTGTTTGTCCTCGCACATCGCCAAAAGGTATTTGATATCGTTAAGCCCCAGTCCAGAAATCGCGGGCTCGTGAACAACATCGTGAAAACGAGCCTCTGCCAGCGCAATGCCTTCGGCAACATCGCGCTCACTCACGATGGCACTTTTGGCACGATGCAAGTTGGCGCGCTGCCAAATGGAATAACCAACCAGTTGTACCAGATAGGCATAGCCCTTAGTAGCCTTAGCGGATCTCGACAACAGATCGTCCTCTATGGTCAAGCCGGTCGCAATAAAACTGTCGCCCATAGAAAGCGCCACCTCCACCTGGTTGATAGGCGCCAGATCTTCGGGGAGGGCACGACGCAAGAACGTAAGTGCCTTACCGTTAATAAGATCCATAACACCGGCGGGTAAACCGGCAAAGGCAAGTGCGATATCTACTCTTTCCCCTATCAAAAGCTGAACCGTAGACGCAATGGCACGCATATCGTCAATCGGGGCGTCCTGAACTTCATCGATGGCAATAAAAAGACCCTTGGAAGACTTCGCTGCCGAACTCAGCAACTTTCTAAGGCTTGGCTCTTTGGGCGCAACGTCAACTTTCGCGGAAACAACGCCGGCATTTACGCCGACCGAAGCATTGGCCGCAAGGGAAGAATCAGCAACCTGATCCCTCAAGTCCAGCAATAGGTTTGGGCCAGCAGAAACAATAGCGGTCTTCCAACCAAGCTCTCGCGCACGATCCCTAAGGTCGCAGAGCAAAACAGTTTTTCCGGAGCCCCTCGGTCCAGCAATGCGCATGAGCCTCGCAGGTGCACCAATTCCCGCATTCAAACTCTCGGTAAACTCAAGGGCGATATCGTCACGACCAATTATGCGCGGAGGCTCAGCGCCGGCAGTGGGACGAAAGGGGTTATGGAATGCTGTGGCGCTCACTTGTTTGCCTTTCTAGGAAATCGATTAACAGTCAATCATTGCTTATTTTTTATCGTAGACTATATCGAATAATATCGAGTTATATAAGCTTATATAAACTTATCGCGAAAGTATCGAGCTTTCGTAATTTGTCTTAGCTAGTAGCCCAACGTTGCTTTCTTCCAAGCTCATAGCGAAAGAAGGTTAAGGACTTCCTAAAAACTATTGCCTTAGACCGAGAAATACTCGCTCTCGGCTGATAGGTTCGGCCCGAGCCAGGGGTCGCCATCCAAGAAGAACTCCGGCCAGCGCTGCATGAACAGCGCTTGCTCGCGCTTCCAGCGGCGCAGCTTTTCCTCGTTGGCCTCTTCCCTGCCGCGCGAGGTGAACTCGTAGTGATACAGCTCGGCATAGGGCGTAAAGATGGTACGGTAGCCCGCCTCCCACGCGCGCAGGCAAAAGTCCGCGTCGTTAAAGCCGACGGCGAATTCCTCGTTGTAGCCGCCAACCTGCTCAAATACATCACGACGAACCATCTGGCAGGCGCCCGTCACGGCGCTAAAGTTACCGGGGCGCACGGCACGGGCAAGATAGCCCTCGCGTTTTGCAGAGAGGTCCTGGTTGGCATGGGCAAGCGCACCACGCACGCCAACCAAAATGCCGGCATGCTGCACCAGATGATCAGCAAAATAGAGCTTGGCACCCACCACGCCCGCATCCGGACGCTGCAGATAACCCATCATCTCTTCGATAAAGTCCGGGCTTATAACCTCGGTATCGTTGTTGAGCAGCAGCAGGTAGTCGCCCTTGGCGTGCTTAACGCCAAAGTTGATGATCTGGGAGTAATTGAACTCGCCCGGCCAGTACACAACACGCGCTGCACCCTTGCCGCCAGACGCAGCGGCTACGCGCTCCGGCAGGGTTTCGTAATACGCAAAGGTCTCCTGCTCTTCGCTGTTATTCTCCACCAAGACAATCTCGTAGTTGGTATACGTGGCCTTCTGTGCGATCGACATCACGCAGGCGCCGAGCGTCTCGACGTGATCCTTGGTGGGAATCACAATGCTCACCAGCGGCGCAGGCTCTGGCAGCGCATAGCGCATACGGTAGACAAACGGCGTCTCGGACTCCTCGACCGTTCCGCGAACGCCCAGCGAGTCAAAGTGACGCTGCAGCGCAAGGCGCCCGGCCTCGATGGCATAAGGCTTGCTATCGGCAGAACCGTCGGCGGTAGAGCCGGGGTGTACGCGCCAGTGATACAGCACGTGCGCAACGTGCTCAAAGCGCGCGCCCGCCGCAAGACAGCGGAGCGTCAGGTCGTAATCCTGGGCACCCGCAACGTCTTCTGGCGACACGCCAATGCGATCGATGAGCGCCTTCTCAACCATCAGAAAATGCGTCACGCAGTTATGGCTATAGAGCAGGTCGACGTTAAGCTTGGTCTTAAAGACCGGCTGGCCCCACTCCCCCGTCTTCTGGAACATGTCCTCATCGCAGAACAGGACCTGCGGACGGTCGTCCTGGGCCGCCTTGCTCAGCGCAGCAACATAGTGGAACAGCGCGTCCGGCTCCAGGATGTCATCGTGGTCCAAGAATGCGATGTAGTCACCCGTCGCCAGCTGAATGCCGGCGTTGGTGTTGACCACAATGCCGCCGTTGCCGGGCAGCTCGATGCGACGGACGCGCTCATCGTGAGCGGCTGCTGCAAGATTGGCCACCGCATCCCATTCGGGCGAGGCGTCCATCAGCAGCAATTCCCAGTTGTCATAGCTCTGGGTAAGCACCGAATCCAGCAACTCGCGCAGGTAAACCGGATCGGTCTTATAGCAGGGCACCACAATGCTCACGAGCGGCCTGTAGGCGAATGCCGCCGCAGCGGCGCGCTGGCACGCCAGGTCGCCCGGCTTTGCGCGATGCTGCTCAAACCAACGGCGATAGGCAGCGTCGTCCGAGCGTGCATCCTTCATGCGATTCCAGCTGTCATCGACCATACCGTTGTACAGGCGGCCATCCATGGCGCAAAAACCGCTCTGGAGCTGGCCCGCAGGATCAGTTGCAATCGCGACAAAATCTCGAATGTCCTCGGGCATCTCCACGCTCAGATACGTTTTATTGACGCGGCATCCGTTCTGCTGCGGCACGTCGACCTGCGACTCAAACACATGCACCGTGGCATCGATGGCATTCATATGCGTATCGAGAATCTGAAGCTGGGGCGTGCACTGGGACTCCCCCGCCCATGCGACCTCATAGCGCCACACAGCGCCCGAATCGGCCGGTAGATAACGGACGGCATCGATCTCGTAGCGGCCGCAGCGCTCGCCGCGCTGTGCATCGCGGATAAGCGCGCACAATGTGGGCTTTGCCTTGTAGTTGATCTTGGATTCCAGCTTAGCCTTACGGCTATCGAGGCGAATGGATCCAAGCCTTTGGCCACCAGATGCAAAGTCGACATCGATCGCAGGACCATCCAAAAACGGAAGCACCAAGACGGCGAGCTCGCGCTCGTAGCCCGCAACCGAGGGGCAAAGCGCCAAAACGCGGCCATGATCGACCGGCAGCGCCAACGACGGCACGCTGGCACCATTGGTCGTGGCGCGAGCAAAAGCCTGGGAGCCCTCGCGCTCAATAATCCCCGCGACATCCTTGCCGACAAAACGAAGAAGAACGAACAGGCGACCCTGGCTACGGCAAAGCGCCAAACGCTTGATACTCATCTACACTTCTCGCTTTCCCAGGGCATTCGCGGCCATGCGCTTGCACGCGCCCAGGCGCCCAAACCTCAAGACGTCGTAATCGAACATGAGCTTTTTGCACGTACGGGCGCTAGGAGTATTATCGGCGAGCGCTGCACGCACCATGGCGGCGACAGAAGGTGCACATTGTGCGAGCGAAGCGTCACTGCCCACAGCAGAACCGGCAAGGGCCGCAGCAACGGCGGAAATCACCTTGCTGCAATTCACACCCAGCAACCTGAGCGCATCGTACAGCACCAGATCGCACAGGAAGTACGCCAGGTCCTCGGCATGCTGAGCATCCAGAGCGTCGCGCTGCCAGTCAGCCAGCACCGCGGAATAAATCTTCACATGTTCCAGCAGACGCGTCTCGTCGTCGTAGCGCATGGTGTCCATAAGCGATCCCTTGCGCGCCACGCGATAGTCGTACAGCTTGTTCGAGATAAGCGCGGTCTTGCGCGAACGGCCGTACACCGCAAAGTCAAAGACCTGGTCCTCGCCATACTTGACGGTTTCGTCGAAAACGATCCCGTTATTGAGCAAAAAATCGCGCTTGCAAGCGGTGCGCCATGCAAAGGGACGAGACGCTTCCTTAAACAGCAGGTCGGAGCTATAGCCCTCAAACGACACATCGCGCGGGCTCAACACATAGTTAAGCCACGGATACCCCGCCTCCAGCGGATACGGGTTAGCACCAAAGGTCAAAACATCACAGCGCTCGCGCTCAAAGGCATCGACGATCACACGGCATGCATCGGGCGTAAATCGGTCGTCGGAATCCAAAAACGCGACGATAGGCGCCGTGGACGCAGCGATGCCGGCATTACGTGCACTCGACAGGCCACCGTTCTCCTTATCGACCAGCGTAAAACGCGCATCCTTTTCGCAATAGGCAGCCGCAATATCGCGCGAACCGTCCGGCGAGCCATCGTTGACCAGCACGCCTTCCCAATCGGGCATGTCCTGAGCAAGCAGGGAGTCCAGGCACCATGCCAGGCACTCCTCCACCTTATAGATGGGAACGACAACGGAAATCTTGGGGGTAACCATAATCACTCGCTCCTACTGTGCGGCCGGAACGTCATCGGGGTGCGGATTGTCGCCGTAGGTGCGCTGATACGTCAGCACGCGCCAGACCAGCGGCAGGCCACCGATCTTAAAGTAATGCTTAAACGTATTGAGCTTGCCCGGCTTCTTAAAGTCAAAGCGCGAATCGATATAGGCGCGGGGCGACTTGACCATCAGGCGCAAATCGGTCTCGCCACGCGGGTCGAAGAGCGACAGGTCAAAGCGACCGGCATCCCAATCGGCCTTGAGCTCGGACGAGGCTTTCTTCCAAAACTGCTCACGCAGCTCATCGACCAGGCGCTCATCATTCCAACGGTACGTATCGACCTTCATGCGCATTAAAATGCCCTGGAGCTGAGCCTTGAGCTCGGGACGCTCGTCCAAAAAACGTTGCATCTCGGCATATTCGTCGCACACGCAAAACACCTTGTTGGGCGAATTAACGGAGCTCTTCTCGTTATCCTGGCGATAGCACAAAATGGGGTCCGCAATAAACGCGGCACGCTCGGCGCAAGCCCAAACCTTAAAGTTAAAGCCTGCGTCCTGATACGAGGCACCCGGCGTGGGGAGAAAGCGAATCTGATTGGCGTTGAGAAACTCGCGCCGATAGATGGCAGACCAAATGGAAGGCTTGCGGTAGAAGATCCCCGGGCGATCGACGGGGCGATACGCGGCGCCTGTCATATGCTCGTCGATAATTCCAAACAGCTCACGGCGCTCGCTGGGCGCAGACCAGTACAGGTAAAAGTCGCCCTTAACGACATCGGCATGTTCAGCATCGGCCTTGGCGACCAGCTTTTGGAGCGAATCCTCAAACATAAAGTCGTCGGACTCAAGGATGCCCACGTACTCACCGCGCGCCATCTCCAGGCCGCGGTTCATCGAGTCGCCGTAGCCGCTGTTGGCTTTGTCGATCATCTTGACACGGGAGTCGCGCTCCATGTACTCGCGGATAATCGCCGGCGAGCTGTCGGTCGACCCGTCGTTAATGCAGATGATCTCGATGTCCTTGAGCGTCTGAGCCACGGCGGAATCGAGGCACTCGCGCAGGTAGCGTTCGACATTGCAGATAGGGACAAGCAGCGAAACTTTAGGGTTATCAGAGTTCTGCAAGAGAACCTCCTGTTGAATAGCGTGTAACAGGGTTATTTTAGCAGCCGAGTTGCGGCGGGCGGCAGCGCTTGGAATTAGATAAAGCGCTCCAGGCAGGCTTTGAGACCGCGAGTCGAAAGATAGAACAGCGTGGCGTCTGCCATCGAAACGCCCGAGGTCGCCGCAACGAGCTTGTGGGCAACACGGCGAACGGCGCCCTTAGCAGGCACATCCGCCCACGCCGTTCCCAAAAACGTCGCGAGGTCCATGTTGACGCGAGCCGCCACGCGATGGAAGTCATCGGCATCCAAACGCGCCAGGTCGAACACAATTAGGTCCAAAATCCAAGTTATCAGCTCGCCGGGACACAGGTCTAAAAGACCGTAGGCCGCCCAGTCCTCCAAGACCTCCTCGAGCATCCTCATGTGGGCGTCAAGCTTTTTGGCACGAGCCTCGGCACTGTTGAACTCGTGCGTCGCCGATTCGCTCTCCATCACGTAGTGGTAGAACTTGTCCGGCATGACGACGGTCCTGCGGGCAAGCGCATAAGCCGCAAATTGGAAGACGACGTCCTCGCCCAAAGCCAAACCGGGGGCGAAGCGAATGCCTTCGCGATTGAGCAGCTCGCACGAAAAAGCCGCACGGCAGGCATAGGGCTGCGCATTCGAATGGAACAGCAGTTGGGGATCACGGGCGCCGAAGGTACCAGCTTTGGGGCTCATGAGTTGCTGGACGCGTTTGGGGGCAGCATCGGCAGGTTCACAGACGCCGCCAAAGACGGCGGCCTCGGCATCTGCAGACTCCATGGCATGCAGCACGCGCTCGACCGTCTGGGCATCAATGTAATCGTCAGCGTCCACAAAGAAGACGGTCTCGCCCTCGGCGGCATCGATACCGGCATTTCGAGCGCACGAGACGCCCGCGTTTTCCTGGTCAATCACCAGTACGCGATCGTCGGCCTGCGCGATCAGGTGCAACACGTTCAACGAATCATCAGTCGAACCGTCGTTGACGCAGACAACCTGAATCGAGCGCTCGGACTGGGCCAGCAGCGAATCGAGGCATCGCTGAATGGAGCGCGCAGAGTTGTAAACGGGAACGACAATGGTAGCTTTAGGACACGAGGCCTCTCCCATGCCGACCTACCCCCTCAGCGATTCGAAGAGGAAGGCGGCGACCACGCCTGGACCTCCAACCGAGGCGTAATACTTAGCACGCCCCAAGGCACCATCCGTCGCAAAACTCGGATGCTCGTCAACCCAGCCCTCAGGATCTTTGAGGATGGCAGCGAGATTCGCGCGCTTCCACGGCTTGAGGTCGTCAAGCGAAAAGTCCCCGGCGTCCAAGGCCGCTTGGAACTCCTTGGCCATCTGAACCAGGAACTCCTTATAGAACTTAGGCGCCAGGCGTACGTAGTTCCACATGTACGAATCGTACTTAATGAGCTGATTGAACTTGAGCATGCGCGCGACATCGCCGCTTACGTGGTCGCGGGCATAATCCTCACGAATCCAACGCTCAATCTCGGCATACTCGGTATTGACGCAAAAGACCTTAGCCGAAGAATTGACCGAGGAGTTCTCGTTGTCCTGACGATACGAAAGCACGGCATCGTGCAGGTAAACGGCCTTGTCGGCGCAGGCAATCACCTTAAAGGCAAACGACGTGTCCTGAAAGGATGCTCCCGGAGTCGGCAAGAACTTGATGCCGTTGCGCTCAAGAAAATCGCGACGGTACACAGCCGACCAAATCGACGGTTTCTGCTTAAAGAACTGCGTCGTGTCGCTCGGGTGCACCGGCTTACCGCAGTCCTTGGCCTTAAACATCTCGTGCAGCGAACGGCGCTCCTCGGGCTTAGACCAGTAGAAATCAAAGTTCGCCTTCGCAAAGTCGGCATTATTGCTATCGGCGGCCGAGACAAGCTTTTCGAGTGCGTCGGGCGCCATAAAGTCATCGGACTCCAAGATGCCAACGTACTTGCCACGCGCCATCTCCAGACCGTGGTTCATCGAGTCGCCGTAGCCGCTGTTGGCCTTGTCGATCATCTTGACGCGCCTATCGCGCTCCATATACTCGCGGATAATCGCCGGCGAGTTGTCGGTCGACCCGTCGTTAATGCAGACGATCTCAATATCCTTGAGCGTCTGCGCCAGGGCGGAATCGAGGCACTCGCGCAGGTAGCGCTGAACATTGTAAATGGGAATAAGCAGCGACAGAACAGGGCTGCCAGAGGCGTTAGTAGACAAATGTGCTCCTTAGGAAATACCTGTCGTTTCATGGTATCAAAGGGTCAGCGCGCCAGCGGGCGTTTATATAATCTATGGAGCCTCTTGCGGGCAAAGCAGCCCCACGTCATGCGGCGGGCCCATGGCAGGTTCCTGCGTTTTATTCAAAGCTTGCCGCTAAGGTGCGCCGAGCCTTTACAATAGGACAGTCCCAAGGACGTATTCGATAGCTTCCGCGCAGCACTCGCCCGCCGCGCGTGAAAGGATATATTGCCCCATGCCTTCAACCCTTCCCGCTCCCATCGACAAGCTCGCCATCGTCGTCGTTACGTACAAGCGCCAGGAACTCCTGGCCAACTTGTTCGACTCCATGACCGAGCTCACGGCAACGCCCTGGCGCATCGTGATTGTCGATAACGAGAATTCGCGCGAGACCGAGGCCATGTGCACCGCATTCAACGAGCGCCTGGCCAACCTGTGGGGCATCGACACCGAGCAGCCCGACGCGCAGGGCGGCACCGACCGTGTCATCTACGTCCCGCAGCTCAAAAACGGCGGCGGTGCGGGCGGCTTCTCCGCCGGCACTAAATGCGCCTACGACCTGGGCGCTCAGTGGTTCTGGGTGATGGACGACGATGTGCTCGTCATCCCCGAAGGCATCGAGCGTCTTGCCAAGTGGACCGACCGCTACGATGTCATCCAGGGTTCGCGCCTGGACTTTGACGGCGGCGCCTTCTTTTGGCAGTACCAGCTCATCCTTTCGCTCGGCATCCCTAACCCCATCGCCAAGTGGGATCTGGGTCCCGAGGGCTACCGCGCCATGAACCAGCTGTGCTTTGAGGGCGGCATGTTCTCGCGACGCGTGGTCGACAAAATCGGCCTGCCCGACGCGCGCTTCTTTATCTACGGCGACGATGCCTGCTACGGCTACGTAGCCAGCCAGCACTTCCCCGCCGCCGTTGTGGCCGACGTGGTGCTCAAGCGCGCCCGCGCCGTCTCTAACTGGGACATCGCCGGCAAGCGCCAGCTCAACTCCACGAGCGACACCAACCGCTACTACATCATGCGCAACCGCGGTTATCTGGCCCGCTATATGCAAATCTACGGCGACTATCACCCCGTGCTGTTCCGTCTGGGCAACGCCGCGACCTTCTGCAAGGAGTTCATTCGCCTGGCAGCCGTTGACAAGTGCTTTAAGACCGGTATTCCGGCGCTGCGCCGTGGCATGAAGGACGCCCGCAAGATCATCAAGGACCCCGACTGGAAGCCCATGCCGCCCATGAAGGACACCGAGTAACGGAAGCCGGAAACACCTCGGCGCTTAAAGCCGCTGGCACACCGTAGCCACATGCTGCCCATCAAAACCGAACCCCCAGCGCATGCGACCCACGCCGGGGCGCGGTACACGGATTTCGTCGATGCCGTCGCGCTCTATGTCGAGTAGCGACTGCACGGCCAGCAATTCCAGTCCCAGCGCATCCACATCGGGGTCATACATCAAGTTAATCGTTATCAGCGGGCGCTCGTCCAGCATGCCAATCGTATCTGCTACGTCGAACACAGCACCCGTAGGGAAAACCTGGATGTCCCAGCGACCTGCGCCACACTTTCGCCTCGAGGCAGGATTGGCATAGCCCGGTAAGCCAAAGCAGAGCCCCTGCAAGAGCAGATGATATGGCAGCGGCTTATCTGGGTCGGTCTCACCGATTCCCGCATCCCCCAGGATGCGGCTTAGCGCCCGCCTCACGGTATCCTCGTTCCCACGGCACAGCCCGTCGCGAAACGCATCGACGTCTCGAATGTCTTCGGCAGCGCACTCAAACCACTCAACAATCACTAGACGCAAGGCCTGTCTAAGCTCGTTATTGGGCAATCGCAAAGCACGGAGGCGATTGCCATGCTCTGGCTCCTCAGTCATATCCGTCGTGAGAAAACCGGACAGATACAGCGCTGTCCACATGCCATCGTCAGGCGAGACATCTGGCTCTGCAGTGCCCAAACAAAGCGGGACCTCAGCGCACCCATGGGCCTCGAGCAAATCAAACAAGACCGAAAGGCGGTCGAGATTCCACCCGGCAACTACCCTACTCAGGCAATCCGCATACCCATACAGATCGGCGCGCACAGGCGCCGTGCAGCCTCGGTCCAGAAAACCGATCACGCGCGCCGGACTCGAACAATAGACCCTGCCAAACCGATATCCCTCGAGCCATTCACGCGCATCATCAAGGTATTCCTCGCGCCCAGCATGATTCAACAGAGCCTGGACCTCGGCATCCGAAAAGCCGAACCAACGGTCACACCACGTCGAAAGCGGCGTCGACAGACAATACGAACAACTGCGCGAAGAAAGCGCCGCTTCGGCAGGACCGGGACACTCCCCCATCAGACACGTCAGCCGCAACGAATCGCGCGCAGTGGCAATGGCGTCGAACAGCACGCGATCGAATAGCCCTGCCGGATCGGCGTCGGAAGCGTCCCTCGCGCTCGCACAGCGAGACCACGCCGCATCGTACCCATCAACGAGCAATACAACCTGCTCATCGCAGGCCATCTCCAGCAGCTCAATGAGCACACCGAGCACCGAGTCAACCTCGTCCGCGCTCGCCACGCCACGCGCAACACGTTCGATGTGACGCACCTTATCTCGAGCTAAATCAGGAGCCTCCAAGAGCGCCAACAAGCGAGCGCACTCGCCCGAAAGGGCATCGCGCACGACGTCGGCAATAGCGGCACCACGCCTCGCAGCGCCAGAAAAGTCCAGCGATATCACCGGATAGCAAGCATATTCATCCCGATAGCGCCCACCGTCTGCATCCCAAATCTGAGCATTGGCAAACAAACGCTGATCAGCGCGACCAACCGCTGGACGCTCCAGAAAAGCCCTGAGCGTCGACAAGTTCATGCTTTTGCCAAAACCCTCGGGTCGACAGCACACCACAACGGACGCGTCGCAGTCCAACACATCGGCAATAAACATGGTCTTGTCGACCAGCGTGCAGCAACCAAGAGCCTCCGCATAGTCGTGCATGCCAATGGGCAAAGCCGCATCGTCGGCACAGCCGATCAAACGCACGCCAAAGCCAGCAGCACAATCAACATTTGCCTGTTCAGACACCAAAACGTTCCCCCTAAATCGCAGCACGATGCCAATTGTAATGACCGCATCGCATGTACCGATGTCGCCGCGCAAACATATCGGGCAACGGTAGTAACAAGAGGTGTGAGGGGGCACAATTAATCGTTGCACAACAAAACGGGGCCCGATACATTCGCACCGGACCCCGTCCCGACTATTTAGTTATCTGGCAACTGAGAGCCTACTCCCCCGAGTCGTCCTCCCCAGAAGCCTTCTTCTGCTGATCGAGCTTATGCTTACCACTTACGATAGACGTAGCGCCCAGCGTGGCCAAGCTCGCGCTGGCAAGGCTCGCCATAACGATAAGGTCGCCCGTCTTGGGCATGTTACCGCCCGAAGTCTTAGTCGTTGTAGTGGTGGTTGTAGTGGTCACCGTCTTGGAGTCATTTTGCTCTTGGTTCTGGTTGTCGGTGTTGCCCTTACTGCTGTCCTCGCCCTGCTGCTTTCCGTCCTCGGTCTTGTCCTTGTTCTTGTCCTTCTCCTCAGATTCAGACTTCTTGTCCTCGTCCTTCTTCTGAGCGGACTTGTCGTCCTTCTCATCAGAGCTAGAACCCTTATCGGATTCAACCTTCTCGGAAGCCTTATCCTTGGAGTCGCCCTTTGCGGCTTCGGTCTTTTCCGTGGAAGCCTGATCAGAGTTGTCCTTGTTCTGGGCCGAGCCGTTATTGACGCCAGCCATCAGCGAAGAACCCAGCGTAGAACCAAGCTGCTCGGAGAAAGAAGGCTTCTTGTCCGGCGAAGCAACGGGAGCGTCCGGCGCCTTATTCGAGTCGTCCTTGGAAGCGTCGGAATCAGAAGCGGCGCCAGTGTTAGAGTCATTGCTAGAACCAGTATCGGCGGAAGAATCGCTCGAGCCAGTGGAAGAGTCAGAGGAACCAGCGTCGGTCGAACCAGAGGCGGCGCTGCCCGTATTGCCGGCAGAGCTTGAAGACGAATCGCCCGCAGCAGAGCCGTTCGAATCGGAGCCGTTCGAGGTGGAACCGTCGTTGATAGCGCCACCAGCAGAGCCATTACCGTCAGCATCGGTCGAGGGCGCATCCATCCTGTCATCGTTGGCATCGTCACTCGAGCCGTCATTCGAATCAGGCGTCGGCGAGGGCGCCGGCGTAGGCTCGGGCTGCACGGGCGTCGCAGCGGCAGCGGCCTCGTCCTCGGCGATATAAACCAAGCAGTCCTTCAGCTCGTTGCGGTAGCGGTTCTTCCAGCCCTCATGATACTGGGGTTGGCTCGAATACTTGGTCGCCACGTTATTGACCACGCTGTAGGAAAGCGCCGTCACAAACTCGCGATCGGACATATCGTTGGAAAGATTCGCCCAGCGGAAAAAGTCCCTGCAGCCACCAGTGCCGCACATGTTGGTAATGCTCCACACCATGCCCTTGACGCAGTCGGCGCGGCCCGAAATATCAATACCCAGGCCGCTCTTGAGCCACGCCTCGGTCACCGCATAGTACGAGTTGTACGCATAAGCATCTTGAAGTGCTGAGAACTCAACAGGATCGGTGTTGTAAGCACCCTGGAAGGCCTCCTGCGCAATACGGCCCAACTCGGTGAGCTGACCGTTCTCGTACATGGCATTGCTCGTGTTGGAAATCTCGCTGCCGCGATCAATCGCATCCTTGAGCATGCTGTATTTTTCGGGGCTGTAGTTGTAGACCTGCTTCATAAACGGAATGAGCGACCAGCGGCGGTCGAACTGGTAATAGCCCAACGCGTTATAGCCGTCACCGTACGAAAAGCCCTGGTTGTAGTTACCATGGCTCTCGTACTTGGTAAAGTACTTCATCTCGGGAGTCACGTTGACAAACGAAACGCCCTGGACCGACCTCAGCACGCCTGAGAAGGACTGCTGGGTGTAGAGACCCTTATCGATATCGGTGGCATCCGAGGCAACGCCCGGCGTGGGCTCCTCGGCAGCGGCGGGTGCCGGCGCGGAAACGGCGCCAAACGAAAGCGCCAGCGTCAGACCCGCGACAATAGCAGAATGCTTGGGCTGCATAAGATCCTTCCTGCATTGGTGTAGTTAAAGTGCAGTTTGCAAAGATAGAATCAGTATTGCAGCTCGTCCGTTGTTGCACAACAACCCCTCGGTAAACGGCAACAACCTTCCGCGAAATCTTAAGGAATTGCGCTTAACCTACAGCTTAATGTCAAAGTTGATTTCGGGAACGGCGGCCAAGTCGGCCAGCGTTACGCCGTCGACGTACTTTTCGATCACGTCGTCCAGACCGCGCCAGAACTTGACGGTCGAGCACAAATCGCTGCGGGTGCAGCTGTTGTCGATGCCGTCGCACGCCACGGGTGCCGTGCTGCCCTCGACGGCGCGCAGGATGTCGCCGGCACGCACCTCGGCTGGATCCTTGGCCATCATGTAGCCGCCGCCCTTGCCGCGCACGCTCTTAAGCAGGCCCGCCTTCATAAGCGGACGAACCAGCTGCTCCAAATACTTTTGCGAGATATGCTCGCGGTCGGCAACCTCGCGCAGAGCAATCTTGCCCTCGGCGTCACCGAGCGCCGCGATATAGATCATCAGACGGAGGGCATAGCGGCCCTTAGAAGAAATGAGCATACCTACCCTCCCATCGCATCTGGGACAACATGACCAGGTTTGTTTGTCCCAAATCTTAAGTAAGTGGGACAGACACAACAGGTTATTTTGTCCCAGAATTTGAAAAGTCGAGTGGATTAGTCGGGTTTTCCCTTGACTAACGCCGAACCCATAGTAACTTTATTCCGAGAAGATTCCTAGGGTTTAGTACACCTATGAGTACACCATATACAGAGAGGGACAGCATGAGCGCAAATCCGCTGCTTTCCATCGAAGGTCTGACCGCCTCCGTGGACGAGAAGACCATCCTCCACAACGTCAACCTCAACGTCGCCGCCGGCGAGACCCACGTTCTGATGGGACCCAACGGCGCCGGCAAGTCCACCCTCGGCCACCTGGTCATGGGCGACCCCGTTTACACGGTCAACGACGGCCGCATCGTCTTTGACGGCCAGGACATCACTGAACTCACCACCGACAAGCGCTCGCGCGCCGGCCTGTTCCTGAGCTTCCAGGCCCCGGTCGAGATTCCGGGCGTGCCGCTGTCGAGCTTTTTGCGCGCCAGCATCGCCGGCCGCCCCGGCCTGGAGATGAAGGGCAAGGAGTTCCGCCGTCGCGTCAAGGAGCTCGCGGCAGAGCTCAACATGGATACCGCCTACCTCAACCGCGAGCTGGGCGTGGGCTTCTCGGGCGGCGAGAAGAAGAAGGTCGAGATGCTCCAGCTCCTGTTGCTGCAGCCCAAGCTCGCCATCCTCGACGAGACCGACTCGGGCCTAGACGTCGACGCCCTGTCCACCGTCAGCCACGGCATGGACGCCTACCGCAAGAGCTGCGACGGCTCCATGCTCATCATCACACACAACACGCGCATCTTGGAGCACCTGGATGTCGACCGCGTCCACGTTATGGTCAAGGGCCACATCGTGCGCGAGGACGACGCCTCGCTCATCCCCTGGATCGACAAGAACGGTTTTGAGACCTTCGAGCGCGAGGCCGCCGAGCAGCGCGCCCAGGCCGAGGCCGCCGCTGCCGAGCAGCAGGCGTAAAGGGGCGACGCAATGACCAAGAACCGCACCGAGGTCGCGGACATCGACCGCAGCCTCTACGACTTCACCTATGGCGAGGAGGGATTCGAGCGCCTCGACGCCGGCATCACGCCCGACATCGTGCGCGAGATCAGCGCCAAAAAGGACGAGCCGCAGTGGATGCTCGACCTGCGCTTAAAGTCCCTCGAAATCTTCAACCGCTTCCCGGATCCGACGTGGGGCCCCTCCATCGAGGGCCTGGACATGGACAACATCGTCACCTACGTCAAGCCCAACACCGACCAAAAGCACGACTGGCAGTCGGTGCCCGACGACATCAAGAACACCTTTGAGCGCCTAGGCATCCCCGAGGCCGAGCGTAGCTACCTGGCGGGTGTCGGCGCGCAGTACGACTCCGAGCTCGTCTACCACAACATGCAGGACACCGCGTCCAAGATGGGCATCGTCTACTCCGGTATTGAGGAAGCCCTGCACGATCCGCAGTGGGAACCGCTCATCCACGAGAAGTTTATGACACTCATCCCGCCCACCGACCACAAGTTTGCGGCCCTGCACGGCGCCGTATGGTCCGGCGGCTCGTTTGTCTACGTGCCCAAGGGCACCAAGCTCGATTTCCCGCTGCAGAGCTACTTCCGCCTCAACGCCAAGGGTGCCGGCCAGTTTGAGCACACGCTCATCATCGTCGAGGACGATGCCGACCTGCACTTTATCGAGGGTTGCTCCGCGCCCAAGTACAACGTTGCCAACCTCCACGCCGGCGCTGTGGAGCTCTTTGTGGGCAAACGCGCACACCTGCGCTACTCGACCATCGAGAACTGGTCCAAGAACATGTACAACCTCAACACCAAGCGCGCGCGCGTGGACGAGGACGGCGACATCGAGTGGATCAGCGGCTCCTTCGGCAGCCACGTGGGCTACCTCTACCCCATGAGCGTGCTCAACGGCCGCCGCGCCCGCTCGAGCTTTACCGGCATCACCTTTGCCGGCGCCGGTCAGAACCTCGACACCGGCTGCAAGGTCGTGCTCAACGCGCCCGATACCTCGGCAACCGTCGAGACCAAGGGCATCTCCAAGAGCGGCGGCATCCAGACGTTCCGCAGCTCCATCGTGGCCACGCCTAAGGCCGAGGGCTCCAAGGCAACCGTGAGCTGCCAGTCGCTCATGCTCGACGACCAGAGCCGCTCCGACACCATCCCCGCCATGGACATCCGCGCCAAGAACGTCGACATCGGCCACGAGGCCACCATCGGCCGCATCGGCGACGATAAGGTGTTCTACCTGATGAGCCGCGGTATCTCGGAGGAAGAGGCCCGTACCATGATCGTCAACGGCTTTGCCAACCCGGTCTCCAAGGAGCTGCCGCTGGAGTACGCCGTCGAGATGAACAACCTGATCAAGCTCGAGATGGAAGGAGCGATCGGATAATGAAACAGACCACCAACACCGCTGCTACCATCCTTGAGCAGGTTAATGCGATGCCGGCTGCCACTTGGGGTTGGCTCAAGATGAACCAGACCAAGCTCGAGCTCTCTGACGAGCTTGCCGCCGCTCCCACCGAGGCCGTTGAGGTCGAGGGCTTGGACGAGCAGTTTACCGGCGTGGCAGACGCGTTTGAAGCCGCCATGGACGCTATGGCCGAGCGTTTCCCCGAGCGCCGCGCCTCCGCCCCCGGCGATGCCGCCGACCGCGCCCGTATCACGCCCGAGACCGAGCTCGACGTGCCTGCGACCTCCGTCTACCAGGCCGGCGCCATCAAGCTCGAGGAGGAGCTCTCCCCTGCCGAGGCCTTCGAGACTGGCATGGGCGAGGCTGCCTACACCTACCTGGCCGACCACGCTACCAAGCGCATCGTCATCGATGTGCCCGCATACAAGCACGCCACGGTTACCGTGCGCGTGAGCGCTGTCGATGCCGCCGCGGCCATCGCCGCCATCGACGTCGTCGCCCGTCCCCAGTCGACGCTCGATCTACATATTGCCCTAGACTCCCCCGTTACCGGCGAGGGTGTCGTGGGCTCCGTGCTACGCGTGTGCGCCCACGAGTACGCCACCGTCAACGTGACCTGCACGCAGACGCTCGACGATAGCTGGATCGCGCTCGACGACACCGGCCTGTTCCTGGACGAGGGCGCGCGCGTCAACGTGCAGCACACCGTCCTGGGTGCCGGTGCCAGCGCCACCGGCCTCGCCGGCGACCTGTTGGGCGATACCGCCAAGGTCACCATCGATACTGACTACCTGGGCGCCCGAGAGCAGGTGCGCGACTTTAACTACGAGCTGCGCCACCGCGGTCGCAAGACCGAGTGCGAGATCGACGCCAACGGCGTGCTGACCGGCACGTCCAAGAAGGTCTACCGCGGCACCATCGACCTCGTGCACGGCTGCAAGGGTGCAACCGGCACCGAGCGCGAGACGGTGCTTTTGGCCAACAAGGGGGTCGACAACAAGACCGTCCCCGTTATCCTGTGCGACGAGGACGACGTCGCCGGCAACCACGGAGCCACCATCGGCCACGTCCGCGACGAGCAGCTGTTCTACCTCGCCTGCCGCGGCCTTGACCAAAACGCCGCCGAGGACCTGTTCGTCCGTGCCAAGCTGGAGGACGCCGCGCTTTCCGCCACCGACGAGCGCACCCGCGCCGCCGTCGTCCGCCTGGGCAACAACCTGATCGACAACTTTGAAGAGGAGCTCGCATGATCGACACCGAGCACGTTAAATGCGATACCTGTACCGCACCGGAGCCTATGGAGCTCGACGCCAGCGACGAGGCCTCGCGCGGCTGGCCTACCGTCGACATCGAGACCAATCCCTACAAGGCACAGTTCCCGCTGTTCCAGCAACACCCCGAGATCGCCTTCCTCGATAGTGCCGCCACCGCGCAGCGCCCTGCCTGCGTGCTCGACGCCGAGCGCGACTTCTATCAGCGCATGAACGCCAACCCCCTGCGTGGCCTGTACTCGCTGTCCGTCGAGGCCACCGACGCCATCGCGAAAGTCCGCCAGCAGATCGCCGACCTCATCGGTGCCTCACAGGCCAACGAGGTCGTCTTCACCCGCAACACGAGCGAGTCGCTCAACCTGGTCGCCAAGAGCTTTGCACCCACGGTGCTCGAGCCCGGTGACGAGGTCGTCATCACCATCATGGAGCACCACTCCAACCTGATTCCGTGGCAGCAGGTCTGCCGCGAGACCGGCGCCAAGCTCGTCTACCTCTATCCCACCAAGACCGGCCAGCTCACCACCGAGGAGGTTCTGGCCAAGGTGGGACCCAAGACCAAGATCCTGGCCGTGGGTCAGGTCTCCAACGTGCTAGGAGTCGAGAACCCGGTCAAGAACCTCGGCAAGCTCGTGCACAAGTACGGCGGCTATCTGGTCGTCGACGGCGCGCAGTCGCTGCCGCACATGCCGGTCGATGTGGCCGACCTGGGCGCCGACTTCTTTGCCTTTAGCGCGCACAAGGCCATGGGCCCCATGGGCATCGGCGTGCTGTGGGGCAAGATGGACCTGCTCAACGCCATGCCGCCAGTGCTTACCGGCGGTGAGATGATCGATTCGGTCACCGAGCAGGACGCCGTCTGGGCGCCCGTTCCCGAGAAATTCGAGGCCGGCACGCAGGACGCCGCCGGCATCTTCGCCACGGGTGCGGCACTCGACTACCTGGTCAACACCGTGGGTTACGAGAACATCCAGGCCCGCGAGCAGGCACTCGTCCACTATCTGATGGGCGAGCTCATGCAGCTCGACTTTGTCCAGATCATCGGCTCCATCTATTGGGACAACCACCACGGCGTTGTGAGCTTTAACGTCAAGGGCATCCACCCGCACGACGTCGCGAGCATCATGGACATGGACGGCGTCTGCATACGCGCCGGCCACCACTGCGCGCAGCCGCTGCTCACCTGGCTGGGCGTCGAGAACCTTGCCTGCTGCCGCGCCAGCGTGGCCTTCTACAACGACAAGGCCGACATCGACAAGTTCATCGCCGGCCTGCATCACGTTTGGAGCACGTTCAATGGGTAATCTGTACACCTCCACCACATTTATGGAGCACAACTCGCACCCCGACTATAAGTATGAGATGGATGCTCCCACGCACGAGCACGACGGCATCAACCCCAGCTGCGGCGACGAGCTCACCTTGCAGCTGCGCGTCGAGAACGGCGTGATCGAGGAGGCCTCCTTTACCGGCCACGGCTGCGCCATCAGTCAGGCCAGCGCCGACATCATGGCCGACCTCATCACCGGCGAGACCGTCGAGGAAGCTCGCCGCCTAGCAGAGCTCTTCCTTGCCATGATCCGCGGCGAGCAGCTCTCCGAGGAGGACCTGGAAGACCTGGACGAAGCCGCCCAGCTCCAGGACATCTCGCACATGCCCGCCCGCGTCAAATGCGCCGAGCTCGCCTGGCGCACCCTCGACGGCATGCTCACGGGACAAAATAATCAGTAGAACTTGTCCCAAATCTTAAGATTTTTGTTGGCCGAATCGCTTGACAAGAGTGGTTCGGCCATTTTCTATTCCGAGAGCTCAGCCTGTGCCTTCACCCGCGCATAAGCGCGCACGATACGAGATACGGTACTCTTGCTGATTCCCGTATACCGTTCGACCTCGCGCACCGTGTAGCCGCCATCGTGCAGAGCGAAAATGATTCTGTCTCGCCGCGAGGGCGCAACGGTCTTGAGTTCGTTGAGCGGAACCCCGAGGCTCTTCGCCATCTTGTCGGCAAAGGCGTGGCGTTCCCACTCCGTCTCTTTCATATCGCACAGCGCTGGCTCACTGCCGTCGGGCGTCGAAAGCGAATAGGCAATAAAGCCCTCGGCAGAGCCAAAAAGCTCAAGCACACAAGAAGGATCAGAAAATCCCCTCGCGGCATCGGCCACATCACCGTCGTAAGCGCGTAGATGTTCCGGAAAGCTGCTCCAGGGATAGCGCTCGATTAGGCTAACGCCCACCTCCTGCGGATCGGCGTGTACAGAGCGAATAGCCTCCATCACCTGCCAGTCGGTATCGAGCGAGCGCCGGTCAAAACGGTTTTGGAACAGATGGCCTGTGCGCCCCGTGCGCTTATTGAACCGCCGCGCGTACGTCAAAAGCAGCCGGTGCATTGCCGCGCTCATCCTGTCCTCGTAATCTGCAAGCACCAAATGCACGTGATTGCCCATAAGGCACCAGGCGATAACCGTCACGCCCTCCTCGCGACAGCACTCGCGCATCAGCTCCAAAAACTCCCACCGGTCGTCATCGCCCTCAAAGATGAGCCGCTTGCCCGTACCGCGGGCACAGACATGGTAAAAGCCGGTAACCGTTCTCCAAACGCGCTGCATGGCGCTCCCTTCACCGGGATCTGCTTGCCATCCAATACAGCACGATTGAAGCGTGCCATCAAAACATTCACGCAAAACAATACACTCGCGCGGCCAAAGGCAGTAATCAGGCGGCGAACGGCACCGTTGCAACAGGTCAACCCCTGCAACGCTTACAAGAGCTGACCAAAAGCTTGCCAAAGACGGACCCCCTCTACGGAAGTTCGCGACCACAGAACATAGCGTTAAACCGTTTCAATTAAAACTTCCGGACTTCTCGCTACGAAAACTGAGCCGTTCGCCGAATATTCCGTGCATTTCGCGGTATTATAGGGGCTGCATGTCATGTCCCTTTCGAAGGGTCGCCCGGCAATCGCCAGCCACGACCCCCAGACGGGACGCCAACACGATAGAGAGGAGAGGCATGCAGTACTCACAGGAAGTGGAGAACATGTGCCCCGTTGCCAAGGGTGCATACCACGGCCCCGCACCCATCCCCGAGGAGGGCAAGTGGGTCCAGGCTAAGGAGATTTCCGACATCTCCGGTCTTACGCACGGTGTGGGTTGGTGCGCACCTCAGCAGGGCGCCTGCAAGCTCACGCTGAACGTCAAGGACGGCATCATCGAGGAGGCCCTCGTTGAGACCATCGGCTGCTCGGGCATGACCCACTCTGCCGCCATGGCTTCCGAGATCCTTCCCGGTAAGACCATCCTCGAGGCCCTCAACACCGACCTCGTCTGCGACGCTATCAACGTTGCTATGCGCGAGATCTTCCTGCAAATCGTTTACGGCCGCAGCCAGACCGCGTTCTCCGAGGGCGGCCTGCCCGTGGGCGCCTCCCTCGACGACCTCGGCAAGGGCCTTCGCTCTCAGGTCGGCACCATGTTCGGCACCAAGGCCAAGGGCGCTCGTTACCTCGAGCTCGCTCAGGGCTACGTCACCCGCATGGCTCTCAACGACAAGAACGAGATCATCGCATTCGAGTTCCTGAACCTCGGCAAGTTCACCGACGCCGTCAAGGCCGGCAAGACCCCCGAGGAGGCCATCGCTGGCGCTATGGGCCACTATGGTCAGTGGGAGAACGCTGCCAAGTACATCGACCCGCGCACCGACGAGGAGACTCACTCCGTCGCCAGCGTGTTCCCGGTTCACGAGTAGAAAGGGAGGGAAATAACTATGACTGTTACGTTCGAAGGTTACGAGCGCCGCGCTGACAAGATCAACAAGTGCCTCGCCGACAACGGCATCGCCTCCCTCGAGGAAGCTCTGCAGATCTGCACCGACAAGGGCTTCAACCCGCGTGAGATCGTCAACAACACCCAGTCCATCGCCTTCCAGAACGCCGAGTGGGCCTACACCCTCGGTTGCGCTCTCGCTGTCAAGCGTGGCGCCAAGTCCGCTTCTGAGGCTGCCGCCATCATCGGCGAGGGCATCCAGGCCTTCACCGTTCCCGGCTCCGTCGCCGAGGACCGCAAGGTTGGTCTGGGCCACGGCAACCTGGGCGCTATGCTGCTCTCCGACGACACCGAGTGCTTCGCCTTCCTGGCCGGCCACGAGTCCTTCGCTGCCGCTGAGGGCGCTATCGGCCTGGCTCTGAACGCCAACAAGGCTCGCAAGAAGCCGCTGCGCGTTATCCTCAACGGTCTGGGCAAGGACGCCGCTCAGATCATCGCCCGCATCAACGGCTTCACCTATGTGAAGACCCAGTTCGACTACTACACGGGCGAGCTCAAGGTCGTCGAGACCATCCCCTACTCCGATGGTCCCCGCGCTGCCGTTAACTGCTACGGCTCCGACGACGTCCGCGAGGGCGTTGCCATCATGTGGCACGAGAACGTCGACATCTCGATCACCGGTAACTCCACCAACCCCACGCGCTTCCAGCACCCCGTCGCTGGCACCTACAAGAAGGAGCGCATCGAGGCTGGCAAGAAGTACTTCTCCGTCGCTTCTGGTGGCGGCACTGGCCGCACCCTGCACCCGGACAACATGGGCGCCGGCCCTGCCTCTTACGGCATGACCGACACCATGGGCCGTATGCACTCCGACGCCCAGTTCGCCGGTTCTTCCT
>CATWCP010000008.1 GCA_958349325.1 uncultured Collinsella sp.
AGCTCGGCTGCCCGGTCATGATGATCTCGGCTCTTAAGAACAAGGGCATCAAGGAACTCTTCGAGCAGGTCAAGAAGTCCGCTGCTTCCAAGGGCCAGGTGCCGGAGCACAAGTTCGACTCCTCCATCGAGGACGTTCTGGACCACATCGAAAACAACCTGCCGGCAAGCGTTCCCGCCAACAAGCGCCGCTACTATGCCGTCAAGCTGTTCGAGCGCGATGCGGATGCCTGCAAGCTCATCAACCTCACCAAGGAGAAGGCCGCTCGCGTCGAAGAGCTGGTCGCTCAGTGCGAGCAGGACTGCGACGATGACGCCGAGTCCATCATCACCGGTGAGCGCTATGGCGTCATCACGCACATCATTGATGAGTGCCTCACCAAGGCTCCGGCCAAGATGAGCACCTCCGAGAAAATCGACCGCGTGGTTACCAACCGTATCCTGGGCCTGCCGATTTTTGTGGTCATCATGTTCTGCGTGTACTACATCGCCGTTTCCACCCTGGGCGGCACGGTGACCGACTTCACCAACGACCAGCTCTTTGGTACCGACGGTTGGTACGTGCTCGGTCAGGGCCGCGACGCCTACGACGCGGCCGTCGAGGCCGCGGGCGACGATGCCGACTCGGTCGACCCGGCGCAGTACGGCCCCTATGTCCCGGGTATCACCACCGTGGTGCACGACGCCCTTGTGGCGGGTGGCACCGAGGACGGCGGTCTGGTCGATTCGCTGGTCTGCGACGGCATCGTCGGCGGTCTGGGCGCCATCTTCGGCTTTGTGCCGCAGATGTTCCTGCTCTTTGTGATGCTGTCTTTCCTGGAGGACTGCGGCTACATGGCTCGCGTCGCCTTCATCATGGACCGCGTGTTCCGCCGCTTCGGCCTGTCCGGTAAGTCCTTTATCCCCATGCTCGTGTCCTCGGGCTGCGGTGTCCCCGGCGTCATGGCCACCAAGACCATCGAGAACGAGAAGGACCGCCGCATGACGGTCATGACCACCACGTTCATCCCCTGCGGCGCCAAGCTGCCGATCATCGCCCTGCTCATGGGCTCCATCATTGGCGATTCTTCCACCACGGCCGCATGGATCAGCCCGCTTTTCTACTTCCTGGGCGTCTTTGCCGTCATCGCCTCGGGCCTCATGCTCAAGAAGACCAAGCTCTTCGCCGGCCGTCCGACGCCGTTTGTTATGGAGCTTCCTGCCTACCACTTCCCGGCGATCCGCTCTTGGGCGCTGCACGTGTGGGAGCGCTGCTGGGCCTTTATCAAGAAGGCCGGTACGGTCATCTTCGCGTCCACTGTCGTGGTTTGGTTCCTGTCCAACTTTGGTAGCTACAACGGTTCCTTTGGCTTCCTGCCTGCGATGGACGGCATCCCCGAGGAGTTCATGGACTACTCCGTGCTTGCCATGCTGGGCAACCTGGTCGCCTGGATCTTCGCCCCGCTCGGCTTTAGCACCTGGCAGGCAACCGCGCTGACCGTCTCGGGCCTTGTGGCTAAGGAGAACGTCGTCGCAACCGCCGGTTCGCTGCTGTCCGTCGCCGACGCCGGCGAGACTGACCCGAGCCTGTGGACCGCGTTCGCCGGCATGTTCCCGACCATGGGCGCTTGCGTTGCCTTTGGCGCGTTCAACCTGCTGTGCGCTCCGTGCTTTGCCGCTATGGGTACCATCCGCAACCAGATGGATTCCGGCAAGTGGACCGCGATTGCCCTCGGCTACGAGTGCGCCTTCGCTTGGGTGATCGGCCTGTTCATCAACCAGTTCTATAACCTGCTTGTCCTTGGGCAGTTTGGCTTCTGGACGGTTGTGGCTATCGTGCTGCTGGTCGCGATGCTCTTCCAGATTTTCCGTCCTATGCCCAAGCACGCTTGGACCGACGAGGACGAGACCAACACTGCTTCCGCTGCAGTTTCCGCCTAAGTCCGAATAAGGGTCAACCCCTTTCCACGAGCCCGGGTGTCTCAGTGACACTCGGGCTTTTTGACGCAATGGGGGGACAGATTGCTTTGCTCCAGAAGTAAGATGTGGCGTTTCCGCAGATAAAACCGACCAAAATAAACCTGTCCCTATTTGGTAGGTGGAGAATGGGGTAAAGTAAGTGATGGTTAACTAGAGGAGGCTTGCTATGGCACCTATCGATATTGTTGTACTGGCTGTTATCGGTATTGCGTTTGTCGCCGTGTGCGTGCGCATCTACCGCAAGGGCACCTGCGCCGACTGCGCTCAGGGTGGCGTTTGCACGGGGCATTGCTCCAACAAAAAGACGTGCGCCGCACTTAAGGGCGTGGACAAAATCGCCGAAGACTTGGGCCGCGGAATCAAGTAAGGCCCAGACATCTAAGCGCCTCGCGAGCATCCGTTCGCGGGGCGCTTTGTGCATTTGAGGGAGAGCACGGCGAGTCGAAGAGTATTTTTGGGGTATCGTTAACTGGACTATTAATTGGCAACTTATCTATAACGGAGTAACCGCATGAGCGCTCGCGTAACCATGAAGGACATAGCCGCCGAGCTTGGCGTTTCCATCAATACCGTGCACAAGGCTCTGACGGGAAAGGCCGGCGTGAGCGAATCCGTGCGCGCCAAGGTGAACGCTAAGGCCGAGGCCATGGGCTATCACCGCAACACAAGTGCCTCAAGCCTGCGCCGCAAGGATATCAATCTGGTGTTTTGCCTGCCCCGCGCATCGCGCGAGGGGGCGTACTTTTTCCGTTACCTGTGGGAAGGCTGCAATCGCTTTGAACAGGAGGTCATCGACCGGGGCATTACGGTTGAGCGCGTTGAATTTGGCGTGGGCGGCTACGCTGATGCACTCGAGCAAATCGACGAGCGTCTGCAGGTGGGCGAGAAGATTGATGGCTTGCTCGCCTATGCGCCGGGCGACGATCGTGCGACTGAGCTTTTGGGGCAGATCGCCGAGGCGGGCGTGACGATTGAGCTTGTCGACGGCGACCGTCCGCATTTGAATCGTTTGGGTGCGAGCTTGGCCGATTATTCGACGGCAGGCAGCCTTATGGCCGAGCAGGCGGCAAACCTGGTCCATGCTTCTGGGGCCGACGCCCGCGTGCTCCTTTTGACAGGCGACCCATATACCGATTCGCACTATCTAACCGCCCGCGCCTTCCACAATTACCTGCGCGAACGTGATATTCCATGGCAGGTTGAGGATCTTGCAGGTGCCCATGCGCAAGTCAAACAACTCGAGCATGAGCTCGAAAAGCGCTTGAGTGCGCCGGACGCCCCCGAACTTATCTGTAGCGTTTTTGCCGTTGGTTCCGAAGTGGTTGCCGACGCGCTCGTCTCGACCGGCAAGGCCGGTCGGGTCATGGTGATCGGCAACGACCTGTTTCCCGAAAGCGCCCTGGCCTTGCGCCGCGGTATCTTTACCAATATTGTCTATAAGGACCCGACGAGCCTGGCGTATCGCGGCGCTAAGATGCTGGGCGATTATCTGCTGTGGGGAAGGACCCCGACGGTGCCCGTCCAGAAGGGTGCCGTCGAGATGGTATTTGCCAGCAATGTCGACCGCTACTGCGAACTTGCGGGTATTTAGCCGATTGAGCAGGTACCCCCTCTTGCGACGTGCATTTTTGGGAGTATTCAGCATTGGCATGCCCTGAATGAGGTGCAGAACGACTGTTTTAAGTGCCCCCGATGGCGTAATTTGCCATCGGGGGCACTTTTTATGCCGATCGGGCGCTATCTGCGTTCCAAATAGGACGCTGAGGATGGCGCACGGCGCGCTCCAATGCTGAATACTCCCAAAAATGTACGTCGGGACATGACCCACCTGAGCAAAAGCGCTCAAGTTCGGTGTTCGGGGACGCCAACCGGTCCGCAATGCATGCAAGTCACAGCTCCGGCAACCGTTGAACGGGCAAAACCTACCGTTCACCCCATGGTTGTTAGGTGAACGTTCACCTTTTGAGTCGTAATGGATTAGTATGGTGAACGTTCACCTAGAGGATGACGAGCGTATTGTGCGCCCGCTCCGCAAACAAAGGGGTTGTTTGATGAAAAACTTCATGGACGATCAGGATTTCCTGCTGAGCACCAAGACCGGCGAGGAGCTGTTCCACAACTTTGCCGAGGGCATGCCCATCGTCGACTATCACTGCCACATTTCTCCTAAGGAGATTTGGGAGGACAAGCGTTTCGAGAACATCACCGAGGTTTGGCTGGGCGGCGACCACTACAAGTGGCGCCTGATGCGTGCCAACGGCGTCGACGAGCGTTTTATCACTGGCGACGCCCCTGCTCGCGAGAAGTTCCAAAAGTGGGCCGAGACCCTGGGTCGCTGCGTTGGCAACCCCGTCTTTGAGTGGAGCCACCTGGAGCTTAAGCGCTACTTTGGCTACGAGGGCGTCCTCAACGGCAAGACTGCCCAGGAGGTCTGGGACCTTGCCAACGCCAAGCTCGCCGAGGCCAGTTTCACCTGCCGCAACCTGATCAAGCAGTCCAACGTCCGCATGATCTGCACTACCGACGACCCCGCCGACAGCTTTGAGTGGCACAAGAAGATTGCCGCCGACGACAGCTTTGACGTTCAGGTCGTTCCCGCCATGCGCCCCGATGCCGCTTTGCGCATCGAGCGCGGCCAGGAGTTTGCCGACTACTGCAAGCACCTTTCCGAGGTTGCCGGCGTCGAGGTCAGCGACTTTGAGGGCATGAAGGCTGCCATTTCCAAGCGCTACGACGTTGCTCACGAGCTGGGCTGCCGCGCCTCCGACCACGCACTCGACTACGTTATGTACGTCCCGGCTACCGCCGACGAGATCGAGGCTATCTTTGCCAAGGGTCTGGCTGCCGAGCCGCTTACCGAGGAAGAGGTCCTCAAGTACAAGACTGCCTTTATGCAGTTCGTTGCCGGCGAGTATGTCCGTCTGGGCTGGGCCATGCAGCTGCACTTTGGCTGCAAGCGCGACAACAACCGCGCCATGTTTGCCAAGCTCGGTCCCGATACCGGCTACGATTGCATCTCCAACTACACGCCGTCCGACCAGCTTGCCGATTTCCTCAACTCCATTCAGGAGACCTGCGGCCTGCCCAAGACCATTCTGTACAGCCTGAACCCCATCGATAACACCATGATCGATACCGTCATGGGCTGCTTCCAGGAGGCTCCGACCGCCGGTAAGATCCAGAACGGCTCCGCCTGGTGGTTCAACGACAACGAGGTCGGCATGCGCGAGCAACTCACGGCTCTGGCTAACGAGGGCGTCCTGGGCAACTTTGTGGGCATGCTTACCGACTCCCGCTCTTTCCTGTCCTATCCGCGCCACGAGTACTTCCGTCGCGTGCTGTGCAGCGTGATCGGCGAGTGGGTCGAGCAGGGCAAGTACCCGGCCGACATGGAGCTGCTGGGCAGTATCGTGCGCGACATCAGCTACAACAATGCGGTCCGCTACTTTGGCTTTGACCTGGACACCGTCGAGGCCTAAGCCCGCATCGAATCACATCGAACTCGGGAGCGCCGTTGCCACACACGGCGCCCCGTTTTGCTTGCACGCTAACAGTTATCTAAGGAGAGACATAGATGGAGAACATCAGCTACGATGCGCTCGAGAAGATCGGCTACAAGGGCTACCTGCTGCCCAAGGACGCTCCCGAGAAGGTTCTGCAGTTTGGCGAGGGTAATTTCCTGCGTGCCTTCGTCGATCGCTTCTTTGACATGGGCAACGAGGCCACCGGATGGAACGGCAAGGTTGTCATGGTGCAGCCCATCAGTGGCGCCTTTGGCTTCGCCGACGGTATCAATGCCCAGGACGACCTGTACACCGTGCTGGTGCGTGGCAAGGAGAACGGCAACACGGTTGACGAGTCTCGTGTAATCAGCGCCTGCAGCCGCTGCCTTAACCCGTATCGCGAGGACGACTATCGCGCCATGATGGAGGTCGCTGTCTCCGACGACCTGGAGATCATCGTCTCCAACACCACCGAGGCCGGTATCGCCTACGACCCGTCCTGCAAGGCCGACGACATGCCGCCCGCGAGCTTCCCTGCCAAGCTTGTCCAGGTCCTTCACGCCCGCTGGGCCGCCGGTAAGTCGGGCGTTATCGTGCTCGCCTGCGAGCTCATCGATCACAACGGCGAGGAGCTGCTGCGCATCATGAACCAGTACGTGAGCGACTGGGGTTGGGAGGACGAGTTTGCGCAGTGGATGGCCAACGACTGCACCGTCTGCACCACGCTCGTCGACACCATCGTCCCCGGCCGCATCCGCGATTCTAAGGAGGCCGCCGCGGTTGCCGAGCGTCTGGGCTACGAGGACCCCTTCCTGGCCGTGCGCGAGCCCTTCCAGATGTGGGGTATCCAGGGCGACGAGTCGCTCAAGGAGCGCCTGCCGTTTGTGAAGGCCGGTCTCCCCGGCGTCTTCGTGACTCCCGACGTCACCCCGTACAAAAAGCGCAAGGTCCGCATCCTCAACGGTGCCCACACCGCCTTCGTTCCGGGTTCCTGGGTTGCCGGCTTTGATATCGTGCGCGACTGCATGCATGACGAGACCATTCGCGGCTTCATGAACACCATGCTCTACGACGAGGTCATTCCGACGCTTGCCGCCGACTTGGATGTCGAGGACTGCAAGGCCTTTGCCGCCGCCGTCGAAAACCGCTTCGACAACCCGTTTATTGATCATGCGCTGCTCTCCATCTGCCTCAACTCCACGGCTAAGTGGCGCGCTCGCGACCTGCCCACGCTCAAGGACTACGTTGCCGAGACCGGCAACCTGCCCAAGTGCCTGGCGACGAGCCTCGCTACGCTCATCTCCTTCTACACGCAGGAGCTCGTGTCCCGCGAGGGCGACGGCCTGCACCTGCGTCGCTCCGACGGCACCGAGTACACCGCTCAGGATGACGCCTTCGTGCTCGACTTCTACGCCGCCCATGCCGGCGCCGACGATGCCCAGCTGGTGCACGACGTGCTCACCAACGAGCAGATGTGGGGCGAGGACCTTACGCAGATCGCCGGTCTTGAGGAGTTTGTCGTCAGTGCGCTCGCCGTCGTGCGCACCGAGGGTGCCAAGCAGGCCTTCGCCAACGCTCAGGCGTAAATTTCCGGCGCAGACGCGGGCGCGGGACGGCGTGCCCGCGTCTCGACTTCTGCTCAACCTGTAGGGTTAGGACCATTTGCAATGAACACTATCCAGATCAATCCGGCCGACAACGTGATCGTCGCGCTGTCGCCGCTTGCCAAGGGCACCGCCGTCGCGGTTCCCGGGGTGGGCGAGGTCGTGGCCGCGGAGGATATTCCGCAAGGCCACAAGATGGCTGTGCGCTCGATTGCCGCCGGCGAGGACGTCATTAAGTACGGCCTTCCTATCGGACACGTGACGGGCGATGTCCAGCCCGGTCAGTGGCTCCGCACGCACAATGTGAAGACCAACCTTTCGGGCGAGGTCGAGTACACCTACAACCCCACGCATCCGGTCGTTGAGTCGGTTGAGCCCGAGACCTTTATGGGGTTCCGCCGCGCCGACGGTCGTGCCGCGACGCGCAACGAGCTGTGGATCATCCCCACGGTCGGCTGTGTCAACGAAGTCGCCCGTGCCATGTGCGAGCAGGCCCAGGATCTGGTCGATGGCTCGCTGGAGGGCGTCTACTACTTCCCGCATCCGTTCGGTTGCTCGCAGACCGGCGCCGACCATGCCCAGACGCGTCGTCTGCTGGTGGCGCTCTCGCGTCATCCTAATGCGGCCGGCGTGCTATTCCTGTCGCTCGGTTGCGAGAACTGCACGCATCAGCAGGTGCTCGACGAGCTCGGTGACTTCGATCACGAGCGCGTTCGTTTTCTCACCTGCCAGGATGTAGCCGACGAGCAGATCGAGGGCCACAAGATTCTGGCCGAGCTGGCAGACCTCGCCAAGCAAGCCAAGCGCGAGCCCATTCCGGCCTCCGAGCTGGTTATTGGTCTTAAGTGCGGCGGCTCCGACGGTCTTTCGGGCATTACCGCCAACCCCACGATCGGTCGCGTGAGTGATATGGTTGTCGCCCGCGGCGGCACGTCGGTGCTTACCGAGGTGCCCGAGATGTTTGGCGCCGAGAGTATCCTGCTCGATCGCTGTGAGAACGAGCAGGTCTTTAACGCCGCTTCCGACATGCTCAATGGCTTTAAGGACTACTTTATTAGCCATGGCGAGGTGGTCTACGAGAACCCGAGTCCCGGTAACAAGGACGGCGGTATTACCACGCTCGAGGACAAGAGTTGCGGCTGCGTGCAGAAGGGTGGCTCTGCACCCATCGTCGACGTGCTGCCGTATGCCGGTCAGGTCACCAAGCATGGCCTGAACATGCTGTGCGGCCCGGGCAACGACATGGTATCCACCACGGCGTTGACGGCTGCTGGCTGCCACGTGATTCTGTTCTCGACTGGACGCGGCACGCCGTTTGGCGCGCCGGCGCCTACGCTCAAGGTGTTCACCAATCAGCGTCTGTGCGACCACAAGGCCAACTGGATGGACTTTAACGCCGGCGTGATTGCCACGGGTGAGCGCACGCTCGACGAGGCCGCCCGCGATTTGTACCAGCTGGTGCTACAGACGGCGAGCGGTAAGCTCACGAGTGCCGAGCGCCGTGGCTGTCACGAGATCAGTATCTGGAAGGACGGCGTCTGCTTGTAGCAGCAAGTGCGCCCAAACATAGCGCTATGTCGTCTGCCCCGTTGGGAGTGATCCCGGCGGGGCTTTTTCGCTTCGTGGTTAAGTGAATATGTTGGAAAATCTGATAAACGTTCACCTATCTCATGGCTGTCCAGCATGGCACCCTTACCAGCAGAAAATAGGTGTGAGGATCTCAATTGTGTCCGTTCGGCGGTAAAAATCGACCGTTCGGTGATAATATGCAAGTGAACGTTCACCTGTCGTAAGCAATCGCGCATAATCTAACTAAACGTTCACCCTGAACGCTGGGCAGACAGATGTCAGTGTGGACTCAACTGTCTTGTTACAAGACAATCGAGAAAAGAGAGGGAGCTCGATGACTAATAAGATCGGAAAAAAGCGTAAGATCACATTCTGGACGCGCTTGGGCTTTGGTATGGGCGGTATGCTCAATTCCGGTGCCCTGACCTTTACGCACAGCTACATGGTGCTGTTCCTGTCCACGGAGTGTGGCCTGTCCGCAGGCGAGGCTGCACTGATCAGCTCGTTTGCCATCTATGTCAACGCTATTCTTTGCCCGCTGATGGGCTTTGTGGCCGATAACTTCTATGCCACCAAGATTGGCCGCATCTTTGGTCGTCGTCGTTTCTGGATCTTGCTGGCCATCCCGATGATGATCGCCGAGCCGCTCATCTTCGTGGCTACGCCGTTTGGCTTCCCGTACTACTTTGTGCTGTACCTGATCTACAACGTCGCGTATACGTTCTGCACCGCCAACCTGTCGCCGCTTACCATCGAGATGACCGACGACTTCAAGGAGCGTACGTACCTCACCGGCTACAAGCATCTCTTTGGTAACGCCGCCGACTTCCTGATGGCTGCACTTGTGGGCTTCGGCTTTGGCACCTTCGGCGAGACCAACCCGTTCAGCTACTTCATCATCGCTACGATCAACGCTTCGGTCATGGCAATCTCGCTGCTTTGTGTGTACCTGTCCACGTGGGAGCACACCCCCGAGGAGGTCGCTCAGGAGAAGATCGAGAGCGTCGGCGAGGGTATCAAGAAGTTCTTCATCGACGTTATCTCCACCTTCCGCAACAAGTCCTTCCGCAAGGTCCTGTACGCACAGGTCTCCACGAAGCTCGCTGCTGCCTGCTGGTCTGCCTGCCTGTCCTTCTTCATCGTCTACTGCCTGCAGATTCCTAAGTCCTACGAGTCCGTGATGGAGATGCCTGGCAAGGTCGTCGCTATCGTCTGCACCGCCATTTGGGTCGCTCTCATGGCCAAGAAGGGCTTCCACAAGTCTTGGTACCTGGCCAACGTCGGTTGCGCTGCGTGCATCATCGCCTACAACTACTTCGCCTTTGGTCAGATCAATGGCACCTCCACGGTCGCCATCGCCATGATTGCCTACCCCATCATCTTCGCCATCTGGAAGTTCTTCTACGTCGGCTTCCAGTACCTGCCCGATGTTCTGCTCAACTACATCCCCGATGTCGATGAGCTCATCACCCTGCGTCGTCGCGAAGGCATCTACAGCTCCGCTCAGCAGCTCTGCCAGCAGATCGCCCAGGCTATCGCCGTTAACGCATGGGCCATCGTCCTTGCTGCCTCCGGCTTCATTCAGACCGCCGGCAACAGCGACGCCGTGACCCAGCCCGCCACCGTGCCTTTGTACATCTGCGGCTACATGCTCATCGGCTGCGCCGGCTTCTTCCTGCTCGCGGCTGTCCTTGCCCGCGGCATCAAGATTGACAAGGAGCAGTGCGACGTCCTTTGCGACGAGATCCGCCGCGTCAAGGAGGGCGGCAAGATGGCCGACGTCAAGCCCGAGGTCAAGGCGCTTTGCGAGGAGCTCTCCGGCTTTAAGTACGAGGACTGCTTTGCCCACAACAACGTTGGCTTCCAGGACGGTAGCGTAACCCCCGCCGAGTAAGGCCGACATATCGTCCAAATCACAGGGCCGTGCCACCGGAATTCCGCCGGCAGGCACGGCCCTTTTTCAACAGCGTACAATTTGCCTTTAGAGCATCTTTTTGAGGGAGAAACCCATGGAGACGAACGTTATCTGGCGCAACGCGCGGGCGGCGGTTATCGAGCTTGACGACGGCGGTTACTTTACCTGCGCCGATACGTGGGAGATCTTTGTCAACGACGAGCCCGCCGGTACCACGAATACGGTCGAGACCTATGTCGACGGCCTGACCCCCGGCAAGCGCAACCTGGTCCGTTTTGTCTGTGGCGAGCGTGAGCTGAGCGTAGGTGTCACCACGCCGGCTGAGCCCTTTACCATCAACGTTCGCGACTGTGGCGCCAAGGGCGATGCCGAGCACGACGACACCACCAACATCCAGGCTGCCATCATGGCTTGCCCCAAGGGTGGCCGCGTGCTGATCCCCGCCGGTAGTTATCGCATCAAGTCTCTCTTCCTTAAGAGCAATATCAACATCGAGCTCGCCGAGGGGGCGGTGCTGCTGGCCCGCCACGATCGTGCCGCGCTTGCCTACATTCCGGGTACGGTCACGGGCAACGAGGGTGCCGGTTATGCCGGTACCGATATGCTGCCCCTGGGCCGCTGGGAGGGGGAGAGCTTCTCGACCTACTGTTCTACCTTTACGGGTCTGGGCGTGCGCGACGTGTGCATCTATGGTCGCGGCGCGATTGACGGTCAGACCGATTTTGCCGAGGACAACTGGTGGAACAAGGACTTTAAGAACATCTTCCGTCCCGAGGAGGGCCGCGAGGTCGCCCGTCCGCGCATGATCTTCCTGTCCGAGTGCCAAAACGTGAGCCTTGCCGGCTTTATCGTGCGCAACAGCCCGGCGTGGAATATCCATCCCGTCCTGTGCGAGCATGTCGACGCGCTCTGCCTGTCCATCGAGGGTCCCAAGAACTCCCACAACACCGACGGTTTCGATCCCGAGAGCTGCGGCTTTGTCCGCATCCTTGGCTGTCAGTTCTCGGTGGGCGACGACTGCATCGCCATCAAGAGCGGCAAGCTGGGCATTGAGCCCGAGCTTCGTCCCGCTACGCACGACGTGCTGATCTCTCACTGCTACATGCACGATGGTCACGGCGCCGTGGTCCTGGGTTCAGAGGCTGCCGGCGGCATCAAGGACCTTACCGTGAGCAAGTGCCTCTTTGAGCGCACCGACCGCGGCCTGCGCGTCAAGACCCGCCGCGGGCGCGGCAAGGATGCCGTCAACGAGGGCATTACCTTTGAGCACATTCGTATGGACGAGGTACTCACGCCCTTCGTGGTCAACTCCTTCTACTTCTGTGACAAGGACGGCAAGACCGATTACGTGCAGTCTCGCGAGGCGCTGCCTGTCGACGACCGCACGCCCGGCTTTGGTGCCACGACGTTTTGCGATATCGAGGCCACCAACTGCCATGCTGCCGCGGCCTATATCACGGGTCTGCCCGAGAGCAAGGTGACGCGTCTGACGTTCCAAGACGTTCACGTGACCTTTGCCGACGATGCCGAGCCCTTTGTCCCGGCCATGGCCTGCGGCGTTGAGCCCATGGTGCGTCAGGGCATCATTGCGCAAAACGTCAAGGTGCTCGACCTGCAAAATGTGGTGATCGAGGGCCAGGACGGCGAGGAGCTGCAGCTCCAGAACGTCGACAAGGTTGTCCGTTCCTAACTCGGGTTGATGACCAGGGCTGCATTGTCGGATAAATCGGCAATGCAGCCCTTGTGCGATACGGCCGTGTGCGCTGCGCTACGCATCATGGTGAAAGGGAATACATGCTCAATAAAACGATTCCTGTCGGGGTCGATGGCTCGTCTGCCACGATTACGTCTTATGTTTTTGCCCCGACCGAAGATGCTTATGCTTTAAAACCGCTGCCTGCAGTTGTGGTCGTGCCAGGAGGCGGCTACGATCACGTTTCGCCGCGCGAAGGCGAGCCGGTAGCGCTCCGTTTGTTGGCGATGGGCTACCAAGCGTTTGTACTGAACTATTCGGTTGCTCCGGCTGTCTATCCGCTGGCATTGCAAGAACTCGCGCGGGCGGTCGATACCGTCCGAAGCCATGCGGCAGAGTACTGTGTCGATCCTGATCGGATTACGGTCATGGGTTTTTCGGCCGGTGGGCATCTAGTTGGCTTGCTCGGGGCGCTTTGGGACCAACCCTGGCTTGCAGAGTCGATTTCGGCATCGCCTGAGTCGATTCGGCCTGACACACTTTGCTTGGGCTATCCGGTCGTAAGCTCGGGGGCCTATGCTCATCGTGGTTCGTTTGAACACCTAACGGGTGCCGATGGCGCTTTGGCTCAAAAGTTGTCGATCGAGAATATGGTGGGCGATGGCTTCCCCCGTACGTTCTTGTGGCATACCGCCGAGGATGCATCGGTACCAGTTCAAAATAGCCTCCTTCTTGCGCAGGCTCTTGCCGACCACGGGATTGGCTTTAGCCTACATGTCTTTCCGCATGGAAAGCATGGGGCATCGCTCGCCACGGCCCAAACGGCATTTAAGGGCTGCGCCGAGCATATTCAGCCACAGGTTCAGGGCTGGCCTGAACAGTTCGTTGCATGGGAGCGTGATGGACGATGAGCGAAAGTATCTATACGCTGCGCGTTTCGAGGGCTGCGGCAGGAGCGTATCCAACGATTTCCGATGCCTTGGCGGCAGCCGATCAGCTCTATTCGGATGCCGAGCAACCGGTGATGATTCGCGTCGATCCGGGCGAGTATTGCGAGCGGGTCGAGATTCATCGCTCGCATGTGACGATTGAGGGAGAGACGGCCGACAGCGTGCGTATCGTGGGCAGCCTGGGTGCCAAGATGCCTTCGGAGGACGGCTCGGGCGTCGACGGCACGCTCGGCACGTTTAGGACCTATACCGTTTTGGTCGATGCCGACGACGTACGGCTCGAGAACCTCACGATCGAAAACGATGCGGGCGATGGGCGCGAGGTCGGTCAAGCGATTGCCCTGTATGCCGATGGCGACCGTCTGGTTGTCGATGCCTGCTGCATTAAGGGGCACCAGGACACACTGTTTTTGGGTCCGCTGCCGCCGCATGAGGCCAAACCGGGCGGGTTCATAGGACCCAAACAGTATGCGCCGCGCCGGGTGGGGCGCCAGTATTTTCGACGTTGCCGGATCGAGGGCGATGTCGACTTTATCTTTGGCGGCGCGCGTGCCTACTTTGAGGGGTGCGAGATTCGCTCGCTCAATCGCGATATGGATGTCAACGGGTATGTAACGGCAGCCTCCACGCCTAAAGGCGAGCCGTACGGATTTGTGTTTCATGGTTGTTCGTTTACAGCTCCGGATGGCGTGGCGCCGGATTCGGTCTACCTGGGCCGTCCTTGGCGCGAATGGGCGCAAACTGCGCTGATCGATTGTTGGCTAGGGCGACATATCAAGCGCGAAGGCTGGTGGGATTGGAATAAACCGGCGGCGCACAACTGCGCGCAGTATGCTGGCGCGATCCTGTATGGGCCGGCGGGCGATACTACCGGCTGGGTGCCGTGGGCGAATGAACTCGATGTGATGGCTGCCGCCGGGTACGCTCGCGAGCAGGTGCTTGCCGGTGTGGATGGCTGGGATCCCGAGGGCGGCGACGGTGATGCGGTGGAGACGGCTGGGCTATCTGCCAATGGTCGCACCGTGCACATCGAGACGTACTGCGAAGACGAGCCTGCGCTGCGTGCCCGGCTGAAGCGCGAAGGGCGCTCGGCGGCATTTGCGGGCAAGACTCCTGCAGATTTTGAGGCGTGGAAGATTGCGACCAGGACTCGTCTGTACGATGTTTTGGGCCTTTCGCTTATGGACCGCGTCCCGATTGAGATTCGTGAGCTCAGCCGCGTGCGGGTTGCCGGCGGCATTGTGCGTACTCATGCGATGCTGCAGGTTGAGCACGATGTGTGGATGCCGTTTTACCTGTTGGAGCCGTCTCATCCGAAGCTTGATGGACGGGGGCTTAAGCGTTGCTATATCTGCCCGCATGGCCATCAGGGAGCAGGCGCCGCAAGTGTTGCGGGCGTGACGGGCGTGCCGGCGGTCGATGATGCTGTGCGTAAGTTCAATTACGACTACGGTCTGCGTTTGGCGCGTATGGGTTACGTGACCGTCTGCCCCGATGCACGCGGTTGGGGATACCGTCGTGACTGGAAGGGTCAGGGCGATGACGAGAACAGCTTTCTGCGCGGCACGTGCCTAAACCAGGCGCGCATGGCCGAGCCGCTGGGACTTACCGTTGCGGGCCTCAACGCCTGGGATAACATGCGTCTGATCGATTACCTAGAGGCGCGCGGCGACATTGCCATGGACGACCTGGGCTGTTTTGGCTTTTCGGGCGGCGGATACATGACGCTGTATCTGGCGGCGCTCGACCCACGCGTATGCAAGACGTTTGTCTCGGGCTACCTGTACGGTGTCGATGATTCGCTGCTGCACCTCAACGGCAATTGCAGCTGCAACTACACACCCGGACTTTGGCGCTTGCTCGACATGGGCGATATTGCCTCGCTTATTGCGCCGCGCCCGTTGTTAGTGCAAAGCTGCGAAGAGGATCATCTGAACGGTTCGCGCGGGCTGAAAAATGTTGACGAGCAGCTCGAGATCGTGCGCGATGCCTACAAGTTGCTGGGTCGCAGAGATGGCCTACGGCACGAGGTGTGTCCGGGTGAACACCATCTGGGCGTGGCACATCTTGTCGAGGATATCGAATGGCTCGATTCGCACGTTGCGGAATGCGCCCGTGCATAGCCCCTCGGCATGCTGCGAATAAACGGTACGTTCCTGTATGACTGCCGATGGGCGGATGAGGAGAAGATTATGGAAACGAAGAGTTTGAGTGAATCGACCATTTGCTGCTTTGGCGATTCGACCACATGGGGGGATAACGGATGCGGCGCAGGCGGCAACGACATTTCTTGGACTTCGCATCTGGGCGCGTTGCTGGGAGGTGCAGTCGTCGAGAACTTTGGCATCAAGGGTTCGCGTATCGCCATCAAGGCCGACCGTACCGATTCATTTGTCGAGCGCTTGGACGGCATCGACGATGCGGCCGATGTCTATGTTGTCTTTGGCGGCGTTAACGACTTTAGCCGCAACGTGCCGCTTGGCGAGTTGGGCAGCACCGATGCGCATGAGTTCTATGGTGCGGTCGACTATCTGATCCGAACCATCACGGCGCGCTCACCTCAGGCAAAGCTCGTGTTTATGACGCCATGCAAGACGAGTGGTAAGCACGAGAAGGATATCCCGGCAAGCGATGAGGCGAACCATTTGGGTCTGACGCAAGACGCCTACGTGCGAGCGATGCTGGAGGTCTGTGACCGTTACTCCGTTCCGGTGATTGACCTGTATGCGCAAAGCGGCATCAGCCCGTTTTTGCCGGAGCACCGCGAGCTCTATATGCCGGACGGTCTGCATTACAGTCCTGCCGGCTATGAGCGCCTGGCGCATCGCATCGCCGCGGGTCTCACCGCCGTTTGCCGCTAAAAGTCTGCCGTTTGCGGGGAATACAGGGTTAACGTTCACCCTATATTCCCCGTTCGCGTTACACTAGGGGTAACGTTCACCTATCGTTTATGTCAGAGGGGACAGCAATGGGTTGCAATCAAATCCTGGACCGTTATATCGAGCAGTTGATCGAAACCTCTACGCCGCAGGCGCCGGCTTGGAATATCGAAAAGATTCGCGCCGGCAAGGAGAACACCTGGAACTATATCGACGGCTGCATGATCAAGGCGCTCATCGAGCTGTACGAGATCACGGGTGAGCAGCGCTACCTGACCTTTGCCGATGACTACATCGATTTCTTTGTCCAGGACGACGGTACCATCAAGCATTACAACCCGCAGGAGTACAACCTCGATAACGTCAATGCGGGCAAGACCCTCTACAAGCTCTATGACCTGGTGGGCAAGCCCAAGTACCGTGCCGCCATGGACACCATCTACCGCCAGCTCGAGACCCAGCCGCGCACCAAAGAGGGCGTGTTCTGGCACAAGGCCGTCTATCCCAACCAGATTTGGCTCGATGGCATGTACATGGCGCAGCCGTTCTACATGCAGTACGAGCTGAGCTTCCACAACCGTCGTGCCTGCTCGGACAGCTTCCATATGTTCCAGGTCGTGCATGACCTGATGCGCAACCCCCTCAACGGTCTGTACTATCACGCTTACGACGCGAGCCGCAAACAGTTCTGGTGCGACCCGGTCACCGGCCTTTCGGCTAACTTCTGGCTGCGCGCCGAGGGCTGGTTTGCCATGGCGCTCATCGACACCTGGGAGCTTATGCCGCCTTCGATGTCGGCCGAGAAGGACGAGATCCGCAAGATGTTCCACGATCTGATCGACGCCATGCTGCCGTATCAGGACGAGAAGACCGGCATGTGGCACCAGGTTATCAACCTGCCCAATATCGCCCCCAACTACCTGGAGGAGTCGGGCAGCGCCATCTTTGCCAACGCCATCATGAAGGGCGTGCGTCTGGGCGTGCTGGGCGAGCGTTACTACCAGTACGGCCGTCGCGCCTTCGACGGCATCTGCGAGACCTGCCTGTCCGAGTATGACGGGCAGCTGGCGCTCGACAACATCTGCCTGGTTGCGGGCTTGGGAAACACCGCGCACCGCGAGGGCACGTTTGATTACTACATGAGCGAGCCCGTGGTCAAAAATGATGCAAAGGGTGTGGCGCCGCTGGTGCTTGCCTATATCGAGACCATGCATCACGACAAGCTGGCCGGTAAGCGCGATCCGCTCGCCCCCTCGGGCGTGTGCTCCATCGAGGACCCGTTTGGCGGATACACCCCGGGCATCAACGCTCATAAGGGATGTGAATAACGTGGGGGCTATTACTCCGGGCGTACGTTTGCACGACCTTCCGCAGGGGACCGTCGAGGAACGCATTCGCATGGCGGGAGAGCTGGGCTTTTCGTGCATTCAGCTGCCGAGCAAGGTGCTCTACGCATCGATGGGGATCGATCGAGGCGGCCTGACCCGCGAGCTTGCCGACCATTTGTGTGCCGTGCTCGATGAGTCGGGCGTTTCGGTCGCCGTGCTCGGCTGCTATAAGAATTTGGCGACGCCCGATCGCCAACAGCTCATGGATAACTTTGCCGAGTACGAGGCATGCTTGAAATTTGCCCAGATGCTCGGCGGATGCCCGGTTGGCACCGAGACCGGTCGCCCCAATGCGCAGAACCGCGTTGCGGACGACCGCATGACCGATGAGGCACTCGAGGCTTTTGTGGACGGGCTTGCGTATGTCTGCGAGCGTGCCGAGGCCATGGGCGGTCAGGTTCTAATTGAGCCCGGTTGGAACGAGACGGTCAACACGCCAGATCGCTGCCGTGAGGTGCTGGAGCGCGTCTCGAGCCCGTCGCTCGGCGTGATCTATGACCCAGTGTCGCTGCTGCACCCCAGTGTCGTTGACGAAGCGCAGGAAATCACCGCGCGCATGCTCTATTTATGCGGCAGCAAGATTCGCGTGCTGCACGCCAAGGATTTTGAGGTCGTTGATAACGAGGACGAAGCCGGTTGGTGCGACGGTACGGGTTCACGTCTGGTGTGTCATGGCGTGGGCGAGACGGGCCGCTATGACTTTGAGCCCGTAGTGGCCTGGGCGGCTGCCGCCTGCCCTGGGATTCCCTGCGTGGTCGAGAACAGTGTGCCGGCGACGGCGGCTGACTGCCTGGCGACACTCGAGCACATGTCCGCTCGCTGCGGGGCTTCGCATCGCGAGTTATAGCATTGGCTTTTGCTGTGTCGGCAGATTGAGATTACCTGTATGGGGGCGGCGGTGAAGGGTCTTTATCGTCGCCCCCATTGGATTGCATTAAAAAGGGGAGTTGCGTGGCTATCCACATTGTCGAAGAGGCGAATCGTTGCCTAGGTTGTAAAAGGGCGTTCTGTCAGATTAAGGGCTGCCCGGTTCAGACGCCTATTCCGCAGGTCATCGACCTGTTCAAACAGCGTCGTCTAGAAGAGGCGGGCGAGCTGCTGTTCCAGAACAATCCCATGAGCGCGGTCTGCTCCGTGGTGTGCAACCATTCGGGCCAGTGCGAGGGCGCTTGCATCCAGGGCCGCAAGGGCACACCCGTGCATTTTTCGAGCATCGAGCACTACATTTCCACAGCGTATTTGGACCGTAAGGAGTGGAAACCCGCGCCGTCGTGCGGCAAGCAGGTTGCCGTGGTCGGTTCCGGTCCTGCCGGTATTACCGTGGCCATTAAGATGGCCCAGCTGGGCTGTGCCGTCACGGTATTTGAACAGCGCCCCGAGATCGGCGGTGTGCTGGAATACGGTATCCCCGAGTTCCGCCTGCCCCGTGCGCTCGTACAAAAGTACCGTCACGTGATGTGCTCGCTTGGCGTGCGCGTGCGCCCCTCGACCACCATCGGCGGCGCGCTGCATATCGACGACCTGCTACGTGACGGCTACGACGCGGTCTTTGTCGGTACCGGTACCTGGCGAGCTCGCAAACTGGGTATTCCCGGCGAGTCGCGCGGCAACGTGCTGTTTGGTATCGATTACCTGGTTGATCCTTCGAGTGTGGCGATCGGACAGAATGTGGCGGTCATCGGTGCCGGTAACGTGGCCATGGATGTGGCCCGCACGGCGCTGCGCTCGGGTGCTCGCAAGGTCACTGTGTATGCTCGATCGCGCCATATCTCGGCTATCGATGACGAGGTAGAGCTGACCGAGCTTGACGGTGCCGAGATTGTGTGCGGCAAGGCGATCTGCGCCATCGATGATAACGGTCCGGTGTTCGAGACGGCTATCTTTGACGAGGACAACAATGTGGTGGGCTACGAGGAAGAGCTCGACCATGTGTCCGCCGACACAGTTGTGATCGCGGCTTCGCAGGTGCCCAAGGACAAGCTTGTGCTCACGACGGGTGGCTTGGAGACCGACCATTGCGGCCTTCTTTCGGTCGATGAGTGCGGCATGACCACCGTGCCCGGTGTCTTTGCCGCCGGCGACGTGGTTAACGGCCCGCTGACGGTTGTTCACGCCGTAGCCGGCGCCAAGCTCGCCGTCGAAGGCATGACTACCTATCTGGGCCTCTAACTCCATCCCACCCATCAGTTGCGGTGAAATACGGACTGTTTTGGCTGTCAAAAGCCTTATCTACTCCGTATTCCACCGCAACTTTTTTGCTGGACGGTAAAAAGGCGGGGGAGGACGTACACTCGTGAGCTTGGTGGGTGGTGATACGATAGGTACGTCTGCAAGTGCCGCCGAGCGGCTCAAACGAAAGGAACCCTGTATGGAGTCCTCCGCCTACCCGATGCTCTTTAGCCCGATCAAGGTCGGTACTACCGAGGTCAAGAACCGCGTCTTTATGCCGCCGGTGTCTACCAACCTGGCCGATCATGGCTATGTGACCGACGATCTGGTCGACCACTACCGTGCTCGCGCCAAGGGCGGCGTGGGCCTGATCATCACCGAGGTCGTGACGGTCGAGCCTACCTATACCTATCTTCCGGGTGACATGTGCTGCTACGACGACACGTTTATCCCCGGCTGGGAAAAACTCGCCGCGGCCGTCCACGAGTATGGCTGCAAGATCATGCCGCAGCTCTTCCACCCCGCCTACATGGCCTTTAACATTCCGGGCACGCCGCGCCTGATCGCTCCGTCCTTTGTGGGCCCGTCTTACGCCCGCGAGGCACCGCGTCCTATCACGGTCGATGAGATTCACGAACTCACGCATCAGTTCGGTGACGCTGCCGTGCGTATGCAGAAGGCCGGTGTCGATGGCGTTGAGGTCCACGCAGCGCACGCCCACGGTATGCTCGGCGGCTTTTTGACTCCGCTCTACAACAAGCGTACCGACGAGTATGGTGGCTCGCTCGACGCCCGTATGCGCTTCTTGCTCGAGGTCATCGCCGAGATTCGTGAGCGCTGCGGCAAGGACTTCATCATCGACGTTCGTATCTCGGGCGATGAGTACACCGACGGCGGTCTGACCCTCAACGACATGATCTACGTCTCGCGTCGCCTGGAGAAGGCCGGCGTCGACATGATTCATGTGTCGGGTGGTACCACCATCAAGCGCGGCTCCGCAATTCCCGCCGCCGGTACCCAGCAGGCCTCGCATGCCGTCTGCTCGCGCGAGATCAAAAAGCACGTCAACATTCCCGTCGCCACCGTCGGACGTATCAACGAGGCCTGGATCGCCGAGGAGCTGATCGAGGACGGCGCTGCTGACATCTGCATGATGGGCCGCGCCAATCTGTGCGATGCCGAGTTCTGCAACAAGGCCGCTGCCGGCAACGCCGACGACATCCGCCCCTGCATCGGCTGCCTGCGCTGCCTGAACGGCATTATGTTCGGCAAGCGCATCTCCTGCACTGTCAACCCGGACGTGGAGCGCGACGAGGCTGGCTACGAACCTGCTGCCGAGGCCAAGAACGTGCTCGTTGTGGGCGCTGGTCCTGCGGGCATGGAGGCAGCCTATATTGCTGCCAAGCGCGGCCACAACGTGGTGCTCGTGGATAAGCAGGATGAGCCGGGCGGCGAGATGCGCATCGCGGCCGTTCCTCCGGCAAAGCAGGAGCTCACCCGCGTGATCAAGTACCAGTATCGTCGTCTGGCCGAGGCGGGCGTGAAGTGCGTCTTTGGTACCGAGCTCTCGGCCGAGGACATTCAGCGCGACTACGCGGGCTACGAGGTTGTCCTGGCTTATGGCGCTGAGCCCATCGCCCCGGCCTTCATGCAGGGCTTTAAGCAGGTTATGACGGCTGACGACCTGCTGGGTGGCAAGGCTTTCCCGGGCAAGAAGATCGTCATCGTGGGCGGCGGCACCGTCGGTTGCGAGACAGCAGATTACCTGGCCCCGCTGGTCAACGACCTGTCGCCGGCCAATCGCGATGTCACCGTCATCGAGATGACCAAGACGCTCGCTGCCAACGAGGGCGGTGCCGGTCGCGCGGTGCTCATCACGCGCATGCTCTCCAAGGGCGTCCACGTGCTGACCGAGGCCAAGGTGACCGAGATCACCGAGGACACCATCAGCTACGAAAAGGACGGCGAGGTCCACACCATCACCGGTGCCGATACGCTGGTGCTGGCGATGGGCTACCGTCCCAATACCAAGTTGGCCGACGACCTTGCCGCTGCCGGCGTTGCCACCCACGTGCTGGGCGATGCCAACAAGTGTGGCAACATCCGCGATGCCATCGGCGATGGCTATAAGGTTGCCTGCGAGCTCTAGTTAATCCCTTGGTGCATGGGGCCTGTCCCCGCGGCGTCAGTCGGTAGATAGTAAAAAGCGGCGGTCGTCCCGTACGTGGGACGACCGCCGCTTGCGTTAGCTGCAATGAGTTGTGCGATTAGAGGCCTAGGATCTCCTTGACCTTGGCGATGATGGCCTCGTCGGTTGCGTTGGCAAAGAAGTACTCCTGGAAGTGCTCGCCGGCAAGTGCGCCCTTCACCAGGTCCTGGTCGAGCTCGTCCAGGATGTCGACGAGCGAACGCATGGTCACAGCGCGGACGCCGTCGAGGATCTTCTTGTTGCGCTGCTCGGGCTCAACACGCTCGGCAGGATAGCCGTTGCCCGAACCAAAGCCAAAGAGCTTCTCGAAGGTGTACTCGAGATTGAGCTCCTGGCCCCAGCCGTTCTTGAGGGCGAAGGGCATGGCGACGGCGTTGCCATCGTTGACCTGGGCAAAGGTGTAGGCGTCGAGCGGGTCGGCAACGTGGCCGCACAGCACGCCGGGGAAGGAGTTGCAGGCGAGCATGGCGCCCTCGCCGGTGCCGCAGCCGGTCACGACGTAGTCGGCAGCGCCGGAGTTGAGCAGCACGGCGGCCAGGATGCCGTTCTGCACATAGGTGAGGGGCTTGGAGTCGGCGTCGGCATACATACCATAGTTAAAGACGGTGTGCCCCATGGGCTCGACAACCTTCTTAAGGGCAGCCTCGATCATGGGGTTCTTGGAGTTCTGAGAGTTCTCATTGATCAGAGCGATTTTCATTGCGAATTACCTTTCTATTTCTAACTTGCGGTGAAATACGGACTGTTTTGCCTGATAGAAGCCAAAACCAATCCTTATCTCACCGCAACTCAAATGAAAAACGAGTGGATGAAACCTGATATGGGCAGTTGCGGCGACGCTTATTGAGGCTGCTTTCCAATGTATGCGAGGATTCCACCGTCGACATAGAGGATGTGGCCGTTGACGAAGTTCGATGCATCGGAAGCCAAGAACACGGCGGGGCCCTTCAGGTCCTCGGGCGTGCCCCAACGGGCGGCCGGCGTCTTGGCAATGATGAACTGGTCAAACGGGTGGCGGCTGCCGTCGGGCTGCGTCTCGCGCAGCGGTGCGGTTTGCGGCGTGGCGATGTAGCCGGGCCCAATGCCGTTGCATTGGATATTGGCCTCGCCAAACTCCGAGCAGATGTTCTTGGTGAGCATCTTGAGTCCGCCCTTGGCGGCGGCATAGCCGGCGATGGTCTCGCGACCCAGCTCGCTCATCATCGAGCAGATGTTGATGATCTTGCCGTGGCCCTTGGCGATCATGCCAGGCAGGCAGGCCTTTGACACGATAAACGGTGCGTTGAGGTCGATATCGACGACGCGGCGGAAGTCCTCGGCGCTCATGTCGAGCATCGGGGTACGCTGGATGACGCCGGCGTTGTTGACCAGGATGTCGGGCGTGGTGCCAAAGTCGGCCTCGATCTTGGCGATGAGCTCGGCGACGACAGTCTCGTCGGTGACGTCGGCAACATAGCCGTGAGCGTCAAAGCCCAGCTCACGGTAGTGCTTCTCGGCTTCGGCGACTTTGTCGGCATGACGGGCGTTAAAGGCGATCTTGGCGCCGGCCTCTCCGAGCGCCTCGGCAATGGCCATGCCAATGCCGTAGGTGGCGCCGGTCACCAGTGCGACCTTGCCGTCCAGACGGAAGCTGTCCATAAGATCAGACATAGCGATCCTTTCAAAAGAAACGTTCATCTATATAAGTCTTGCTTTTCATACAAGGTCAGTATAGGTGAAGCGGCGTAATAGCCACCCCTTATTCCCTAAAATCAGGTGAACGTTCACTTTTAAAAGGCGAACGGTAGTCTCGCCCTTGCCGTGCGGACGTCTATTTGCTCTGTTCCTGCGCTCCATCTGCGATCATGTTGCGGTTGTACACCAGATGCAGGTACATCGCGTCGTGCGCTGCGGTGGGATTGCGCGCGGCGATGGCGTCGGCCACGCCACGGTGGGTGCGGATGGTTTCCTCAACCAGCTTTTTGCCGGTCACGTCAATAAACAGGGGGACAGGCGCCTTGAGCACGCCCATTAGGCGGGGAACGACGAGGTTGCCGCCATCCCAGGGCGGCTTCATGGAGTAGCGCACGTACGCATCGAATTTCTCCTCTCATAGATGCGTGGCGCAAAGAGCCTCGAGTTCATACGAGCTCGGGGTTCTTTTCGTCTGGATTGCAGACGTATCGTCGGACGAAAGCACGTTGCGTCTAGGGAAAAAACGTACGAAAGCGCAATTTCCATCCTTATTCCGGACGCAAATCAAGACGTAAACCGTTTACGTCTGCTTTAATCCGTACGAAAACGGTTTTCGTCTTGCAGGGCAGTTGCCGTTTCTACAGTTCAACTTCCAGTTCGGCTTTGTGCTCGTAGAGGTAGTCGCGCATGTAGGGGATGGCAAATGAGACCTTGCCGTACGAAGGAGCCTCGATAATCGATTCTCTTAACAGGCGGCTGCGGACGGAGCTCACCTGTTGAGGCGTTTTGTTTAGGGCATCGGCAACCATGCTGGTCGAGCTCGTCTGCCCCAAAGACGCCATGCTCAGCAGATAAGCGATGCACGTGGGCGGAATGCGCTGCAGCGCGGGCTCAATCACCATGGCGCAGAAGCGTTCGCGTGCCGTTGCAATGCCACGTTCGGCTTCTTCTTCTCCAATAATCGTTGTATGTGCGCGTCTTGCCAACTGCCATGCGTAGTATCCAACGAGTTGGATCATGAAAGGATAGCCCTGCGTTGCCTCGGCAAGTTGGCCGGCAATACCTGGCTGCAACTCCATGCCAGACGCTTCAATGGTTTCCTCGAGGGAGTACGACACTTCGGTTACTGCCACAGCCTTCAGATCAAAGGGGAGGGCGCGGCGCAAAAACGCAAGTGTCTTTCCGTTGATGATGCTTTCAATCATCGAAGGCAGCCCAGCAAAAACAAAGGCGATATCAAGGTCTTCGCCGATAGCCTGCTGAATCGCAATGGAGAGCGTTCGGACCTCATCGAGCTCTGCGTCTTGAACCTCGTCGAGAGTGATGAGCAGGCCATTTCCATTCTTGGATATTGTCTGTCTCATGGCGTCGCGTAGCGATGGGCCGATTCGCTCAATATCTATGCTGCCGATGGATATGCCAGCTACGGTGGGCTCAAATCTGGCGTGTTTGGCCTGGAATTTGGGCTGCAGCTGTTCGAGAATGCGCTGGCAAAGTCCCTCGGTTGCGACCTCTTTTATGACCGTCCAGCCACGGCTTTGCGCCAAACGTGAGCACTCGTCAAGGAGGACCGTCTTGCCCGTTCCACGGACGCCGGCTATGCGCATTAGGCGCCCAGGGGCACCAGGCCCGTTGGTGAGGCCTTCACTGAATTCTTCAAGTACATCTTCGCGGCCGATAATCGTGGGAGGTGTTTTACCTGCTGTGGGCTTAAAAGGGTTTGTTTGCATGTGAGCCACCTTTGCTCAAGATATAGCAAGATATAGCAAAGTATAGCAAGATATTGCAAAGTATAGTGAGATATAGCAACGTATAGCGCTGTTCTCGGGTTCTTACGGTGGTGCTATTTTCCGAATGCCGCGCGGATAAAGCGCTGGGCGAACAGCTTGTTGGCAACTCACGAGGGCTTGGGGTGCCAATTTGGGGTGCAGTAGTGCTGCGCCACGAAAAGGGCCTATCTACTACGTTTAAGCCGCAGGGGTCAACCATAGTCGGCTTTTTCGAAAATCGACAAGCTGTCTACCTGCGGTTTTGTTTTTGCACTTTTCAGCATGGTCTGGGCTCTCCGCGTTAACGTAGTAGATGGGCCCCTTTTGTGGCAAGGGGCCGACCTGCGGCTCAGGGTAGCCAAAAAAGCCACGTCCCAAAAAGACTGTTGGAAGTTGCGGTGGAATAGTTCCTGTTTTTGCTGCTGAAGGCTTTGAGCAGGAACTATTCCACCGCAACTTATGGGGAGACGGGGGATGCGATAGTATTGCATGGTGGTATTCGATTAACCGAGGCTTCATCCGAGGGCTTTATGGAACAACACCAGCATTATCAGAGCCTGCAAGACCAGGCGTACAACGCATTGCGGTCCAAGATCATCTATGCCGAGCTCAAGCCCGGCACGCGCCTTTCGGCGATTGGTCTGGAAAAAGAGACGGGAATCGGGCGCACACCCATTCGCGAGTCCTTTGTGCGTCTGCGCGAGCAGGAGCTGGTGGAAACGCGTCCCAAAAGCGGTACCTATGTCTCAAAAATCAGCATGGAGCGCGCCGAAAACGCCTGCTTTTTGCGCGAGAAGCTCGAGAGAAGCGTGCTTATTAAATGCTGTTCGGCCGCCTCGCCCGAGCAAAAGCAGCGGATTGAGCAGATCCTTGCCGAGTCCGAGTCGCTCGACCATAGCGAAACGCGTCGTTTCTTTGACCTGGACAACCTGTTCCATGAGACGTGTTTTGAGATTGCCGGTCGTCACATGTTGTGGGATTGGATGAAGAGCATCAACACGCATTTTGAGCGATACGACTGGTTGCGTATGGTGTCGCAGGATTTGGATTGGGAGCCGATTCGTCGGCAGCATCGCCGGATTCTCGAGGCCATTAAGGGGGGCGATACCGACACGGCGAGCTATCTGGCAGAGACGCACCTGCACCTGATGCCCGAGGAGCAGGGCCCGGTTATCGCCTTGCATCCCGACTATTTTGAGCTGTCCAAAGACTCGGCCATCTAACTCGCCCCCTTCATTAGTTGCGGTGAAATAGGGATTGTTTTGCGGCTCTGATGGTGTAGGCAGTCCGTATTCCACCGCAAGTGACGGGGCACATCGGGGCACGAAAAAGCTGCGGCGCTGCTTGGAGGAAAAGACCGGAAGCAAGAGTCCATTCCTCCAGACGGCGCCGCAGCTGTTTTGGTGGCTCGGCTTTTGTCGAAGTGGCTCAGTTGAGCGCGGTTGCCAACCGAGTAGGCAAAGCGGCTCGGGGGCGTGTCGCTTCCGTCACGTTCTATCAGCATACAAGACGTTTTCGGTTCTTGTCCGTGACGGAAACGGCGCGCTTCCGAGCCGCTTTAAAAGAAAGGGGGCGAGGTCTAGGGCACGCCCCCTTTCACGATAGAGAGCTAAACCTAGCCGCGGACCTTCTTGACGACGTCCATGGCCTCGCGGGCGATCTGCTCGACCTTGGAGAAGTCGCCGTCGGCAAACAGGGCCGGCTTGACCATCCAGGTGCCACCGCAGGCGATGATGGCGGAGGAGCTCAGGTACTCCTCGACGTTGGCGGTGCTCACGCCGCCGGTAGGCATAAAGCGGTGACCGACAAACGGAGCGGCGAGGGCCTTGATGGTGTTCAGGCCGCCATACTGGGACGCGGGGAAGAACTTGGTGACCTTGAGGCCCAGGTTCTCGGCTGCGGTGACCTCGGAGGGGGTCACGGTGCCGGGAAGGACGGGCAGCTCGATGTCGATGCAATGCTTCACGACGTCCTCGTTGTAACCCGGGGAGACGATGAACTTGGCACCGGCGGCGCGGGCCTGCTCAACCTGCTCGACGGTCAGGACAGTGCCGGCGCCAACGCACATCTCGGGCTCGGCCTCGGCCATAGCGGCGATGCACTCGGCGGCGCAGGCGGTGCGGAAGGTGACCTCGGCGGACTTCATGCCAGCTGCCATAAGAGCGTGGGCGAGCGGGGCGGCGTCCTCGACCTTGTCGAGCACAACGACCGGCACGATGCCCAGGGACTCAAGCGTGGTGTAGAACTGATCGAACATGATGTTCCTTTCGATGTGTGGCGCGCATGGGCGCGTGATTACCAAATGTGCTGGTCAGGAGTCGATTTTGGATTGGTTATCGGAGGCACTGCTTGGGGTTCAAGCAATTCCAAAACCGGCTGCTCGACCAGTCATGTAGGGAATGCCAGGCAAAACCGGAATGGGACTGGTGGTTTTGCCCGGCCGGAGGAATCAGGGAGCGGGCCGCAGGGGTATGGGATTGGAAAGCTGCGGCCCGCGGAATGGAGACGGACTAGCGCGCGACGCGGGTGCCACCGTCGGCGGCTGATGCTACGGCTGCGATCTCGTCTGCGGTCACCAAGTTGGAGTCGCCCTTGATGGTGAGCTTGAGGATCGAAGCCGCAATCGCGTAGTTGACGGCAGCCTGCGGATCGAAGTCGTTGATGAGGGCGTGGACCAGGCCGGCGTTGAAAGCGTCGCCGGCGGCAACACCCTCAAGCACGTGCACATCGTGAGCAGGGGAGAACCAGTGCTCACCGCTCTCGGCGTCATAGAGCATGCCCATCCAGATGGAGCGCTCGACGCAGGAGATGTTGCGGACGACCGAGGCGACCTTCTTGCAGCCGTACTCGGCGCAGATCTGACGGGCCATCTCGACGTAGGTGTCACGCTCCTCGATGCCGTGGGCAAGGGAGCCGGAGACGCAGGTCATGCCAAGGCCGGCAGGCGCATCCTCGTCGTTGGCGATGCAGATGTCGACGAGCGGCAGGAGTTCCCTCATGGTGGCCTGCGACTTCTCGGGCGACCACATCTTGCCGCGATAATTCACGTCGCACACGGTCGTGATGCCCTTGGCACGGCAGGCGGTGAGGGCATCCTTGCAGGCGGCAGCCATCTCATCGGAGACGGCGGGGGTCACGCCGGAGAAATAGAAGACATCGATGCCCTTGAGGATCTCGTCCCAGTTAAAGACGTCGCGCTTGGCCATGTTGATGGCAGAGTACTTGCGGTCGTAGACGCAACCGTTGCCGCGCTGCGAGGCACCGACCTCAAACACATAGGAGCCAAGACGGTCGCCCTGACGCACGACGCGCGTGGTGTCGACGCCGTAGGCCTTCAGCGAACGCAGGGCGCACTCGCCCAGACGGTTGGCCGGGACAACGGAGACGTAAGCGGCCTTGTCGCCCTGGTAGGCCAGGGAAAGCGCAGTGTTGGCCTCGGCGCCGCCGTAGCGGACGTCAAACTCGGTTGCCTGCTCAATACGCAGGTGGTCTTTGGGTGAGAGTCTCATCATGATCTCGCCGAAGGTAAGAACCGTTTTACCCATGGTCGCGCAGCTCCTTTTACTCGTGCGTACACCTTTGATATGGCGTTGGCACGCAGGTGCCAAGACGGTAGGGTGCGTCTTTGCACCTGCGTGCCAACGCTCACCGAAATCGGTTTACGAAATCGGTTTCGTTTCGAGTTGTAGTATACTCACCTACAGCGTTTTGCAACCGAGATTTTTAAAAAAATGCCTAAAATGGCTCAGACCGCCGACAATTGGGAAACGGGGTGCGTTATGGCGCAGATGAGAATCAAGGACATTGCCGCCGAGGCGGGCGTGAGCCCGGCCACGGTCTCGCGCTATCTCAACAACCGCCCCGGGCAAATGACCGAGGAAACCCGTGCTCGCATCGCGGCGGTTATCGAGCGCACCGGCTATCGCCCGCGTGCCGCCGCGCGCAATCTACGCAGCTCGCGCACCAACCTCATCGGCGTGATCCTGGCCGACATCGCCAACCCGTTCTCCAGCGCCATGCTCGAAGGGCTTTCCGTCAGCGCCGCCGCGCGCGGCTGCTCGCTCATGACGGCCATTAGCGGCAACGACCCCGCTAAGGAAGCGGAGTCGCTTACCAGGCTTATCGATGCCGGCGTGGACGGCCTGGTCGTCAACACCTGCGGAGGCAATGACGAGGCGATCGCCGCGGCAGCGGGACGTCTGCCTGTTGTGCTGCTCGACCGCGACGTTGCCGACGGCGGTGTCGATCTGGTGACATCTAACAACCGTGAGCTGGTCGCTGGCTTGGTAGACGAGCTCGCCGCCGCTGGCAGCGAGCGCCTGTGCCTGCTCACCGAGGCAAGCGACGACAGCCCCGTGCGTCGAGAGCGCGCCGAGGCCTTTACCGACGAGCTGTCGCGCCGCGGACTTGCGGGCGAGGTTGTCACCCTGGCCGACGGTGGCGCCACGGGCATCGGCCGCTTGGACGAGACCATGCGTGACTATGCCGGTAAAAAGCTCGGCCTCATTGCCGTCAACGGCCTGGTCTTCCTGCGCCTGACCGAGGCTCTGGCGCAGCTTGGTCCCTCGTTACCGGCTGGTCTTAAGATTGCGACGTTTGACGATTATCCTTGGAACCACGTGCTCTTTGGCGGTGTGACCACAGCAGCGCAAGACACCCTCACCATTGCCGAGCGCGTAGTCGAGCGTCTGTCCGAGCGCATCGACGTTGTTACCACCACCGTGGGCGAAGCCGCAAAGCTCGCCCCCAAGCGCATCGAGGTTCCTGGTCACATTGAACACCGCGCTTCGACTTCGCGCTAGCCGCTCGTTCGCAACGGCCTGTTCGCGCACGTTTTTTGAGCGCTTGATACGCTTTAACCCTGCGGAAACATTTTTCTGCGATAGTATCTGCGATATAGACCAGTCGAAACCCGCCCGAAAGAAAGGGGAGCGACATGAACCAGCAGAACATCGATTACGTACTCCGCTCCGTAGAGCAGCGTGACATCCGCTTTGTGCGTCTGTGGTTTGTCGACATTCTCGGCCGCCTCAAGAACTTTGCCATTAGCCCCGAGGACCTCGAGGTCGCTTTTGAGGAGGGTATTGGCTTTGACGGCTCCGCCATCGAGGGCTTTGCCACGCCCGAGGAAGCCGACATGCTGGCGTTTCCCGATGCTTCGACCTTCCAGATTCTGCCGTGGCGCCCGAGCCATAACGGCGTCGCCCGCGTGTTCTGCGACGTGTGCACTCCCGATCGCAAGCCGTTTGCCGGCGACCCGCGCGATGCCCTGCGCCGCATGTTCTACAGGGCCGAGAAGGCCGGCTATCTGCTCAACGTGGGCGCTGAGCTGGAGTATTACTACTTCCCCGACGAACACACCCCCGAGCCGCTCGACAACGTGGGCTACTTCGATCTTTCGGTGAGCGATGCCGCTCGCGACCTGCGCCGCAACACGGTCCTCACGCTCGAGAAGATGTCCGTGCCCGTGGAGTACACCTTCCACGCCGCCGGCCGCTCGCAGCATGGCATGAGCCTGCGCCACGCCGAGGCCCTGAGCATGTCCGACGCCATCACCACGGCTAAACTCATCATTAAGCAGCAGGCCTACGAGAGCGGCTGCCACGCCTCCTTTATGCCCAAGCCGTTGGCAGGCGAGGACGGCAGCGCTATGTTCCTGTGCCAGTCGCTATTCGACCACGACGGCAACAACGTCTTTTGGGGCGAGGACGACGAGAAGTACCACCTCTCTGACATCGCCAAACACTACATGGCCGGCATCCTGGCGCATGCCCGCGAGATCAGCGCCATCACCAACCCCACGGTCAACTCGTACAAGCGCATCACCACGGGTGGCGACTCCGTGCCGCAGTACGCCACGTGGGGCCTGCGCAACCGCGCGAGCATGGTCCGCATCCCGGTCTACAAGCCCGGCAAGCAGCTGTCCACACGCATCGAGCTTCGCAGCCCCGACCCCATGGCCAACCCGTACCTGGTCAACGCCGTCACGCTGGCGGCTGGCCTGGACGGCATCGAGCGCAAGCTGGAGCTCCCGCCCGAGGCCACGGCCGAGACGCTCAAGCTCACCGACCGCCAGATGGTCGAGGCCGGCTACACGCCGCTGCCGCGCTCGCTCAAAGAGGCGCTCGACGTGTTTGAGGACTCGCAGTTTATGAAGGATGCCCTCGGCGAGCACATCCACAGTTTCTTCCTTAAAAAGAAGCGCGACGAGTGGCATAAGTTTGAGTCCACGATTACCGAGTGGGAGATCAAGCACTACCTGGCGAACTCCTAATCGCGCTGGCTTGTTCCAGTACGATTGAGCTCATTTCTTTGGAGGCCGATATGTCCGAAAAGAGTGCCCTGTTCATGGCGCGCACGACGCGCTTCCACGAGTTTGCCCGCAGCTTGACGACCACCTTGGGTGTCGAGGTGAGCCTGGCCACCCCCGATTCGCCGACTGCGGCGCACGACTTTGACCTGCTGATCCTCGATTCCGATGGCATCCGCAGCGACCGCATCGATCAGATTGCCAAGTGGCTCGACGACCGCGGCGGCGTCCCCATGCTGGTGATCGTCGACGACGAGGCGCTCGGTACCTTGCGCCTGCCCAATCACGCGCATGCCGACTTTGTATGCCCCACGGCGACGCCTAACGAGCTCAAGGCTCGCGCGCAGCGCCTGATGGGCGAGGAGGAGACCGTCGCCGCCGACGATGTGCTCAACATCGATAACCTCGAGATCAACTTGGCCACCTACCAGGTGACGCTCGATGGTGAGCCCATCGACCTGACGCTGATGGAGTACTCGCTGCTGAGCTTTTTGGCGACGCACCCCAACCGTGCCTACAGCCGCGAGGTGCTGCTGCACCGTGTGTGGGGCTTTGAGTACTGCGGCGGCACGCGCACCGTTGACGTGCACATTCGACGCATCCGCTCCAAGGTGGGCCCGCAGATCGCGGCGCACATCACCACCGTCCGCGGCGTGGGCTATCTGTTTAAGGACTAGATTTCCACCACAAAGGGGACAGGCACCTTTGTGGTGGTTTTGACGCGGGTGCGGGTTCCTCTCGAATCTGCAGCAGAACTTAAGCCTTCCTAAAAGATTGCGTTCTCATACACGTTCGCCCGCATATTGGGGTACAACTCAACGTGAACAATGATGGCCCGCCACATGTTTGGTGGGCCTTTGGTTATTTGACGAAAGGATCGCAGCCATGAGCGAGAACGATTCCCAGCGTCCCCAGGATGCGGGCAACGCTGGCGAGACCCAGCAGCAGCCGCGCGTGCAGGTGGAGTCGACGCCTGCCGACGGCAACATTCCCTACGTGCAGGCCTACGACACGCAGACCGGTAAGCCGCTGGGCAGCCAGCAGGTCGTGAACAAGCACACGGTGGTCAAGACCAAGACCAAAAAGCTGCCGATCTTTATTACGGCGCTTGCCGGCTGTGCGTGCGGCGCTCTGCTGGTCATCGCGCTCATTATGAGCGGCACGCTCAACATTGGCGGCGGAAAGAATGCCGTGACGGCGGGTGCCTCGGGTTCGTCGACGCAAAAGATTACGATCGACTCCGAGGACACCACACTTGCCGAGGCCGTTTCTGCCAAGGCCCTGCCCTCCGTCGTTTCCATCACCGCCACTTCGAGCGGCAGCCAGAATGGCTCGCTTTCGCAGTCTGCCGGTGAGTCGGACAGCTCGGGCAGCGTCGGTTCGGGCGTGGTGCTCGATACCGAGGGCCACATCCTCACCAACAACCACGTGGTCGATGGCTATGACCAGTACGTGGTGACCATGGACGACGGCACCACCTACGAGGCCGAGTTCGTGGGCAGCGATGCTTCGAGCGACCTGGCCGTCATCAAGCTCAAGGACGCCGACGCCTCCAAGCTTACGCCGATCGAGATCGGTGACTCCTCCAAGCTCAACGTGGGCGAGTGGGTTATGGCCATCGGTTCGCCGTTCGGCAACGAGCAGTCTGTCTCCACGGGCATTGTGTCGGCGCTGTATCGCTCCACGGCCATGAGTTCTACCAGCGGTAACACCATCTATGCCAACATGATCCAGACCGATGCCGCCATCAACCCGGGCAACTCCGGTGGCGCGCTCGTCAACGACAACGGCGAGCTCGTGGGTATCAATTCGCTCATCGAGAGCTACTCGGGCTCCAGCTCGGGCGTTGGCTTTGCTATTCCCGTTAACTACGCCAAGAACATTGCCGACCAGATCATCGGCGGTAAGACGCCGGTGCACCCGTACCTGGGCGCCACGCTTTCGAGCGTCAATGCGCTTAACGCCCGCACTAACAAGCTGAGCACCGACAGCGGCGCGTATGTGGCGAGCGTCGTCGAGGACGGTCCTGCTGCCAAGGCCGGCATTCAGGAGGGCGACGTCATCACCAAGCTGGGCGACGACGAAATCACGAGTGCCGATGGCCTGATCATCGCGCTGCGCAGCCACGAGGTGGGCGAGAAGGTCGAGATCACGCTTATGCGCGGCAAGGAAGAGAAGAAGGTCACGGTCGAGCTGGGCTCCGATGAGGAACTGCAGAACCAGCAGCAGGACGACAGTTCGACCGACACCGGCAACGGCGGTATTACCGACGAGCAGCTGCGCCAGTACCTGGAGGAGCTGCTAGGCCAGCAGGGCCAGGGCCAGGGCTACGGCCAGGGTTACTAACGAGCCGTATCGCACATATCGAAGCCAGAGGGGCTGTCCCATCAACGTGGGACAGCCCCTCTTTTCTTATTGATTCGTTGGGGACGGAGGAAAACGGATCACTTGGGGCTGACAAGAGGCCTGGTTCGTAATGGTCTGGACAATTAGTTCAGATACGTATAAATCTGGGGCAGCTTGGGATGCGTTTGGGGGTGCGGACAGAAAGTTGGACCGCGGGGCGGTCCGGACTGGAGGTTCG
>CATWCP010000009.1 GCA_958349325.1 uncultured Collinsella sp.
GGCATCGACCTGTGCCGATGCCCCCAACGTGGACACACATTTTGTCCTATAAGCCGAAGTATGTGGGGATATTTTGACTCTGTTACAAATATGTAAACAAAAAGGGTCCCGCACCTGCGAGACCCATTGCAAACGTATATACGCCGATGCTTAGTAGCCGACGATGCCCTGCGGGAAGAAGAACATGCACAGGACGACGCACACAGCAAAAACAACGGCCATAATTACCGTCAGGCGATCGAGGTTCTGCTCCATGACGCCCGTGGCAGAGCTGGAGTTATACAGCGAGCTAGCGATCATATCCGAAACGCCGGTGCCCTTACCGGAATGCATCAGGACGAGAATCGTCAGCGCCACGGCAGAGACAGCCCAAACGACAAACAGAAGAATCTGGAACGGACCCATAGATAAGCTCCTTAATAGAACAGTTCAAACTCCAGTACTGTACCACAATCCCCCGCTCTCCCCTACCTGCCACTCAAGGACGGGGTGGAAATGGCAGAAATACCAAAAAGGGGGTTGTCCGGTTGTGGACAACCCCCTTACTAGAAAACGGTATTTGTTTTCTATTAGGCCTCGGTGGCGAGCACGCGGCCCGTCATCTCGGCGGAAGGCTCAATACCAGCCATGGTGAGCATGGTCGGAGCGATATCGGAAAGACGGCCGTCCTCGATACCGGTGAGCTTGGCCTTCTCATCAACGATGATGAACGGCACGCGGTTGGTGGTGTGAGCCGTAAACGGATGCTTGGAACCGTCGGAAGCAACGTCAAACATGTGATCGGCGTTGCCGTGGTCGGCGGTAATCAGCGCAAAGCCGCCCTTGGCGAGAATCGCCGGGACAACCTTGGACAGGGCATCGTCAACAGCCTCGACGGCCTTAACGGCGGCGTCGAAGACACCGGTGTGACCAACCATGTCGCAGTTCGCGAAGTTCACGATGTAGAAATCAGCGCGATCCTCGTTGATGGCGGCGACAAGCTTCTCGGTCACCTCGGGGGCGCTCATCTCGGGCTGCAGATCGTAGGTAGCGACCTTGGGGGAAGCGACGAGCACGCGCTCCTCGCCCTCCTTGGGCTCCTCGATGCCGCCGTTGAGGAAGAACGTCACGTGGGCGTACTTCTCGGTCTCGGCGGTGTGCAGCTGCTTCAGGCCATTGGCGGCGATAACGTCGGCCAGGACGTTCTCGGGGAACGTCTTGGGGAAGGCGACCTCGACGTCAAACGTCGGATCGTACTCGGTCATCGTCACAAAGTGCGAGAGCTTGATTTGCTCGCGCTCAAAGCCGTCGAACTCCTTGTCCGTGAACACGCGGGTCATCTGACGAGCGCGGTCGGGACGGAAGTTGAAGAAGATGGCCGCGTCGCCCTCGTGGATGCCCTCGTTGTGGGCAGCGAAGGGCTCGACGAACTCGTCGCCGCGCGGATCCTTCTCGTAGTAGGCCTTGATACCGGCAACGGGGTCGGTATCAGCATCGGACGCGTTGACCATGACGTCGTAGGCGCGCTGGATGCGCTCCCAACGATTATCGCGGTCCATGGCCCAATAACGGCCCGAGACGGTGGCAACGCGAGCGTCGCAACCGGTCTCCTCGGAGATCTTAGCCAGGAAGGCGCAGAACTCACTCATGTAACCGGCACCGGACTGCGGGTCAACGTCGCGACCATCCATGAAGGCGTGGACGCGAACGGTCTTGACACCGTGCTCGGCAGCCATCTTGACCAGAGCCTCGACGTGGTTCATGTGAGAATGAACACCGCCAGGGCTCATAAGGCCCATGAGGTGGAGAGTCTTACCGTCAGCCTTGACGTCGTCCATAGCCTTGACAAAAACCTCGTTCTTGGCGATGGAGCCGTCCTTGATGGCGTTGTTGATGCGCGAAAGCTCCTGAAACACGATGCGTCCGGCACCGATGTTGAGGTGACCCACCTCGGAGTTACCCATCTGGCCATCGGGAAGACCCACGTCCTCGCCCGAAGCGCCGAGCGTGGTGTGGGGGTACTTCTCGTACAGGCTATCAAGGAAGGGCGTCTTGGCAGCGGCGACGGCGTTCTCGCCATCGGCCGGAGCAAGGCCGCAACCATCCATGATGATCAGGAGTGCAGGAAGATGACGCTGTGCCATATGTCCTACTCGCCTGCCTTGACGACCATAGAGGCGAAGTCGGCAGCCTTGAGCGAAGCGCCGCCCACGAGGGCGCCGTCAACGTCGGGCTTGGCGACGAGCTCGGCAATGTTGCCGGGCTTGGCGGAACCGCCGTAGAGAACGCGGATGCCGTTGGCGAGCTCCTCGCCGAACATCTCCTTGAGGGTCTCACGGATAGCGCCGCAGACCTCCTGAGCGTCCTCGGCGGTAGCGGTCTTGCCGGTGCCGATGGCCCAGATGGGCTCGTAGGCGACGACGACCTGCTTGGGGCAGGTGATCTCAAGGCCAGCAAGGCCAGCCTTGACCTGGTTCACGACGTGCTCGACATAGGTGCCAGCCTCGCGGACCTCAAGGGACTCGCCGCAGCAGAAGACGGGAACAAGACCGGCGGCAACGAGAGCCTTAGCCTTCTTGTTCTGGTCCTCGTCGGTCTCGTGGAAGTAGTCGCGACGCTCGGAGTGACCGATAATGCAGTAGGTGCAGCCAGCGGACTTGAGCATGTCGCAAGAAGACTCACCGGTGAAGGCACCCTTGGCCTCCCAGTACACGTTCTGTGCACCGAGGGCGATGGGGGCAGCCTGAATGCGGTCATGAACCGTGGTGATGTCGATGGTCGGAGGGCAGACGAGCACCTCGACGCCAGCCGGAACCTCGGGCAGAGCCTGAGCCAGCTCGTCGGCGAGCTTGGCGGCCTCGGCGACGTCGTTGTTCATCTTCCAGTTACCAGCGATAAGAAGGGTGCGATTAGGCATCGAGAAGCGCCTCCACTCCGGGCAGGGCCTTACCCTCGACGAGCTCCATGGAAGCGCCACCACCGGTGGAGATCCAGCTCATCTTGTCGGCCAGGTTGAACTTGTTGACAGCTGCGACAGAGTCACCACCGCCGATGATCGAGGTGCAGTCAGCCTCGGCGACAGCCTCGGCGATAGCCTGGGTGCCGTGAGCAAAGTTGTCAAACTCGAAGACGCCCATGGGGCCGTTCCAGAACACGGTCTTGGCTCCCTTGACAGCCTCGGCATAGAGCTCCTCGGTCTTGGGACCGATGTCCATACCCTCACGATCGTCGGGGATAGCGTCGGAAGCGACAACCTCGGGGACAGCGTCCTCGCCAAAGTGATCGGCAACACGGTTGTCGATGGGGAGCAGGATCTTGACGCCCTTCTCCTCGGCCTTCTTGAGCATCTCGCCGGCGCGCTCGACCCAGTCCTCTTCCTTGAGGGACTGACCAACGGACAGGCCCTGAGCCAGGAAGAAGGTGTAGGCCATGCCGCCACCGATGATCAGGGTGTCAGCGGAGTCGATGAGGTGATCGAGAACGCCGATCTTGGAGGAAACCTTGGAACCGCCGACGATGGCGACGAAGGGGCGCTCGGGCTCGGCGAAGATGCCGGTCAGCGTGTCGACCTCCTTCTCGAGCAAGAAGCCGGCGACGGCAGGCAGGTAAGCGGCGGGGCCCACGACGGAACCCTGGGCGCGGTGAGCGGTGCCGAAGGCATCGAGAACGAAGACGTCGCCATAGGAAGCGAGCTTCTTGGCGATCTCGGGATCGTTCTTCTTCTCACGCTTGTCAAAACGGACGTTCTCGAGAACGAGGACCTTGCCCGGCTCGACGGCGGCGACAGCCTCAGCAGCCTTCTCGCCGTAGGTGTCGGCGACAAAGGCAACGTCGAGACCAGAGAGCTCAGCGAGCTTCTTGGCGACGGGCTCGAGGGACAGCTCGGGCTGGAAGCCGGTGCCCTCGGGACGGCCGAGGTGGCTCATGAGGATGACGCGAGCGTTGTGCTCAACGAGGTAGTTGATGGTGGGCAGGGCAGCCTTGATACGGGTGGTGTCGCCAACGACGCCATCCTTGATAGGCACGTTAAAGTCAACGCGGACGAGAACGCGCTTTCCGTCGACATCGATGTCGCGGACGGTCTTCTTGGTAAAGGCCATGTTTGCTTCTACCTTTCGTACGTGTCTGCCTCCCATTACGGCAGACGATTTCTTATAAAAAGGGCGCGACCCTAGGGTGTAAGCCCTATAAGGCCGCGCCCTTCTTTAGACGCTCAACGAGCTATTCGCTAAAAGCTAAATTAAGCAACGAACTTCTCGAAGTACTTGATGGTGCGGACCATCTGAGAGGTGTAGGAGTTCTCGTTGTCGTACCAAGAGGTGACCTGAACGAGGGTCTGGCCGTTGCCGAGGTCAGAGCACATGGTCTGAGTGGCGTCGAAGATGGAGCCGTGGGTCTCGCCGACGATGTCGCGGGAGACGATCTGGTCCTCGTTGTAGGCGAAGGTCTCGGGGATGGTCTCGGCGTAGGCCTTCATGGCAGCGTTGACCTCGTCGACGGTGACCTTCTTGTCAACGACGGCGTAGAGGTTGGTCAGCGAGCCGGTCGGCGTCGGGACGCGCTGGGCGGCACCGATGAGCTTGCCGTTGAGCTCGGGGAGAACCAGGCCGATGGCCTTGGCAGCGCCCGTGGTGTTCGGGACGATGTTCTCGGAGCAGGCGCGGGAGCGACGGAAGTTGCCCTTGCGCTGCGGGCCGTCGAGCGGCATCTGGTCGCCGGTGAAGGCGTGGATGGTGGTCATGATGCCGGACACGATGGGAGCGAAGTCGTTCAGACCCTTGGCCATCGGGGCGAGGCAGTTGGTGGTGCAGGAAGCAGCGGAGATGATGTTGTCCTCAGCGGTCAGCGTCTCATGGTTGACGTTGTACACGATGGTGGGTAGATCGCTGCCGGCCGGAGCGGAGATGACGACCTTCTTGGCGCCAGCGTTGATGTGGGCCTGAGCCTTAGCCTTGCTGGTGTAGAAGCCGGTGCACTCGAGAACGACGTCGACGTCAAGGTCGCCCCAAGGCAGGTTGTTAGCGTCGGCCTCCTTGTAGATCTTGATCTCCTTGCCGTCAACGGTGATGGAATCCTCGCCAGCAACGACCTCGTGATCGCGAGCGTAGTTGCCCTGCGTGGAGTCGTACTTCAGCAGGTAAGCGAGCATATCGGGAGAGGTGAGGTCGTTGATAGCGACGATCTCGGAGCCCTCATGACCGAACATCTGACGGAAAGCCAGACGACCGATGCGACCGAAGCCGTTAATAGCAACCTTTACTGCCATTGTGTCTCCTTTCGTAAGGCCCCCGCGAGCTACAGCGCCCGCCGTTGAGGCCCACAAACTAACCACTCGCCTAATATACCTTTTTTTTGACTTGAATTTCACGAGAATGCTCGAAATTGAAAATCAAATTTACGTTAAAACGTTTTAAATACTAAAATAGCAGCTAAATCCATATATAAGTCGTTACTTCAAACTACCTGTTTGCTTCAATGAGCTTTTCAAGCCGTAAAACACGATGGTAGAGGGCTGACTTCGACAAGGGAGGGTCAGCCATCTCCCCCAAATCACGCAGCGACAGATCGGGATAGCGCTCGCGCAGGTCGCAAAAGACCGCCAAGGCATCCGGAAGCGCATCACGAAGGCCACGCTGCTCGAGCTCATCGATAAGCGCAAGCTGATGTTGGGCGGCACCGGCGCTTCTGGTCTGGTTGGCGAGCTCGGCGTTCACGCGACGGTTCACATCGTTCTTAACCAACTTGACCGCGCGCGCCTCCTCAATCTCGGCAACGCTGCGCTTGGCGCCAATCAGCTTTAATAGATGCTCGATTTCCTCGGCGCTCTTAATGTACACGGCATATGACCCCCGCCGTGCATTAACACGAGCATGGACCCCAATCTGCTCCAACAGATCGCAAAGCCCCTTGGCATATTGCTCGCCCTGCACAGCAATCTCCAAATGAAAATCGCCGCGTGGATCGGCCACGAAGCCGCCCGCGATGAGCGCGCCGCGGATATAGGCAAGTCTACAGCAAGGACGGGCAACGATATGTCGGGGTACGCCGGCGACAAGTCCTCCCCTACGTTCGAGGATACCCAGCAGAACCAAGGCCTTATCCAGGTCTGGCTGATCAGGCAAGGTGATGAGGTAGTTTCGAACCTTATGCAATACAGATTTACGGACGGTGAACTCCGTTTTGAGCTTAAGGATACGATGCGTCAGCGTGATCATCGTGCGCGCGACGGCTCCCGTCTCAGTCGCAACCGTCAAACGATACCGCCCAGAGCCGGTAAGCGAGAGCGTACCGCTCACGCGCGTGAGGGCGGCAAGCGTCGACAAGTCGCAGTATTCACATTCGGGTTCGCAGCGCGCAAGCTCGTCGCGCACCTCAGCGGTAAACGACATGCAGGCCTATGCCTTCGTGTTGGCACGCGACAGGTCGCGGTGGGAGATGCTCACATGATACTGAGCGCCTTCCAGGTAACGGGCCGTGGCCTCGGCAATGGCAACGCTGCGGTGCTGGCCGCCCGTGCAGCCGATGGCGATAGAAAGCTGCGGCTTACCCTCCGCGATATAACCGGGCATGACCGTATCGAGCAGCTGTGTCCAAGCCTTCCAAAACTCCTGCGTCTTGGGATGGTCCAGAACAAAATCGGAGACCTTTTTATCGAGACCGGTCATGGTGCGCATCTCGGGATCGTAGAACGGATTGGGCAGGAAGCGGACGTCGATCATAATATCCGCTTCGACGGGCATGCCGTGCTTAAAGCCAAACGAGAACACGTGAACGTCCATGAGCTGCTGGTCGGACAACTCGGAGAACGCCATACGCAGCTTGTTGCGCAGCGCAGAGGTGCGCAGACGGCTCGTGTCGATAATCATATCCGCTCGGTCGCGAACGCCCTGCAGCTGCAGGCGCTCGCGCTGAATCGCATCGGCCGTAGTCTCCCCCGGCTTGGCAATGGGATGGCGGCGGCGATTTTCGCTGTAGCGACGAATCAGTACCTCGTCAGAAGCCTCCAGGAACACGATGTTGCAGCTCATCTCGCGCTCTTCGAGAGCGGCGACCGCATCGAGCAACTCGTCAAACAGTCCCTGGCTACGCAAATCGCAGGTGACGGCGAGATGCCTGCCCACGCCCGTATTGATGCCGACGAGCTCGGCAAGCTGGGCGATGAGACGCGGAGGCAGGTTATCGATGCAAAAATAGCCCATGTCCTCGAACACGTGCATGGCCTGTGTGCGGCCCGATCCGGACATTCCGGTGATGATGACGATATCGGGGATGCGCTCCGAGCGCTCCGCCGCATCCATGGCATCTCCCTTTTGCATGTGCTGCCTCCCGAAAACAAGCGCGGGACCCAGCAACCCGGATCCCGCGCGGTCAATTGCCTATATTGAGTATACCGCCCCGAGCGGATACGAGGCCTGTCTTACGCCTCAAGTGCAGCCTTGAACCAACTCGTAATACTCGTGGGGTGCGTGATGGCGGTGCCGACGACAACGGCCCAGGCGCCAGCATCGATCGCGGCGCGAGCCTCCTCGGGCGTATGCACGCGACCCTCGCAAATGATAGGAAGGCCGGGGAATTCCTCAGTCGCCTGGCGCAGGAGCGGCAGATCGGGACCGTCGGCCATGGTGCAATCGATAGCGGCAACACCATGAGACAGCGTGGTGGACACCAGGTCGAAGCCCATGTCAACAGCACGACGAATATCCTCGATGGTGGCACAATCCGCCATCAGGAGCACACCCTCCTCGTGCAGCGGGCAGAAAGTATCCTCGACCGTCTTGCCATCGGGGCGCGGACGATCGGTGGCGTCGATCGCCACGATATCGGCACCGGCAGCAACGCAGGCGCGAGCGTGACGCAGCGTCGGCGTGATGTAAACGCCCTCGTGCCCATCTTTCCACAGGCCGATGACGGGAACCTCACAGCGACCCTTAATGGCGGCAATGTCGGCAAGACCCTGGCAGCGAATGGCGGCGGCGCCGCCGAGCTCACAAGCTCGAGACATTTGAGCCATGGTCTCGGGCGTACGAAGCGGCTCGCCCATATACGCCTGAACGCTCACGACGAGCTTGCCCTTCAGGGATTGAATCAAAGGATCGACGGTCATAAGGCTGTAACCTTTCTCAGAACAGCCTCCCGAGGCGTGTTGTCTCGGGAGGCTCCTACAGAAGATACGTTTACTTCAACGAGGCAAGAAGATGCTCAGCGGCACCGATGAGCGGAGCATCGCCCTCCAGAGAACCGATGAGGATCGGCGTGTCCTGAAGCGGATCGAGCGCCTGGCTGGCATAGCCCTCGTGCACCGAATCCTTCCACGTCTGCGAACGCCAATCGGGACCTTGGTGAATCACGCCGCCCGAAAGCACGATGACCTCAGGGTCCAGGATGTTAGCGAGCGAGCCCAAGCTGGCCCCCAGCGCAAAGCCGGCGTCATGGATGACCTCGGTCGCCTTTGCGTCGCCCGCACGGCACAGGTCGTTCACATCGCGACCGACCGAAGGACGGCTGGGGTCGACGCGACCAAAGCGCTCATCGTACATACGACCAATGGAAGTGCCCGAAGCAACCGACTCCAGATGGCCGGAACGCCCGCAGGCGCAGGGAATACCGGCGGCAGCCGAGCACTCGATGTGGCCCATATGACCGGCAGCACCATGGAAGCCTTGCATCACGCGGCCGTTCTCGACATATGCGCCGCCGATGCCCGTGCCGATGCCAAGACACAAGACGGAGAACTTGCCCTTGCCGACGCCCCAGTGGGCCTCGCCCAGAGCATGAGCCTGCACGTCGCCTACAACGGCAACGGGAAGACCGAGGTCCTCGCGCAGACGCGGCCCCAACTGGACGCCGGACCAGCCGGGCATGATCTCGTTGGCATACGCGATGGCGCCCGTCTTGGGATCGACGACGCCGGCGGCACCGATACCGACGCCAAGAACCTCGACATCGGGATTCGCCTCGAGAGCAGCCTTGATGGACGCCTCGATACGCTGGAAGACGGCCTCGCCGCCCTCTTGGGCCTCGGTGGGAACCTCGGCCTCAAAAACGGGATGGGGCACGCTGCCGTCAGCCGGGTACTCCATGATGGCAGTCGCGATCTTAGTTCCGCCGATATCGACAGAGCAGACGTACTTGTTCTCCATGTCGCTCTCCTTAGGAGATAAAAAACAACTACAGGAAATGAAGGCTGCGTTATCGCCGCAGCTTGGTAAAGGTTTCCCGGGTGCCCGAGGTTGGGGTGAAAGCGGTCGGGCGTTGACCTAATGGGTCACGCTCGACCGCTTGAGCCCCAAGATCGGGTGCCCGGGGAAGCTTTACAGGAGACCGTTGTCCTGGAGGACCTTCTTAATAGCCTCGACGTTCTCGCCGGTCATGGCCTTCACCGGGCGCGGCATGGTCGGGCTGTCGAAGATACCCATGAGGTTCATAGCGGTCTTGAAGGCGCCGACGCCACCGGCATAGCCCTGGACGCCCGAGGTGACATCCCAGATATGCGAAATCTCATTGAGGCGATCCTGCTCGGCCTTGACGGTAGCCCAGTCACCAGCCTGAGCGGCCTTCCACTGACGCACGTAGCCCTCGGGCTCAACGTTGGCGAGACCCGGGACGGAACCGTCGGCGCCACCGAGGTAAGCGCCGTCGACAACAACCTCGTGACCGGTGAGGATGCTCATCGGATGGCCGTTCTTCTCGTTCTCCTGAACGAGGTAGCGGAACGAGATGTCATCACCCGAGGAATCCTTGACGCCGGCCAGAACGCCCTCGGCACCGAGCTTGGCAAGGAGCTTCCAGGGGAGCTTGGTGTGGACACACACGGGGATGTCGTAGGCGAAGATGGGCAGGTCGAGTTCCTCATGCAGGATGCGGAAGTGCTCCTCGACCTCGGTCATGCCCTGCAGGGCATAGAACGGGCAGGTGGCGACGAGAGCATCGGCGCCCAGCTCCTGAGCGACCTTACCGTGCTCGATCATGCGCTCGGTCTCGGTGTCGATGATGCCGACCAGAACGGGAACGCGGTGGTCGACGATACGGACGGCCTCGGCGATGATCTGACGGCGACGCTCGTCGGTGGAGAAGACGACCTCGCCCGAGGAGCCCAGGAAGAACAAGCCATCGACGCCCGCATCGATCATGCGGTTGATGCTGCGCTCAAAGGAGGCAACGTCGAGCTGGTGATCTTCGGTATCGGGAACAACGACGGGAGGGATAACGCCGGTGAATTTCTGAGTTGCCACAAGAATCTCCTTAGTTGTCTGGCGGGCAGCCCTATGCCGCCCACTCTTGTTGGCAGTGTCCAGGCCGCCTAGGCCAAAGAACACGGGTAGAACGTTTGGTTAAAGAAGTCGACGACTTCGTTTTCGAACGCATTGATGCGCTCGTGAGCGTATTTGGCATAGACGATATGCCTCCGGTCACACTCAAGACCGTTGAATACGGCAAACTGGCCCTTGGGGTCGCTCGCGGCATCCATGAGCGATGTGCCCATGAGCACCGATCCGCGCACCCGAGACGACAGCGCCTCAAGGCCACCGGGAATTGGATTGGCAACCGCCGTGCAGGCGAGGCCCCGCTCGTCCAGAGCAGAAACCGCCAGCGCGACTCCGCCGCCAAGGCCCTCGCCCCATGCAAAGATGCGGTCGGGGTCCATGCCATCAAGATTGCGCGCCACCTTCGCCAACGCGCAACCCCAACGGACGCGCTCGACAAAAGCGGGCGAAGAAATCCCCCGCTGCAGGTCGTCCGCACCAGCAACATCGTCATCCAGCGCGAGGACGGCATACCCCATGGCGGCAAATCTCGTCATGTGATGCCAGCCGCGCACAGGCCGATCGATGTCGTGGAACATCAGGCACAGCGGCACGCGCTCAGATACTCGGGCACGACCGACAGGCTCGATCAAACGAGCGTGAATCGCATCGTCACCGAGCTCAAAGGAGACCTCCGAGTAACGGGCGCAGGGGTTAACAAAGTCAATCGCCGTAATGGCCAGGCCTTGAATCTCAAGATTCGAAGCGCATGTCTCTAAATCAGAAACATCTGCTTGGACATCACCGCGCCAGTCCCGATATTCTGCGAGCCTTGACGAAACCGTTCCAGGAATTCCCACGAGCCCGGGGACAATCAGCTCGTCAACATTGCTCTCGCACTTAGACATGAGCCTCCCCTCCCTTGCAGAAAAACGGAATGATCAAATCGTCAAAATCCTGAATCTCCTCGTGGCCAAAGCCTTCAAAGAACTCATGACGCTTTTCGCAGGTCAGGTTGTTATAGACCGCAAACTGCGTCGCTGGCGGACAGACGATATCGGCTGTGCCAGTGCCAAACAGCACGGGGCATTTGACCATAGGGGCAAAGTTCTTGGAATCGAAGTACGCCAGCTTGGCATAGGCTTCGTCAATACGAGTCGAGTCCTCATCAAACCAGCGAGACCAATAGCGCAGGCCTTCGTAGGCAATGTCGTCGGCATCCAAATCCCAGACCAGGCGGAAATCCGACAGGAAGGGATAGAGGATGGCGGCACGATTGATAAGCTCGCTATTAAGCGCACAGGTCGCAATACCCAAACCGCCGCCCTGCGACGCGCCGTTCACAAACACACGGGCAAGATCGATGCCCTCGAGCTCACGAACAATACGGCACAGGATTCGAATATCTTGGTGTAAGCGGACATAGTAGAGGTTGGCCGGGTCGCCGTCGATGCCGGCGACGATATGCCCGGCAACCGTTGTGCCCTCAAATCCACCAATGTCCTCGGAGGGACCTCCTTGGCCGGGGCAGTCGAGGGCGATGAGTGCCATGCCCATGCCCGCAAACGACGCCTGCTCAAACCAGCTGCGGCTTGCACCCGGATACCCATGAAACTGAAGCACCAATGGCACGGGCTCGTCCGAGACGGGTTTAAGGTACTTGGCATGCAGGCGAGCGCCACACATGCCGGTATACCAGAGGTCGAAAAGCTGGCAGGTCGCGGCATCGGTGACCGATGCCGTCTCGATCGCATAGTCAAGCCCGACGGCGTCGGCCTCGGCCATGCGATCCTTCCAAAAGAGATCGAAATCTGATGGACGGGGCATGGCGCCTCGATATTCACCAAATTGATGTTGTAGCTCCTGAGCACTTGGCATGGCTCGTGAACCCAACCTTTCGAAATCGCAACGGAGGTGCGCCCGGCAAGGGAACCGGGCGCACGGGAGGGAAAGCGAGGTTACTCGCCGAGCTTGGGATGCAGCAGCGACGGCGCAGCGCCGAGCAGCATCTTGGTGTAGGGGTCCTGGGGGTGCTGGAAGACCTGCTTGGCTTCGCCCTGCTCGACGATCTTGCCGCCATTCATAACGATGATGTCGTCAGAGATATAGCGGACCGTCTGGATGTCATGGCTGATGAACACCATGGCCAGGCCGAGCTCCTTCTTAAGGTCGGTCAGCAGGTTCAGAATCTGCGCGCGGACCGAAACGTCCAGAGCCGAGGTGGGCTCGTCGGCGATGATGGCATCGGGGTTCAGCGACAGGGCACGGGCAATTGCGACGCGCTGACGCTGGCCGCCCGAAAGCTGGCCGGGAAGAACCTCGGCAGCGGAGCTGGGCAGACCGGTGAGCTCCAAGAGTTCCTTGACGCGCTTCTCCTGCTCGGCCTCGGTACCCAGGTTGTGGACGCGCATGGGGTCGAGCAGCTGCTCGCGAACGACCATGCGGGGGTTGAGCGCCGTGGCCGGGTTCTGGAACACGACCGAGATGACGCGACCCATGTGGCGACGGTCCTCGGCGGTACGTTTGGTAACGTCCTTGCCCTTAAAGTAGACCTTGCCGCTCGTGGGGGCCTGCAGGCCGCACATGACGTTAGCGGTGGTGGACTTACCGCAACCGGACTCGCCGACGATGCCGATCGTCTGACCGGGCATGAGCTTAATCGTTACACCCTGGACGGCGTGAACCAGGTTGGGGTGCAGAATCGAGCCGGTACGGGTCCTAAAGGTGACGTGGACGTCATCAAGGAAGATGATCGGCTCGACGCCGTTGACTGCGGTATCGCTCATCTACATCACCTCCGCGTGAGGGGTCAAACCATTTGCCTTGAGCACCTCGTCGGGGAGCTCGGAATAGAAGTGCTCGGTGCCGGGCACGCGCTTGAAGACCGGACGGGTATCCAGGCCAATACGCGGATGGCTCGAGCGGGGTGCGAAGCGATCGCCCTTGGGGAAATCGCGCGGGCTGGGAACGGCGCCGGGGACCTGGTGCAGACGGCCCGAGCCGCTCTCGATGGACAGAACGGAGCCCAGAAGACCGCGGGTGTACTCGTGGATCGGGTTGGTGAGCAGCTCCTTGGTGGGTGCCTGCTCGATAACCTGGCCAGCGTACATAACCGTGATGTTATGGGCAACCTCGGCGACCAGAGCCAGGTCATGCGAAACAAAGATCATGGCAAAGCCGAGCTTGGCCTGAAGATCGTTGAGCAGCTTGATGACCTGCTTCTGGACGGTAACGTCCAGAGCGGTCGTGGGCTCGTCGCAGATGACCAGCTTGGGGTCGCGGGTAAGGGCCATAGCGATCAGGACACGCTGACGCTGGCCGCCGGAAAGCTCGTGCGGATAGCTCTCGAGCGTGCGCTTGGGATCGAGGCCGACGAGCTCCAGGAGCTCCTCGGCGCTGCGGGTTCCGCCGCGCTTGGTGAGCTGCTTCATCTGGGCAGAGATGAGCATGGAGGGATTAAGCGAGGACAGGGCGTCCTGATAGACCATAGCGATATCGGTACCGCGCAGGCCGAACCACTCCTTCTTGCTCATCTTGAGCAGGTCGCGACCCTCCCAGAGAACCTCGCCGGAAAGATGCTCGTCATCGTCGGTCAGGCCCATGATGGCCAGCGTGGTGATGGACTTACCGCAACCGGACTCGCCCACCAGGCCCATGGTCTGACCAGGACGAACGTCAAAGTTGACATGGTCGACGACGTTGATATCACCGTGATGCTCAAACTGGATGCAGAAGTCACGGACCGAGAGAATCGGCTCAACGGACTCGTCGGGCACGTGGCGATCGTCACGCTTGAGCTCGACATCGCGCAGGGCGCCAAGGCGAGCGGAGAGGGACTGGGCCTGCTCCTTGTAGGCGCGAACGGGGTCGGAGACCAGCAGGTCGGCCTCGCGACGCTTGGAGGAATCGGTAGGATCCAGGGCAGCGGAGGGAGCAGCGGCCATGGCGTCGGTAATGCCCTCGGAGAGGATGTTGAGCGCCAGGCAGGTGATCATGATGGCTAGGCCCGGGAACAGCGCCTGCCACCAACGGCCGGCGAGCACGCCGCCGCGGGCGTCGGCGAGGATGTTGCCCCAGGTAGCGGTGGGCTCCTGGATACCAGCGCCGATGAAGGTCAGCGAGGCCTCGAAGATGATGGCGTCGGCGACCAGGGTAACGGTGAAGACCATGATCGGGGCGATGCAGTTACGCAGAACATGCTTAATCAAAATCCACGGAGCCTTGGCGCCGGAAACGATGACCGCGCGGACATAGTCCTCGCCGTACTCGGACACGATATTGGCGCGCACGATACGGGCAATCTGCGGAGTGTACATAAAGCCGATGGCGAAGATGATCGACGGCACGGAGTTGCCCAGGATGGAGACGAAGACGGCCGCGAGGGCGATGCCCGGGATGGACATGATGATGTCCAAGATACGCATGATCGTCTCGGAGACGGCCTTGCGCGAAACCGCTGCAAGGGCGCCCACGACCGAGCCGCAGACCAGAGCCATGGCAGTGGCGCCAAAGCCGATAATCAGCGAGTAACGACCACCGTAGAGCATACGCGACAGAATGTCGCGACCCTTATCGTCGGTACCGAAGATAAATCCGTTGCCGGGAGCCTGGCGAGCCGTAAAGATCTCGACCGGGCTATAGGGGGCAAGAAGGGGCGCCAGGATTGCAGTCAGGGCGACCAGCACCAGCACGACGGCGGCAATCTTAGAAGACAGCGTCATCTTCTTCCAGCCACCGAGCTTGAGCCCCTTGGAGGCAGCCTTCTCGAGCTGCTCGGTTTGCTTCTCTCGAATCTTTACCATAATCTACACCGTCCTGATGCGCGGGTTGATGAGCAGGTAGAGCATGTCAACCACGATGTTGATGATGATGAAGGCAAGAGCAACGACGATAACGACGCCCTGAACCAGGTTCGCCTCGTTGCCCTGAACGCCCTGCAGAATCGCGGTGCCCATGCCGGGGAGGTTGAAGATAACCTCGATGACGACGGCGCCGCCCATGAGGTAACCGATCTTAAGACCGAGGGTGGTGACCGGGGTGATCAGCGCATTGCGAAGAACGTTGATGCCGACGACGACCTTCTCGGGAACGCCGGCGCCGCGAGCCATACGGACATAGTCCTTGTCGAGCTCCTCGACCATGGCGGTACGCACGATACGAGTCATCTGGCCCGTCAGCGGAAATGCCAAGGCGATAGCAGGCATGATCATACGTCCCAGATAGCCAACCGGATTCGTGGTGAAGTGAGGCAGAGCACCGGACGCCGGGAGCACCTTAAGGTAGGAAGAGAACAGCAGGATCAACAGAACGGCAAGCCAGAACGACGGGGTTGCCAAGCCGGCGATGGAAAAGACGCGGATCACTTGGTCCGGCCATTTGTCGCGATACAGTGCCGCGATGACGCCGAGCAAAAACGAAACGACCGCACCGATGGCAAGACCGATAAAGGTCAGCTGCATCGTGACGGGCAGGGCCGTGGAGATGCGCTTGGCAACGGAGTTGCGAGCAGCACCATAGGTGCCCATGTCGCCATGGATCAGATCGCCCATATAGCGCACGTAGCGCACGGGCCAGGGGTCGTCCAGACCATACTTCTCATGGTACTCGGCAACCGCCTCGGGCGAGGCACCGTCACCCAACGCCGTGTAGGCGGGGTCGGTCTTGGAGAACGACATAAGGAAGAACACCAGGACGGTGACGCCCAATGCCATGATCGGCAGCGCCACAAGACGCCTTCCAATCAAACGTAGCAAGTTGTTCACGTTCTCTCCCCTTTCTTTTGTCGGTAGGACCAACTGGTATATGAGTACGGATACTCATTACAAGACCCGAGCGACATCGTTGCCGCCCGGGTCTTTGTTTCAACTATGAGGATACGGTCCCAACGACCGACATCCTGCATACAGACTCAAGCGAGTCTTACGCCTTGACAGTCGCAACGCCCCTGAAGGACATGCTCGTCGTGCCGATGCCCTTGAAGCCATCGAGGGCCTCGCCGTTGGGCGCAGTGGACGGATCGTCCCAGGAAGCGGAGACGGTCTTGACGTGGACAACGGGGTACAGAACGGCGTTGTCGGCAATGATGTCGAAGCACTCGTTCCACTTCTTCTGCTGCTCGTCGCCCTCGGCGGCAAGAGCCTCGTCCATGAGACCGTGGAGCTTCGCCCACTCAGCGGAATCCTTCCACGGGCAACGGGTCTGCATCCAGACGTTGTCGCCATACCACCAGTTGAGCAGCAGGTCGGGGTCGGCGCCGAAGCAGGACGGATCGCCAGGAGCGAGAAGGATATCGTAGGCCTCGCCGCCGTCGATGGCAGCGTAGGTGGCCGGCGAGGTATCGGTCTGGATGGTCACATCGAAGCCGAGAGCGTCGAGGTCGTTCTTGACCTGAGCGGCCATGCCCTTGATCTGCTCGTTGTCGGTGGTGCGCAGGGTGATGGCGCCCGGGGTGATGCCAGACTCTTCGATGAGCTTCTTGGCCTTCTTGGCGTCAGTCTTGTACACCGTGGAAGCCTCATGATAGTTGGTGAAGCTCTTGGGCAGGTAGCAGCTGGCAGCGGTAGCAAGGCCGGCGAAGGTGTTGGTAATCATCTTCTCAGTGTCGAGCGCGTACATGACGGCCTGACGGACCTTGACGTTGTTCCAAGGCTCCTTGGCGACGTTGAACATGATGAAGCGGGTGCCGAAACCCTGGACGTTATCGATCTTGCAGCCGGCGCTCTCGAGCTGGTCGACGGCATCAGCGGTGACGAGCTCCATAACGAGCGTGGAGCCCTCCTGCTGAGCGGTAACGCGAGCGGTGGGGTCGGTCAGGATGCTGTACTGGATCTTCTTATCCTCGGCAGCATACTCACCGTTGTACTCGGGGTTGGGAACCAGGGTGATCTCGGTATCGGAGATAGAGTCGTACATCCAGGGGCCGGAGCCGATCGGCTGCTTAGCGCGATCCTCCTCGGCCTGGGTAGCCGGGGTAACGCGGATGATGGCCAGACGATCCTTGAGCAGGGAGAAGTTGGGGACCTTGGTCTTGACCGTTACAGTGCTAGCGTCCTTGGCCTCGATGGACTCGAAGGGCTGGAAGAACGGAGCATAGGTAGCAGAAGCGGCGCAAGCGGTGTAGGAGGCAACGACGTCGTCAGCAGTGACCTCGGTGCCATCGGAGAACTTGGCGCCCTTGCGGATGGTGACCTCGAAGGTAGTGTCGTCCACGGACTTGGGATCGTCGGTGGCGAGCTCGTTGAAGGTGCTGTAGTCGTGGTAATCGATGCCATAGAGGCCCTCGATGACGTGCCAGTTAGCACCCAGGCCCACAGCGGAGCCGGTGCTGGCGGGGTCGAAGCTGGACGGAGCGTAAGCGGAACCAGCGGTGATCACGCCGCCGCCACGGTTGGCGGAATCGGTGGAACCGGAAGCGGAACCCTCGTCGTTGGAGCTGCCACCGCAGCCGGTGAGACCAAGCCCTGCGACAGCAGCGACGCTGCCGGTGAGGCCGAGGAACGAACGCCTGGACATACCCTTGTTGATGATGGCCATGTCTTCTCCTATCAATAGAGAATCTTACCCGGGAGCACCTAGACTTGCCCCCGCGCAACTTGCGGACGATATATACCTTACCTACCGACGGACCCAACTGAGGTGCCGCGCTCGGCGACCGATACATACATACGCTTGAACGGTATTTACTACCGTTCACCGAATTCGTTGACAAACGATACTGCAGACAGTATGTGTCGGCGAGGTGAGATATCAGTCTTCGTCAACCCGCAGGATAACAGGGTTTTTGCTTGGGTTAGTCAAACGTTTTAGCGTTAATAAAACCCGAAACCAGCAGGTAATCATGGCGAAATAAATGCTTGAAAATCGCGCAAGCATGTATACCAGTTGTTTAGGCTCGTGTTTAGCTATCGGAATGGCTAGCCGATGCCTCGGCGCGCTCGGCATTCCATGCGACGAGCGCCTCGTGGACCGCCTTGGCGACATCGGCAGGTATGCCGCGAACTTCTGCAATCTCTTTCTCGCTCGCCGCACGCAAACGCTTCATCGAGCCAAAATGGCGCATAATGGCACGTTTTCTAGTGGGTCCCACGCCCGGAACGTCATCGAGTACCGAAACCGTCATGGCTTTATCGCGCAACTCACGATGGAATGTAATTGCAAAACGGTGCGATTCATCGCGCACCTGCTTGATGAGATAGAGCGACGCGGACCCGGTTGGAAGCACGACGGGAGTCTCGTCCCAGGGCACGAAAACCTCCTCATCGGCCTTTGCCAAGCCACAAACTGGTATATCGAGCCCAAGGGCCTCAAGTTGCTTAATTGCAGCCGTCAATTGCGGCTTGCCGCCGTCGACAACGAGCAAATCGGGGCGCGAGCCAAAACGTTCGTCGGCCATCCGCTCGGGAGCATAGCGACGCCCCAAAACCTCGGACATCGAAACGAAGTCGTTCGCCTCGTCCAATTCGGCCTGGATTTTAAAGCGGCGGTACTGGCTCTTGTCGGCGCGGCCGTTGGTAAACACCACCATCGAGGCGACCGTAAAGGTGCCATGCAGCGTAGAGATATCGAAGCACTCGATACGTAACGGCGGCGATGGCAGCGCCAACGCGCTTTCGAGCTCCAAGAGCGCCCGATTGGTGCGGTCGTCGGCATACCCCGTACGCATCATGTAGCGCATGAGGGCATGGCGCGCATTTTTGGATGCCATATCGAGCAAACGGTGCTTTTCGCCACGTTGCGGCCTATGGAGATGACAGGAGCGCTCGCGCTTGCCTGCAAGCCACTCCCCCAGCGCCCCCGCATCCTCAAGCTCGACAGAGAGGTTGATCTCAGCTGGAATATCAGCCGTCTCGTCGTAATAGCGCTTAAGAAAGCCCGATTGAAGTTCCTCTTCGTCGACATCCAAACCCTTATCGAGAATGAACTCGCAGGTTCGAACCGTTCGACCCTCACGCACGACAAAAACGCAAGCGGCGGAAATGGTCTCTTCGCGATAGAAGCCGATAACATCGATATCGACGCTCGATGGAAAGACAACCTGTTGGCGATCGTCCAGGCCCCTAATGACGTCCAGGCGGCGCTTGACACGGGCGGCGCGCTCAAAATCGAGCGCCTCGGCGGCCTCCGTCATCTCGGATGTCAGTTCGTCGACGACGTCCTTGCGATGGCCAGACAAAAAACGTTCGACACGTTTGACGTTCTTGGCATAGTCCGCAGGAGAAATCGCGCCGACGCATGCACCCGGGCCACGACCGACATGATAGTCAAAGCAGGGGCGTCCGTTTTGCGCGCAAATCATATTGACGATGTCTTCTTCGCCCTTATGAGATTCGACGATGCGGCGGCAGCGACGCCACTCCGCACAGGATGCTGAGCAAATGGGAATAACCTTGCGCAGCGTATCGATGGTTTCACGTGCCGCACGGCTATCGGTATAGGGGCCAAAATAGCGCGTCCCTGGCTTATGGCGCTCACGCGTGTATTTAATAGCGGGAAATAGATCGCTCTTGGTGATAGCGATAAAGGGATAGCTCTTATCGTCCTTAAGATCGACGTTAAAGTACGGATGGTATTGACCGATCAGATTGCGCTCGAGTACCAATGCCTCGTGCTCGGTCTCCACAACGATATAGTCGAAGCTCGCCACCAACTGCATCATAAGCGGGATCTTCTGGCGCTCGTCCTGCAGCGTCACGTACTGACGCATACGGGCACGCAGGTTTTTCGCCTTGCCAACGTAGATGACATCGCCCTTGGCGTCTTTCCAAAGGTAGCAGCCGGGCTGCGTGGGAACGCGCGAGACCTGTTCGGCAAGGGTTGGAATGTTATCGTGACCCGTCACGTTTACCTACTTGCGGCGAAGCAACGCAGAGACCTCGGGCATCTTAAAGGCGACGGCCAGACCAAAGGTGACAGCGAGCGAGACGATGCCTGCAACGCAAACATAGCCCAAGGTAACCAGAATCGAGCCGCCGAGCGCACCGACAAAGCGCTCGAGCGCCCACGAAACGCCGGCACCCGCTGCGGCACCCAGACCGCCGAGCAAAAGGCCAAAGAAGCCTCCGTGCAGTATGGACTTAACCTGAAGGCCATGCAGACGACGACGCAGCCACCACAGCGAACAACCGACCAAGATAACGTAGTCGACGACATACGAAAGCGCGATGGCAGGCATGCCGTAGCCGAGGGCCACTCCGAACAGCAGTACCGAACCGGCCTGGCCGATGGCGGAATACAGGCAATAGCGGCCATAGGGCTTCATATCGAGCAGAGCAGAGAAGCTCTTCTGCATCAGCACGACCACGCCGTAGAGTGGCAGAGAAAGCGCCAGATAGACAAGGAACTCGGACACCAGCGCCACGCCGGACTCATCAAACTTGCCGGCACAGTAAATCATGTTGAGCGGACGCGCGAAAACAATCAGGTACAACGCAAACGGGATCAGGAAAAACAGCATCTGGGCGACACCGCGCGAGATGCCCGTACGAACACTGTCGTAATCTTTCTCCTGCGCATCGTGAGAGAGTTCGGTGTACAGCGCCGTCGAAAGCGAAGCGGCAATCAGCGCGTAGGGCAGCGTGTACCACAGGCGCGCATACGCGATGACGGAAGGACCGGTCTCGGGCTGTACCACCAGCGCGGCGGCATTGGTGATGGAGGTCGAAACAAACATGCACACCGTTGCAAGCAGCGTCGGAATACCGAGCGTAATCGTCTGGCGCAGCGCGGGATCCTTAAAGTCGATATGGATATGAGGATGCACGCCATGCTTGCCGAGCGCGGGAATCTGACATGCCATCTGGACAAAGACGCCAAAGGTCGTTCCGGCTGCAATAAGAATGATGCCGGCACGCTCACCGAATTGTGCGGACACAGGAGCAAAGCCCATAAAGCTCGCGATGACAATCACATTGTTGAGAACCGGGGCAAACGTCGACCAGAAGTAATCACGGTGTGCGTTGAGAACGCCCGAGAACACCGAGCCCAGCCCGTAGAACAGAATCTGGATGGCAAAGAAACGAAACATGAACGCGGCAGTATTCATGCTGCCGCCGTCACCCGAAAGGAACGACTGCGTCCAGATAAAGCCCGGAGCGAACACGGTGCCCAGCACCGAAATGCCGCCCAGCAGCAAAAGTAGGATGCCGAGCAGATTACCTACGTATTCGTTTGAGGCGTCGCGACCCTGTTCACGACGCACGCCCATGTACACCGGCAAAAAGGCGGTAACCAACATGCCGCCCATCACGAGCTCGTAGAGCATATTGGGCAGGTTGTTGGCGACCTGGTAGGAAGACGAGAGCAGCGACATGCCGATGGCGGCAGCCATAGCCCACGTGCGGATAAACCCGGTGACGCGCGACACGATAGTCAGCACGGTCATGAGCCCAGCAGAACGACCGATCGTAGAGTAATCCGACGAGCCCATATCATCTACATCGTCCTGCGATTGGGGACTGACTTCAGTGTGTCGTCGAGAATCAACCTCGATATCAGGCTCATCGATTATCGCGAAGGGGTCGTCGACCAAAACGGCATCATCGGCAGAAAAAGCTCCGTCAACAGGCGTGACATCGTTGTCAAACGAAGCGTCATCGTTAGCTACGGCATTATCACCAAACACCGTGTCAACTTCCCTGACGGCAGCGGTTCGTCCAGAAAACGACAAAAGGTCCCAATCATCGTCGTCGACAGCAACGCCCTCGACCGGATCGGTCGAGCCGAGCGGTGACCACTCGTCATCCAAAAGCAGCCGCTCGTCATCACCGTCGGTTGCAGACCTCGCGGGACAACCGGCTGGGGCACTCTGCAGCGCGCCCTTTCCCTGAGCCGCCATCAAGAACACTGCTGTCTCATCGGGACGCGGCGCACGAGACGCCCCAGCGGCAGCAGGCATCCGTCCGGCACGGGATTGAGCCGCGGCCAAAAACACCGCCGTCTCATCGGGACGGCCCGAAGAGAGAATCGTACGGGGAAGCACCGTACCGGCACCGGCGGCACGCAAATACACAGCCGTCTCCCCTGGATCTGCAGCAGCGGACCAAGCGTTTCGAATCTGGTCGTCGACCGAAGAAGCCTCAGGCGCGGGCGTCTGAGAAGCCGAACCCTTTGCAAAGTGAGCTCCGCGCTTCGATTCTTCCTGCGGCATCGCTCAGTCCTCTCTCGTGATCGGGGCAACCGTCGCCCCGCAAAATGCAACTAAGTCGTCGGGGGCAAGCTCAAGCTGATAGCCACGCTTACCGCCTGAGATAAAAATAGTATCCCAAAGGACGCATGTCTCATCGATCAGCGTCCGAAAGCGTTTTTTCATGCCGACTGGACTGCAGCCGCCCCGGACATACCCCGTCGCGGCAAGCAAGTCCTTGACATGCATCATGGTCAGCGACTTTTCGCCAGCGGCGCGCGCGGCGGCCTTTAGGTCAAGCTCGTCGGCAACGGGAATACAGCACACAACGTGTTCGTTGGACGGCGCCACGCAAACCAAGGTCTTAAAACCCTGGCCAGGCTCCTCGCCAAGTTGTTCCGAAATTGCAACGCCTAAACCCACCGACTCATCGCCATCGTCTTCATACGTATGGAGAATATAGGAGATGCCGGCGTTTTCCAGCTCGCGCATCGCATTGGTTTTCGGCGTCTTTGCAACCTTTGCCATGGCATGCCCCTTCCCTCGAATTCGAACGTAACGCCTAAGTATATGTCCAATGTAGCCGCATACGTCATCTCGACACACAGAAGCGCCACCGAATCGAAAGGAATCGGTGGCGCTTCCCGCATGACGGCGTCTCTTTACTGGGCGTCGAGTTGTGCCTGACGCTCACGATCGCGCACGAGCAGCGGTGCCAAGAACTTGCCAGTGTAACTCTGCGAACATGCCGCGACCTGCTCCGGCGTACCCGAGACCACGACGGTTCCGCCGCCATTGCCGCCCTCGGGACCCATATCGATCAGACGGTCGGCGACCTTGATGACATCGAGATTGTGCTCGATCACCAGAACCGTGTTGCCCGCATCGACCAAGCGCTGCAGCACGTCGAGCAGCTGGCGGACATCCTCAAAATGGAGACCGGTCGTCGGCTCATCCAGAATGTAGAACGTCTTACCCGTCTGACGGCGGTGGAGTTCCTTGGCGAGCTTTACGCGCTGTGCCTCGCCACCCGAAAGCGTCGTTGCCGGCTGGCCCAAGCTCACATAACCCAGGCCCACATCATACAGAGTCTGGAGCTTGCGCTTAATCTGAGGAATATTGCCAAAGAAAGCCAGCGCCTCGGTGACGCTCATGTCGAGCACGTCAGAGATGGTCTTACCACGGTAGGTGACCTCAAGCGTCTCGCGGTTATAGCGCTTGCCGCCGCAGACCTCACAGGGGACATAGATATCGGGAAGGAAGTGCATCTCGATCTTAATTTGTCCGTCGCCCTTGCATGCTTCGCAGCGGCCTCCGCTCACGTTAAAGGAGAAACGTCCCGGCGAGTAGCCACGCGCCTTCGACTCCGGTGTGCTCGCAAACAGCGCTCGCAGATCATCCCACAGGCCAATGTACGTAGCGGGATTGGAACGCGGTGTGCGGCCGATCGGCGACTGGTCAATGTCGATCACCTTATCGATGCACTCGATACCCTCGAGCTTTTTGTACGGTCCCACAGGACGCGTCGAGCGATGAATGGCATTCGTAAGGGCAGGCGCGATGGTGTCGGTAACCAGGGAGCTCTTGCCCGATCCGGACACGCCGGTAACAACCGTAAGCGTACCGAACTCAATCTTGGCGGTAACGTTTTTAAGGTTGTTGGCACGGGCACCCGTGATCTTAAGGCAGCCGCGACCGGGCTTGCGGCGCTTATCGGGAACCCGAATCATTCGCTTGCCGGTCAGGTAGGCACCCGTCATCGAATCGGGGCACGCCATGATATCGGCAGGCGTTCCCGCGGCGACCACGTGTCCGCCGTTCACGCCCGCGCCGGGGCCCATGTCGATCACATAGTCGGCAGCACGAATCGTATCCTCATCATGCTCGACGACAATAACGGTATTACCGATATCGCGCAGGCGCTCAAGTGTCTTGATCAGGCGCTCGTTATCGCGCTGATGGAGGCCAATCGATGGCTCGTCCAAAATGTACAGGACACCCATGAGGCCGGCACCAATCTGCGTTGCCAGGCGAATGCGCTGGGCCTCGCCTCCGGAAAGCGTCGCCGAGGCACGGTCGAGGGTCAGATAGTCGAGTCCGACATCGACCAGAAAGCGCAGGCGCTCCAGGATTTCCTTAACAATGCGCCCGCCGATAAATTGTTGGCGCTCGGTAAGCTCCAGGCCCTCAAAAAACTCGAGCGACTCGCGGCACGACAGGCAGCAGACCTCGTAAATGGACTTACCGCCTACGGTAACGGCGAGCATCTCGGGGCGCAGACGAGCACCATGGCAACTCGAGCACGGATCCTCGCGAATGTACTTCTCCAAGCGCGCCCTGGTGTTCTCGTTCGTCGTCTCGTTATAGCGCTCGTACAGGATATTGCGCACACCCGAGAACTTGGTGTCCCACTGGCTGCGACGCCCATCGAGCTTTTGATAGTCGACCGAAATCTTCTGGTCGCCCATGCCGTCTAAAAACGCGCGACGTACCCGCGCAGGCAGATCCTCCCACGGCGTATCGACGCTCACCTTAAAGTGTTTGCAGACCGCAGCGAAAATCTGCGGATAGTAGTTAGAGTTGCCAAACAGGCTGCCAAAGACCCCGTCGGCAATCGACTTCGAGGGGTCTTCGATTAGCGCTTCGGCATCGACCGTCTTCTTAAAGCCCAGGCCATCGCACTCGGGGCACGCGCCATAGGGGGCATTAAACGAGAAATCGCGCGGCTGCAGGTCATCGATGGAGTGTCCATGCTCCGGGCACGCCAGCGCCAGCGAATACTCCAGTAACTCGCCTTCGGTCCCCTCGGGAGCGTCGCGGTCGGGCAGCAAGTATACGTTCACATTGCCGTGCGCCAGCGCAGTAGCCTGTTCAACGGACTCGGCAATACGGCCCAGGGAGTTCTCGCGAATCACGATACGGTCGACCACGACCTCGATATCGTGCTTGAATTTCTTATCCAAATCGATAGGGTCATCAAGCGAGCGAACCTCGCCGTCGACGCGCACGCGGCTAAAGCCCTCGGCGCGAAGATCCTCGAACAGCTTGGCATACTCGCCCTTGCGACCGCGAACCACCGGTGCCAGCACGAACGCGCGGCGGCCCTCCCCTGCAGCCAGGACTTTATCGGCAACCTGATCGGTCGTCTGGCGCTCGATTATGCGACCGCACTCGGGGCAGTGCGGCGTACCGACGCGAGCAAACAGCAGTCGCAGGTAGTCATAAATCTCGGTTACGGTACCCACCGTCGATCGAGGATTCTTGGATGTCGTCTTTTGGTCAATCGACACGGCAGGCGACAGACCGTCAATCGAATCCAGGTCGGGCTTGTCCATCTGGCCCAAGAACTGGCGAGCATAGCTCGACAGGCTCTCAACATAACGACGCTGGCCCTCGGCATAGATCGTGTCGAACGCTAGCGAGCTTTTGCCCGAGCCGGAAAGACCGGTAATGACCACGAGCTGGTCGCGTGGAATGGATACATCGATATCGCGCAAGTTGTGTTCGCGCGCACCGCGAATAACGATAGAGGAATCAGACATGGAAGCTCCTTGCCTCCTATAACTTCAAATCACACTGCCGATGAGTTTAGCGCACTCAACGCGCACAGATGTTCGTAATACAAGATTCGCAGACCTTTTGCTTTATCCGACGCGCGCGTCGCAATGCCTGACCCATGCTTTCGAATGCCGTCGATCGCCCGCCGCACATCACAAATGACTCCCGCTCGCAAACGAGGGTACAATGACGCTCGTGTCACATCGTGGGGCCTTGCCCCAACGCATACAAAGGAGTCAGATATGGGTTGCGAGCACGCACAGGCGGCCGGCGGACAAACCGCACCGCAGGAATTTGAAGAGAACACGCTATCCGAGGTCAAGCGCGTTATCGCCGTGCTATCCGGCAAGGGCGGCGTCGGCAAGTCGTTCGTCACCGGTGCCATCGCCACCGAGCTTGCCCGCCGCGGCAACAAAGTCGGCATCCTCGATGCCGACATCACCGGCCCCTCCATCCCCAAGATGTTCGGTATGAGCGGACGTCATGTCCATGCTCTCGGCAATCTTATGCTGCCCGAGATCTCAGAGCACGGGGTCAAGGTCATGAGCTCCAACCTGCTGCTCCAAAACGAAACCGATCCCGTCCTTTGGCGTGGCCCGGTTATCGCGGGCGCCATCAGGCAATTCTGGAGCGAGACCTCGTGGGGGCCCATCGACTACCTACTGGTCGACATGCCTCCGGGAACGGGCGACGTCGCGCTCACCGTTTTCCAATCGCTGCCCGTCGATGGCATCGTCATCGTCACGAGCCCGCAAGACTTGGTTTCGATGATCGTCGCCAAGGCAGTCAACATGGCCGAGAAGATGAACGTCCCCATTCTGGGCGTTGTCGAGAACATGAGCTATATCGAGTGCCCCGACTGCGGCAAGAAGATCGAGGTCTTTGGTAAGAGCAAGCTCCCCGAAGTCGCCGAGCGCTACAACCTCGACATCTTGGGTCAGCTTCCCATCAATCCGTCACTCGCCGAGGCCTGCGATAAGGGTGAAGTCGAGACCGCGCTGCCCGATGGCATGCTGCCCAAGGCCGTCTCTGCCGTCGAGGCCATCGCCCCGCACGAGACCGACGAGGCCTAAGTGAACACGAGCGCCTTCTATGACGTCCTGGTAATCGGCGGCGGGGCCTCGGGTCTCGCCGCCGCCATCACGGCCGCACGCGCTGGCAAAAGCGTCTGCATCGTTGAGAGCGATGTCGCCTGCGGCCTTAAACTCCTTGCGACCGGCAACGGCCGCTGCAATCTCTCAAACGAATCGATTAATCCCCAGCGGTACAACCACCCCGCTTTCATCGAATCCGTCATGGGCCCCCGGCCCGAACAAGATCTTATGGGTTTCTTCTCCTCGCTGGGCATCATGACGACCTCCGAGGAAGGTCGACTGTACCCACGCTCACTTCGCGCCGAATCGGTGCGCGACGCGCTTCTCAACGTCTGCGATCGTCTGGGCATCACCTTAATCTGCGGAGCCAATGTTGCCACGGCGCACAAAGATCCCGAGGGTTGGACGCTCCAAATAGACCGTCCTGCACGGGCGCTCAAGGCAAAAAAGCACGACGATCGAAAATCGGAGCTCCGCTCGCTTCGGAGGGCACTCGCCGATACCCCGCGCAACAACGTGGCCTTGCAGGCACATGCCGTAATTATCGCCACGGGTGGCAACCCCGCCGGCATCGCCGAGACGTTTAGCCTCTCCCTGACGCCGCTGCGCCCCGTCCTCTGCCCCGTGTCGGCATCGGTCGTCGGCGACCGGATGGCCCTCAAGACGTTGGATGGCCTACGCGTCCGTGCCCGCTTGACGCTCACCCGCAATCATGAGGAGCTCTGGTGCGAAGACGGCGAGGTGTTGTTCCGGACCTTCGGCATCTCAGGTGTCGCCGCCTTCAACCTCTCCCGACGCATCCAGCACGGCGACACGATCCTGCTCGACGTTTTCCCCGACCTCTCCAAAGACGAGCTGCTCGATGTGCTCCACCGACGCGTTGAACTGCTCGGCCGTTTTTCGCCCCACGACCCCCGCTGGCTCGACGGCATGCTCGCTCCTCAACTCTCCCGCGTCGTCTGTACGGCGTTCGAACAGTGTCATCCAGGCTCCAACGATGTCGTCCATCTGGTCTCCATCCTCAAGCACTTTAAGTTGCTCGTCGAGGGAACGGCCGATGAGCGCTCGGCACAGGTCATACGTGGCGGCATACCCATCGAGACCATCTCGATACCCAGCCTTCGCGCGAACGACGCAGTCGGAGCCCCGCTTTGCGTCTGCGGCGAAGCACTCGATATCGACGCCGACTGCGGTGGCTTCAACCTTGCATGGGCCTGGATTTCGGGCATTCGCGCTGCAAGTAACCTATAGCCGCGCAGTTATAATCAAAACGCATTCGGGCCGCCTGGGACACCGGACGGCCTCTTTCTTGCATCTAAGGAGACCTCGATGATCGAAATCACCCAAGTCACTGCGTCGCTCGATGAAGCCGGCGATGAAAATGCTTGCCTCATCGTTGGCAAGCGAATCGCCAAACGCGTCCTACGTTGCAAAGACTCCGAGATCAAGTCCATCGAGCTCCACCGCAAGTCCATCGATGCCCGCAAAAAACGAGACGTTCATTTTATCCTGAGCTTTCGTGTTGAGCTGACGAGCCCAGACATCGAGCAGACAGTGCTCGACAGCGTTGCTGCGCGCGACCGCTCACGCGTGCGCACGATAGAAGACAATGAGCCTTCATTCCCCTCCCCCGTTTCCGGCGCGCCCAAAGAGCGCCCCGTCGTCGTCGGTGCCGGATGCGCTGGCCTTTTCGCCGCACTCACCCTTGCCGAAGCGGGCCTGAAGCCCCTGCTTATCGAACGGGGCGACCCGGCGCTTCGCCGCTCGCAGGCAATCGACCTTTTCCTGAAGGAGCGCACCCTCGACCCCGAGAGCAATATCCAGTTTGGCTTGGGCGGCGCGGGGACTTTCTCGGATGGCAAGCTCAATACGGGAACTAAAAATCCCGCCCATCGCCTTATCCTGGACACCTTCGTCGAAGCGGGTGCACCCAGAGACATTCTGTGGGATGCCAAGCCGCACATTGGCTCCGACATCCTTCCCACAGTTGTCACCAATATTTCCCAGCGCATCGAACGGCTCGGTGGTGTCGTCCGTTATCGAACAAAGCTCGTTGACGTTCGCGCCGACGCGTCCGGTGCCATCACGGGCATCGATGTCCAGACGTCTCAACATGCCGTGACTGAGCAAATCGCCACAAAGCACCTTATCCTTGCCTGCGGCCACTCCGCCCGCGACGTATTTGAGCTCCTCAAGGACCATGGCGTAGCCCTCGCGCAAAAAACCTTTGCCATGGGCGTGCGCATCGAGCACCCACAGCGCGATATAGATCGCGCCCAATATGGCTCTTCGGCGGGACATCCCGCCCTCGGAGCAGCCCCCTACAAGCTCGTCGTCCATCTTCCCAACGGGCGCAGTGTGTTCTCGTTTTGCACGTGCCCCGGTGGGCAGGTTGTAGCCGCCTCTTCCGAGCCGGGCCACCTGTGCGTCAATGGCGCCAGTCTCAATGCCCGCAACGGCCGTAACGCAAATGCCGCTCTGCTCGTTAACATCACGCCCGAAGACCTTCCCAGCGATGACCCTCTCGCGGGCGTTGAACTCCAGCGCGCTTGCGAGCAGGCTGCCTACCGACTGGGCGGCTCTAACTGGAATGCACCGGCACAGCTCGTCGGCGATTTCCTTACAAAACGTCCCAGCACGGCATGTGGAAAGGTTAAGCCCACCTATCCGCTCGGTGTGACTTGGACGGCAATTGACGAGGCGCTACCACAGCATATCGTCGAGTCGCTTCGCCTGGGAATTCCCCTGCTCGGAAAAAAGCTACGGGGCTACGACCGCCCCGATGCCGTACTTACCGGCGTGGAGACGCGTTCGAGCTCCCCGGTCACCGTCACCCGAGATCGCGCGTGTCACGCTGTGACGACTCCAGGCCTCTACCCTTGCGGCGAGGGAGCAGGATATGCCGGCGGCATCATGAGCGCCGCCACCGATGGCATCCGGTGTGCCGAAGCCCTGATTGCAGACCTCTAGCACACTAAAGACACAGGCCCCGAGCTCAACGAGAAGCTCGGGGCCTGTACCCTATTTCTTAAATCGGGCGCCCTGGCGTTTTCTGCCCGAAGCGAACGTGGAACCCTTGCGGGCCTGCGAACGCAGGCGCTCAATCGTTTCGTCCTCGGACGTACCCTCGAGCATCGCCCGAATCTGAACGACGGCATCACGCAGGCGCGCCGCCTCCTCAAAATCCATAGCGGCGGAGGCATTACGCATGTCTTCCTCCATGGTCTCGACGATCCGCACCAGCTCGTCATGCGGCAGCCCTTCCAGCTGCTCGGCAAGCGTCTGTTCAGGCGTCACCGTCTCTGGCACCCCGCCCTCGCCGCTTTCATCGGGCGTATAGAACGCACCATGGCCCAGAGAGTCGCCCTTCGAGCGTCCCTTGGACCCGACGGTCTTTTCGGCCTCGGCAATAAAGCTCGAAATGTCGTTGATGGCCTTCCGCACCGTCTTGGGCACAATGCCGTGTTCTTCGTTGTAGGCCATCTGGATCTCACGGCGACGCTGCGTCTCGTCGATTGCCTCTCTCATCGAATCGGTCACGACGTCAGCGTACATGATGACTTCGCCGTCGGCATTACGGGCCGCACGGCCAATCGTCTGAATCAGCGAACGGCGGTTACGCAAGAAACCTTCCTTATCGGCATCGAGAATTGCCACCAGCGAGACCTCGGGGAGATCCAGGCCCTCGCGAAGCAAGTTGATGCCAACCAAAACATCGATCTTGCCCTCGCGCAACGTTCGCAGGATCTCGACACGGTCCATCGTCGCGGTATCGGAGTGCATGTAGTTGACCTTAATGCCGGCATCAAGCAGATGGTCGGTCAGGTCCTCGGCCATGCGCTTGGTGAGCGTGGTCACCAGCACGCGCTCCTTGCGGGCCACGCGCTCGCGAATCTCGTCCTCAAGATCGTCAATCTGGCCTCGGACCGGACGAACGTCGATCTTGGGATCGAGCAGGCCGGTCGGACGAATGATCTGTTCAACGTCATTTTGGCTCACACGCAGCTCATAGTCACCCGGCGTGGCCGAAACGTAGATGAACTGGGGAATCCTCGCCTCAAACTCATCGAAACGAAGCGGGCGGTTATCGAGCGCCGACGGAAGACGGAAACCATGCTCAACAAGCGTAACTTTGCGCGAACGGTCGCCTTCGTGCATACCGCGAATCTGCGGCACCGTCACATGGCTCTCGTCGATGATGCAAAGCATGTCCTTGGGAAAGTAGTCGATCAGGGTAAACGGCGGCTCGCCCGGCTTACGTCCATCCAGATGGCGCGAGTAGTTCTCGATGCCGTTGCAAAAGCCCATCGTCTCGAGCATTTCGAGATCATAATCGGTCCGCTGCTGCAGACGTTGCGCCTCGAGCAACTTGTCGGTCGCCTTGAGCTCCGCCACGCGCTTCTCGCACTCTTCGCTAATCGATTTCAGGGCCGCCTTGACCTTTGGCTTCTCGGTCACGTAGTGCGAAGCCGGCCACACGGGAATCGCTTCGTACTCACGTAGCATTTCGCCGGTGACCTCATCGATCTCGGCAATCAGCTCGACCTCGTCGCCAAAGAACTCAAAGCGCAACGGATGCTCGGCATAGGGCGGATACACGTCGACGACATCTCCGCGCACGCGGAAGGTACCGCGCGCCAAATCATAGTCATTGCGATCATATTGAATGTCGATGAGCGCATGGATAAAGTCATCGCGCTCGAGCGGCACCTTCTTATCGACGTTCGGCGCCAGGCCCGCATAGTCCTCAGGAGAACCGATGCCATAGATGCACGAGACCGATGCGACGACAATCACGTCCCGTCGAGAAAGCAGCGATGCCGTCGCCTGATGGCGCAGCATCTCGACCTCTTCGTTAATCGACGAGTCTTTCTCGATATACGTATCACTCTGCGGTACATATGCCTCGGGCTGATAATAGTCGTAGTACGAGACGAAGTAGACCACAGCGTTGTTGGGAAAGAATTCTTTGAGCTCGCTCGCAAGCTGTGCGGCGAGGGTTTTGTTGGGGGCCATGACCAGCGTTGGCTTACCGAGAGCTTCGATGGTCTTGGCCATGGTAAAGGTCTTGCCCGAACCGGTCACGCCAAGCAAAACCTGATAGCGGTCTCCGTCCCTCACACCCTGCACAAGCGACTCAATGGCCTTCGGCTGGGAACCTGCAGGCTCATAGGGAGACACGACCTTAAACGGCACATCAGAGCCCTCAACGCCAAAACGTTTGAGCTCTCCGCCAACACGCTCAACTTCAAAATCCGCCATGGATACTCCTAACTCATACATCTGCAGTATACGCAGGCGGCAGGCATAGTCCTATACGAACCGGTCGGGATAGAGGGTCTTATAGCGAACCCAGGCATTATTGACACGAATCAAATAGGCTTGTGTCTCGGGGAAGGTAATCGCGTTGTGAAGCGACGTGTTTTGCTGCGCCCACCCATCGACATTGCCCATTCCGGCATTGTAAGCAGCAATAGCGCTATCCGTCGAGCCATTGAAATATGTCAGCAGGTACGAAAGGTACGCGCACCCAAATTCGATATTCGTAGCGGGGTCATTCAGGTTATCGGCAGAATACTCGTCCCCATCGACAAGGCCCTTGGCGATCATGTCCTCAGCGGTTTCGGGCATAAGCTGCATGAGACCTTGGGCGCCCTGGTTTGATTCCGCCTCGGGATCCCAGTTTGATTCCGACTTGATGACGGCACACACCAGATACGGATCGAGATTATGTGAAATACTGGACTGCTTTACATACGCCTCATAGTCAATCGGATAGAGCGGTTTAAAGAAAGCGGCGGGAGCACACGAGTAAACGAGCGAGATAAGGCCAAAGACGAAAACGACTGCCAGCGGTACAAGGCGATACCACGTAAAGAAACGCGTCTTAGGCATCTATCGTCCCCTTATCCGTAGCGTCCATAAGGCCATGGCGAGCAAGCCACGCATCCAGTTGTTCAAAGAGCGAGCTGTCGCCCGCTGCGTTATCAATCACGGTCGTGGCGAGACGGCAAAGCGAAGACTCATCGGGTTGGCAAGCACAGCGAGCATCAAAATCGGATGCCTCCATACCGCGGTGAATAGCGCGTTCACGGCGGACCGCCAAAGGAGCGCTAACAACCATAATTTCATCCGCAAGGCCAAAGGCATCCTCAAAGCCAGTCGGAGCAGATACTTCGACCGCTGCAAAGGGATAGCGGGGAGACGAAACCGTACAGCAGACAGGATCGAGAATCCTCAGGGAAAGCTGCTCAATGAGAACGGGGTGCACAATGCCATTGAGCCTTGCAACCGTATCGGGAGAGACAAAAGCTCGAGAAGCGAGGATGTTACGTCGAACGCCGCCCTCCTCGTCCAAAATATCCCAGCCAAACTCTTCAGCAAGAGCATTGACGATATCCGACCCCGGCACGTACAGCGATTTGGCAAGAACGTCTAAATCGATAAGCAGGGCTCCGCGAGATTCCAGATAGCGGCAGGCAGTCGATTTACCCGAAGCAATATTGCCCAAAACAAAAACGGTAAACATCAAGGCCTCCCTAACGTCAATGCGAGTTATTATCGCGCAAATACTAAGCGACGGTTCAAAAAACAGCCAAACAGTAAGAGAGTCAAAGGAAGGGCCCGTTCACAAGGCACAGCTTGTATATTACGCAAAAAGGGGGAGGCCGCCAGGCCTCCCCCTTCTCAGTTCAAGCGTACGGCTCGGTGCCGTCCACCGGTCAGCG
>CATWCP010000010.1 GCA_958349325.1 uncultured Collinsella sp.
TGCGAACCTCCAGTCCGGACCGCCCCGCGGTCCAACTTTCTGTCCGCACCCCCTTGCGGCTAATCCAGGAACTATTTCACCGCAACTTAGGAGGGGATGTGGGGTCCCTGACATGTATATGAAAACGGCTCTGGCACCAAATAGAGCCAAAGCCGTTAAAACTATCTTATGGAGCGGGCGACGGGAATCGAACCCGCGTCATCAGCTTGGAAGGCTGGGGTTCTACCATTGAACTACGCCCGCAAGATATGGTCGGGACGACAGGATTTGAACCTGCGACATCCTGCTCCCAAAGCAGGCGCGCTACCAAACTGCGCCACGTCCCGAAGGTGTTGAGCAGCTAAGGTCTAAACCTTGCGTGTCCCAAAGCGAAGGAAATTATAGGGGAGACTCCCCGCCTGTGCAAGCATTGATGCCTTAGCTCCTCGAATGTGCAACAAAACGACTATGGAGCAGGCCGATCACAAAGGCAACCACGGCAACCGGCGCCCACGCGGCACCGATATCCGCCAGCGGCAGCACATCAAACGGCAGCCACGCGCCCGCAAAGAACGCATCGCGGACCGAGGTGATCACACTCTGCACGGCGACCACGCCGCCGACCCACACCCACACCTGCGGACGCGCGTCGCAAAAACCGTGTACCAAACCCATCAGCACCAGCACGATGGCGACGGGATACAAGGCGTTGAGCATGGGCACCGAGAACATAAGGATCACGTCGAGGCCCACGTTGGAGAGCACGCACGAAAACGCCGCGAACACAAAGGCGAGAATCGCAAAGGGACGGCGCATGGCCTCCTCGGAGGCCTCCGCTCCCCCTTCGGCCACATACGTCTCGCAGAAGTAACGCGAGCAGCAGCTGATGAGGCCGATGCACACGTTCATGCAGGCGAGGAAGAAAATCGCAAATACCACAACCGTGCCGGCAAGGCCAAAGTGCATGGAGGCCGAGCGAGCAAGGATTGCAGCGCCGTTGGTGGCGTCGGGCATCACGGTGCCGAGCTGCATACCGGCAAGGGCCAAGCCGCAATAGATGATGGCCATGAGCACGCCGGCGATCACACCCGAACGCGAGATCTCGAAGGCCACGCGCCTATCGTCGGTAACGCCCAACTCGTGGATGGTCTCGGCGATGATGATGCCGAAGGCGAGCGACGCGAGCAGGTCCATGGTCTGATAGCCAGTCAAAAAGCCCTGCACGGCGGCGCCTGCATCGTAGGGAGCCTGAGGCGCGGCAGCCGGTCCCAGTGGCGAGACCACGGCGGCACCCACGACCAACACGATGAGCGCAATGAGCGCGGGGCCCGTAATGCGGCCGAGCACGCGCGTGATGACACCCGGGCGCAGCGTGAGAGCAAACGCGACGACAAAGAAGCCAACGGCAAACACCAGGCGAGCCGTGCCGAGCGAAACACCCTCGGGCAGCAGCGGCACCAGCATTTCGAACGCCGTAGAGCTTGTGCGCGGAATGGCCAGGCACGGGCCGATGGCCAGATAGACCGCCGCAACGAAGAATTCGCCAAACTTGGAATGCACGCGCCCAGCCAGCTCGCGGGCCGTGCCGGCGAGCGCGACGGCGATAAATCCCATAACGGGCAAACCGATAGCGGCAATCAAAAAGCCGATCATGGCAAGCGGCGTAGCCGTGCCGGCCTGAAGTGCCAGCAACGGTGGAATGATGAGGTTACCGGCGCCAAAGAGCATCGAGAACAGCGCAATGCCGACGGTGACGACATGGTCGGAGCGCAGACCGCGCGGAGCGGATGAGGCCATAGGCACACCTTTCGGGTCGAAACAAAAACGGGACGGGCAAAAGACCCGTCCCGCAAGTATATACGCTCTAGCAGGCTAAATCGCGCAAAGCGTCGATCGCGGTGTCGACTTCCTCGTCCGTGTTGAAATACCCAAACGAGAAGCGAACCACGCCTTGGCGCTCGGTCCCGAGCGCGCGGTGCATGAGCGGAGCGCAATGGGCGCCGGGGCGCGTCGCAATCCCCCACCCTTGCATGAGCGCGTCCGAAATCTCGGCAGAGTCGATATCGCCCACGTTGAGCGAGACGATCGCCGAGCGCGTCGGTTGGCCAAAGGCACCATAGAGCTTAATCCCCGGAATCTCGCGCACACCGGCAAGGAAGCGATCCGCCAGTGCTCGCTCGTGTGCCGCAATCGCCTCGACCCCGCCTTGCGCCTCGATAAAGTCGAGACCGGCAGAAAGTCCCGCGATGCCGTGACCGTTGAGCGTACCCGCCTCAAGGCGCGTGGGCCACTCAAGCGGCTGCAACGCATCGAAGCTGTGCACGCCCGTGCCGCCCATGGCCCACGGAGCCACGTCAATGTCCTCCGCCACGGCCAGACCACCGGTGCCTTGGGGTCCCATGAGCCCCTTGTGGCCGGTAAAGCACACGACGTCGAGCCCCATGGCATCCATGTCAATCTTCGCCGTGCCGGCAGACTGCGAGGTGTCGACGATCGCAAGCGCGCCTGCCGCATGGGCCATGGCGGCCACGCGCGCAATGTCGACCTCATTGCCGGTCACATTGGAGGCGTGCGTCACCACCACGGCACGCGTGCCCGGCGTGACCAGCTGCTCGAGCTCGTCATAATCGAGAACGCCGTCCGCGTCGCAGCCAGCATGCTCAACGGTCACACCCCGCTCCGCCGCCAGGCGGTTGAGCGGACGCAGCACGGAGTTGTGCTCGAGCACCGTCGTGACCACGCGGTCGCCGGGGCGCACCACGCCACAAATGGCGGTGTTGAGCGCCGCGGTGGAGTTGGGCGTAAAGCACACATGGTCAGCCCGCGGGCAGCCCAACAGGCGCGCAAGCTTGGCGCGACAGCCGTGGATGGTACGCGCCGCGTCGAGCGCGCCCGACGTCGCACCGCGTCCGGCATTGCCGAGCGAGCACATCGCCTGCACCACGGCATCGATGACCGTCTGCGGCTTGTGCATGGTCGTCGCTGCGTTATCCAGGTAGATCATCGCACGACCTCCCACATATCAATCACGGTATAGCCCTCGGTAGGAACGCCCGCCTCGGCGAGTTCGCCGCGCAGCAGTTCCTCATCGGCAGGCAACGCCTTCCACGCCAGACCGCAGCCGGCAGCGACCTCCCCGGGCACGGGAATCGTTCGCCCGGGAAGGCCGCGCTCGATGCACAGGGACTCGCAGCCCATGGCGGCCGCCGTGGTGGGAAACGTGATGACAAGCGCCGGGCGCTTCTCCCTCATGGCAACTCCAACCAATACGCTACGGGCGCACGACGCGCACGGCCTGCTCCATCTTCTCCACGATCACGTACATGTTGGTGACCTCGCCCACCGCAAGCTGGTCTTTAATGCCATAGTGGTCGAGGCAGGTACCGCAGGTGAGAATCTCGACACCCTGCTCCGCCAGCCCCTTCAGGTCATCGAGCACCGGCGAACCCTCGACGGTGAGCTTGGCGCCGCCGTTGTAGAACAGCATGGTCGCGGGCAGCTCCTCCTGCTGCGTCACGGCAAAGATAAAGGCCTTCATGAGCTTGTGGCCCAGCTCGTCGTCGCCACGGCCCATGCAATCGGTATAGACGGAAATGACGAGTTTGCCCTTGCCGGCGCTGGCATCACAAAAGGCAGCGCCATCCTGCTCGGGATCGGCCACGGCAACGGCGCCAGAGGTCGCCACGGTCACGTGCCACTCGGCATCAGAAACCTTCTCGACCGAGGCCGTGCAGCCCTTCTCCTGCGCCATCTTGGAGATGTTCTTGACGGCGGTCTCGTTATCGACCGAGGTCACGACGGCGCCCTCGCCATCAAGCTGTTTGAGTGCCTTAAGCGTCTTGACGACGGGCAGCGGGCAGGCATCGCCCATGGCATTGACTTCAATTTTGGTAGACATAGTTTTTCCTTTCGAATAAATCGTTTTAGAACGGTACATAGCTCAATAAACGTGTCGTTAACGGACAACGCGGACGGCAGTACCGCCCGGCTCCGCCTTGCACACGCGCCCGACAACGGCCGCGATGCGTCCCCCGGCATGTAGACGGCGCGCAAGCTCATCCACATCGGAAGCAGGCGCCGCGATGAGTAGGCCGCCCGAGGTCTGCGGATCGTACAGCGCATCCAGCATGCCCGGCTCCAGGTCCTCGTCGGCAGCCACGCGCGGGCCAAAGAAGTCCTGGTTGCGGTAGGAGCCCGCGGGGATAATGCCCAGACGCGCCATGTCGAGCACCTGGTCAAAGAGCGGCACCGCCCCCGACGCAAGCTCAATCTGCACGCCCGAGCCCTCGGCCATCTCGCACGCATGCCCGATCAGGCCAAAGCCCGTAATGTCGGTGCAACCGTGAAGCTCGAGTCCCTCGGCCAGACGGATCGGGGCCCCGTTGAGGGTGCGCATCGAGTCAAACATGGCTGCAGCCTCGTCCTGCTCGATGAGCTCGCCCTTAATGGCCGTGGTGATGATGCCCGAGCCAACCGCCTTGGTCAGCAGCAACGCATCGCCCACGCGCGCGCCGCTGTTGGCGAGCATACGGTCAAGCGCGACAAACCCGCTCACGGACAGGCCGTACTTGGGCTCGTCGTCGTTGATGGTGTGGCCGCCCGCGATGGAGCAGCCGGCCTCGACGCACTTGTCGGCGCCGCCCGCCAGAATTTCGCCGGCAACCTCAACGCCCAAGCAGCTCGGGATGCACAGCAGGTTCATGGCATGGCTCGGCCGCCCGCCCATAGCGTAGATATCCGACAGCGAGTTGGCCGCGGCGATCTGGCCAAACAGAAACGGGTCATCGACCATCGGCGGGAAGAAGTCGATGGACTGCACGAGGCCCAGGTTATCGCCAACGCGAAAGACGCTCGCATCGTCGGAGGTATCGAACCCCACGAGCAGGTTGTCGTTATGCACATTGGGCAAGTCGCCCAGGACCTGGGCGAGGGCTCCGGGAGCCAACTTAGCGGCTCAACCGCTCGCGGCCGTCATGGACGTGAGTCTCACGGTTTCTTTAGCCATACGAACCCCCTTCCAACAAATCAACGACTTTAAGTATACGCCCCAGGCACGCTTCCCAAGAGACCGCCGACGGCTCGAACGTCGAAGGCGGCGCCGCAAGCGCCTGCGCGATAGCATCTGCCAGCGCGCGCTCAAACAAAGGAAGGTCGGCCGCCACGGGCGTGTCGACATCCGTCATACGCGGCGGCGCCACCCACGTCACGGGAGCACCGGGAAGCATCGCCTCCATCCAGGGACGAACGCCGGGCAAATCGGTCGCCACAACTTTGCAGCCGCACGCGAGGGCCTCAATCGTCACGAGCGGCAGACCCTCGTAAAACGAAGGCAGCACGAAGACGTCTGAACTGCGGTAGGCACGCACGAGCCCAACGCTATCCAGGCGCCCCGCCAGCGTCACCGGCACATCCGAGGCCGCGGTCAAGCGCTCGATACGCGCATACTCGGCATCGTCCCCGCGGCCGCCAACAAGTACCAAGCCAGATGGGCGGGCATCATCGTCAATCGGCAATGACACGGCACGAACCAGCGACTCGACGCCCTTTTTAAAGCAAATCTTGCCCACGTACACAAGCGATCCCGGCTGCCTTGCCACGTTTGCGTCGCGGCAGAAGACGCGATGGTCGTAGCCCGTCCCAATCACGTGGATGCGATCGGCATCGACGCCGCACACCAGGCCAATCTGTTCAGCCTGCTCAGCATGGAGCGCAAAGACGGCATCGAGCCGACGAACCGCACTTACGATGCGATCGCGCTCGAGCGTATGCGAACGCAGCTGGCGCAGGTCGGTCGAATGGCACACGGCAACAACCGGCACGCCCCGGACGCACTCGCGCGCCAATGCGGTCACCAGATACAGGTGATGGCAGAGCACCAGATCGGGCCGAAACTCAGCCACCGCCCGATCGATTGCTGCAGCAAATGCCCGCTCAAATGCCTTGAGCATCGAAGGCGTCAGGTCACGATAGCGTGTAGAGGGATAGGGCATGACATCGGACATACCGCAGATGGGGAACGGCAGCTCAGGGGTATCGAAGTCGACGGTATAGATGGGTACGCCCGCCGGGATGTCGCCCTGCGTGTCGCCCGGGGCGGCGCCGCAGAGGACGGCGGGCTCGCACCCGACTGCCAGCTGGGAGCGCACGAGCGCCGAAAGATACGTGCCGCTGCCTGTGCTGTCGGGCTTTTGGGCCGAGATGTTGAGGATACGCATCGACAGGGCCCCTTAAACCAGCGCCCGCGCGCGGACGGCAGCACCGATGGCCCCAGCAAAGCGAGCCTGAGGCGAGGTGGTCACGGGTGCGCCCAAAAGCTCGCCCAGACGCTCCACAACGTAGGCGTTCTCGCAGAGGCCACCGGTCAGGTAGTACGGGGCGCCCGCCGCCTGCCCGGCCATGGTCGCCACGCGCGAAACCACGCTATCGATCACGCCACGCGCAATGTTCTCGCGCGGCTCACCGCGACCAATCAGGCTGATGACCTCACTTTCGGCAAAGACCGTGCACATGCTGGATATCTTGGTGGGCTCGCCGGAACGCGCCAGGTCGGCCATCTGCTGCTGGGAAATGCCTAGGCGGTCGGCCATGATCTCCAAAAAGCGCCCCGTGCCGGCGGCGCACTTGTCGTTCATGGCAAACTTGGCCACGCGGCCACTTTTAAGCTGAATGACCTTAGTGTCCTGACCGCCCACGTCGATCACCGTGCCGTGATCGCCGAACAGGCGCATGGCACCGGTGCCGTGGCAGGTGATCTCGGTCACGACCTTGTGCGCATAGGGCACGGCGACACGACCGTAGCCGGTCGCGATCACGCGCACGTCGTCGGCAGCCACGTCATAGCCAGCCGCGGCAAGCTCGCCGCGCAGACGCTCGGCCGCATCGACCGAGGAGAACCCGGTTGGCTGCACGCACGTCCACGCCACCGAACCCTCCCCATCGACCACAGCAGCCTTAGCCGCCGTAGACCCGATATCGATCCCAATCCCTATCATGGCTCTCTCCCAATCTAAACATCAAAGGTAGCGGCGCGTTCAGGCGCCTTAGCTCTAGGTTTCTCAGGTACCGGAGATTGCCCCGAAAGAGGAGCGCAGCGTACTATGGGTACGCAAGCGACGGTTTGAGGAGCAAGATCCGGTGCCTGAGGAAGCTACAGGGTCTCGATAAAGGCGGCGATGCGGGTCTCAATCTGGCCCATGTCGCCGTTGCTGTAGTCGGTCTCGATCTTCATGTACGGAATACCCGCACCCTCGACGGCCTCCTGCATGCGCGCGCTCTCAACGTTGAAGGTGTGGCAGGCCTGTAACACGCTCTCTACCACGCCATCGACGTGGTACTTCTCGCACATGGCCAGCGTATTTTCCATACGACCGTCGTTGGGCGTCATGACCGAGCAGTTGATGTCCAGGTAGCGGTCGGCGATGGCGCGCAGGATGTCGGGAGCCTCCGGGTCGATCATCATGGCCGCCGTGCGCTCGCCTGAGCAGTCGTCCATGCACACGACCACGCCGCCGTTGGACTCGATGGTGCGACCGATCTTGTTGATCACGCCGCCCACCGGGCAGCCGGTGATCAGAATGCGCTTGGCATCCGCCGCGACCGGGCGCTCGCCCGCGTCGTAGGCCTCACGCAGCTTGGCGACCTTTTGCTCCAGCTGCTGCGTATAGGCCTCGATATCAAAGCTGAACGTACCGGCAAACATGGTGCTCATCAGGTCGACGCCGCTCATGGCCGCAGGCTGGTTGGCCTGAAGCGCAAACATCTCGAGCTGCGCCGCACGCAGACGGTTGCGACGACGGACGGCAGCGCGCAGGTCGTCATCGGTGATCGTAATACCGTAGAAGTTCTCGAGCTCCTCCTTGAGCAGGCGGCACTCCTCGTACCAGCCCTCGCGCTCGTAGGCGCGATCGCGACCCTGTGGCAGGTGCAGAATGTGCGTGCGCTTGAGCTCGTTAAGTAACTCGTACATCTTCTTCTTGCCGTCGCAGGTGGTCTCACCGATGATCATGTCGCTAAAGTACGTAAACGGGCACTTTTGCGAGTAGGCAAAGCCGTAGGTCGACTTGATGAGCGGGCAGAGGTTTGCCGGCAGCACCTTCTCGGCCTCAGGAATCACCTCGTCGGACGTACCACACAGAGCGACACTTGCGGCCCCCGCGGCATCGATGATCTCGAGCGGCGTATAGCTGCACAAAAAGCCGACCAGGCGATTGCCGGCCTGCTTATAATCCTTGACGCGAATAAACGCCGCCTTGCGTTGCTCGTTGAACTCCTCAAACGTGGAAGGCAACGGCTGTTCCTCGATATCGGCCATAGTAGTTCCCCTCTCTTGCACCGATATACCGACAATTAAACAACGAACCCACGCCATACTCAAAAGGAAACATCCTCTAGGGAATGGCGTCGATAAGCTCCTGCGTATACGGATCGCTCGGGCGCGCGATCACGTCCTCGGCCGCGCCTTCCTCGACAAGACGACCGTGGTAGAGCACGCCAATCCGGTCGGACATATGCCGAACCACACGCATATCATGCGTGATAAACAGCAGCGCCACGCCCGTCGTGCGCTGCAGGTCGCGAAGCAAGTTGAGCACTTGGGCCTGAACGGACACGTCAAGCGCCGAGACCGGCTCGTCACATACCACAAGGCGCGGCTCGCAAATAAGCGCCCGTGCCAGATTGAGTCGCTGACGCTGTCCCCCCGAAAGGTCATGCGGATAGCGATCGTAATGCTCTGCCAGAAGACCGACCGAGGCCAGGGCCGAGAGCGCGCGCCCATGGCGCTCATCCGCATCGCGCACGCCGGCGATAATCAGCGGCTCCTCCAAAATGCGGCCGACACGGTTGCGCGGGTCAAAAGCCGTAGAGCTATCCTGGAATACCAGTTGGATCTCGCGGCGAAACGGCTTGCGTTCGCGCTCCGACATCGTGGCGAGGTCGTGCCCGCGATAGACAATCGAGCCGGAATCCGCACGCTCGAGACCACAGATCAGGCGTCCAGTCGTCGACTTGCCCGATCCGGATTCGCCAACCAGGCCATAGACCTCGCCCGGCGCGATCTCAAACGACAGATCGTCCACGGCGGTAAAGGCCTGACGCTTAAAACCTGAGCCCGGCATGGGATACGCTTTAGTCAGATGTGAGACCCTAAGCAGGGCTTCGCTATCAACAGCCATGGCACTCCCCTTTCTCGACAAGCCAGCATTTAGACCGGTCACACGCATTCACGGCAAACAGCGGAGGCTCCTGCGCGCGGCAGCGCTCGTCCGCCCGGGCGCAACGAGGCGCAAAGCGGCATCCACAGGGTATTGCCGTAAGCGGCGGCACTGTGCCCGGAATATCCGCCAACGTGTCAACTCGCTCGCCTTCGAGCGGCGGAATGCTCGCGATGAGCCCCTGGGCATATGGGTGGCTCGGGCGCTCCATAAGGCCGCAGGCATCAATCTCTTCTACGATTTGACCCAGATACATGACGTGCACGCGCGAGCAGATGCTCGTGACGACGCCCAAATCATGGCTGATAAAAAGTACCGCCATGCCCTCGGAACTGTTAAGGTCGCGCAGGAGATCCAAAATCTGTTTTTGAGTCGTCGTGTCGAGTGCCGTGGTGGGCTCGTCGGCGATAAGCAGGCGCGGGTGCCCGGCGAGAGCCATGGCAATCATCACGCGCTGGCGCATACCGCCGCTAAAATCGCCCGGATACATGTCGAAGCGAGCCGCGGCATCTCGAATTCCCACACGCTCCAACAGCGATAGAGCCTCGTTGCGGGCTTCGCGTCGGCTCATCTTACGGTGGGCCCGCACGGCCTCGACGACCTGTGCCCCGACCGTCATGACGGGGTTAAGCGAGCTCAAAGGGTCCTGGAAAATCATGGCGATATCGTAGCCGCGCACCTCGCGCATACGCTTGAGCGGGCGTGCGAGCAAGTCCTCCCCGTCAAAGAGAATCTGGCCCTCATAGGCCATCTTCTGTTCATGCTCCAATAGGCGCATGACACTCTGGGCAAACACCGACTTACCGCAGCCGGACTCGCCGACAACACCAACGATCTCGCCGGCATCGATATGTAGGTTGAGTTTGTTGACGGCTTCCAGCGCGTTGCCATCGCGGCCCACAAACGAGATGCAGAGGTCGCGCACGTCCAAAAGATGCTGAGCCATGGGCTAGTCCTCCTTGGTCTTGGGATCGAGGGCGTCGCGCAGGCCGTCGCCGGCAAGGTTCAGCGAAAGCACGCTCGCGATGATGGCGATAGCCGGGAAGAAGATCATCCACCAGGCTTTGCGCATCACGTTCTTGCCCGCCTGCAGGATGTTTCCCCAGCTGGCGTCGGGTGCCTTGATACCCAGGCCCAGAAACGAGAGGGCGGCCTCCGAGAGCACGGCCTCGGCAAAGACGAACGTCGCCTGCACCAGGAAGGGTGCCATAACGTTGGGCACGATATGCAACCACACGATGCGCGCGGTCGAGGCGCCCTGCACGCGCAGGGCCTCCACAAAGGGCTCCTCCTTGACCACCATCGCACGCGAGCGCACGATGCGCGCCATGCTGGGCGTATAGACGATGGAAAGCGCGATGATGACGTTCCACACGCTCGCCCCCATCATGGCCATGAGCGCGATAGCCAGCAGCACGCCCGGAATGGACATAAGGCCGTCGCAGATGCGCATGAGAATATGATCGAGTCTCTCGTTGTAGCACGCATAGGCGCCGATCACCAAGCCGAGCACACTCGTCGTGAGCGTGACGGCAATGCCAACGCCAAGCGACACGCGCGCGCCAACGATGACGCGGGCAAGCAGGTCGCGGCCAAAGTCATCGCAGCCAAAGGGATGCGCGGGCGAAGGTGCCGAAAGTCGCAACGTCATCTCCTGCGCATTGGGATCAACCGTCCACACCAGCGGACCGACGAGCGCGATCAGCGCAATCGCCAGGAAAATGCAGCCGCCGACCACAAACCCCTTGTTGGCAAGAGCCTTCTTAAAGTTTGTCATCATGCATCGCCCCATTTGCGAGCACGCGGGTCAAAAGCGCCGTAGGCAAGGTCGACGGCCAGATTGATCACCGAATTCAACAAGGCGATGACCAGCAGCACGCCCTGAATCACCGGATAGTCGCGACGCTCGATAGAGCTCGTGACCAGCTGGCCCAAACCAGGGATATTAAAAATGGCCTCAGTCACCACGGCACCCGTAATCAGGGCGCCAAAAGAATAGCCGACCGAGGTGAGAATCGGCAGCGCTGCGTTGCGCAGGGCATGGGCCAGCACCACGCGAACCTCGGAGACGCCCTTGGCACGCGCCGTCTTGACGCAGTCAAGCTGCATAGCCTCGATAACGCTCGAACGGGTCATGCGCATGAGCAGGGCCGCCTGCACGCATCCAAGCGATATGGCCGGCAACGCAAGATAGCGTAAATGGCTGAACCAGCCCTTCGATAGAGGCGCATAGCCGGCCACCGGGAACACACGCAACGTGACGGCAAACAGCCACATAAGCATGAGCGCCATCAAAAAGCCGGGTATCGCCACGCCCAAAAGAGCAACGACACGCAAGACCGCGTCGGTGCGCGACCCATGTTTGAGGGCAGCGACGACGCCGCAGGGCAGTGCAATCAACAGCGCGATGAGCTGTGCCAGAAGCGCGAGCGATAGCGTGGGACCAAAGTGCTCGGCGATCGCCTGCGTGACGGGCTGGCGCATAAAATACGAATCGCCCAGGTCGCCGGTAAGCACGCCGCCCATCCACTCAACGTAGCGCTGCGGCAGCGGCTCGTTGAGTCCCAGGCTATCGTTGACGCGCTCGATCTGGTCGGCCGAAGCCTCCATGCCGAGCATCGAAGAGGCCGGGTCACCCGGTGTGAGATAGATAATCAAAAACACGACGACCGAGATGATGAGCATCACCGGAACCATCGCGCCTATACGTTTGAGCGTGTACTTCAACATGCGAGGCGTCTATTTCCCCTCTGAACGTGGACGGGGCGTGGCGGCCACAGGGGACCAGACCCCTCCAGCCGCCACGCCATCTATTGCATTACTCCGGACGCTTGGCGTTCCAAACGATGGCACCGTCGAGCACCTCGACGTCCTCGACGTCTGCCTGGGTGCCCGTGATGGAAGCGTAGTGGCAAAGCGGCTCGATGACGGCGATCTCATAGAGGCGCTCCTGAGCCTCGGCCCACTTCTTGGCCGCGGCGTCGGTGTCCTTGGCGGTGCGGGTCTCGGCCACGAGCTTGAGCGCCTTCTCGTCGGACAGGCCATAGAAGGCCTTGGAGACCGAGAGGGACTGGGCCGGGATGGGCTTGTAGTTGGTGGAGGCCACAAAAAGGTCCCACTGCTCGGGCTTGCTGGAGCGGATGTCCATAAAGGTCGCGAACTCGTAGCTGTCGACCTCGGCGGTGAAGCCGGCCTTCTCGAGCTGCTCCTGCAGCGCGACGGTGGCGTTGTACATATCCTTGTAGTCGGGGGTGGTCAGCAGCTTGACCGTCTCACCGGCATAGGAGGTCTTGGCCAGAGCCTTCTTGGCGGCCTTGGCGTCGGCCTGGTTGAAGTACTTCTTGCCCGCGTCGGTCGCCCACTGAGCGTTCTCGGGGTTGCCAAGGTTGGGATCGATGTTGAAGAGCTCCTTCTCGCCATAGGCGGCAAGAGCGGCCGCCTCGCAGTCGATAGCCATGAGGGCGCACTTGCGGATCTCCTCGTCGGCGAAGACGCCCTCGTTCATGTTGAGGAAGGCGGTCAGAACGCCGGCATTATGGGTGTAGAGCTTAACGTCGTCGTTGCCGTCGAAGTCGTGGTAGTTCTCGGTGGGGATCTCGCCAGCGATATCGTACTCGCCGGTCTCAAACCCGCTCACGCGCGTGGAGGCCTCGGTCACGAACTGATAGTAGATGTCCTCGGTGGGCGCGGAGACCTTGCCGGTGTAGCCCGAAGCCTTGCCGTGAGCGGCGACATAGTCTTCGTAGCGGGTGAGATGGACGTACTGGTCCTGCTTCCACTCCACAAACTTGTAGGCACCGGTACCCACGTACTCGGTCACGCCGGTATCGCCCGCGGCCTCGATGACCTCAGAGGGGAAGATACCCGGATACTGGGAGTGGTTGCCCAGGATGATCAGAAAGTCGATGGCGGGCTCGGTCAGCGTGCAGGTGACCTCGTGGTCGCCCGAAGCGGCGAAGGTGGCGCCGGGCAGCAGACTCGCGGCGCGGTCGTTGACGGTGAGCCAGCGGTTCATCGAGGCCACGACGTCCTCGGAGCCAAACTCCTTGCCGTTGTGGAAGGTGACGCCCTCGCGCAGCTTGATGGTGTAGGTCAGGCCATCGTCGGAGACCTTATAGTCCTTGGCCAGCACGGGCTGGGGCTCGTAGTCGCTATCGAGGCCAAAGAGCGGCTCGACGACGTTGCAGATGATGTCCATGGTCACAAGAGACGACGTGGTGTGCGGATCGAGACCGTCCGGGCTCGCCGGTAACGCGATCTGCAGCTCGTCGCGATACTCCACATCCTGGCCGGAGGCAGCGGCGCTACCGCTCTCGGCGCCCGAACCGCCGCAGCCGGTGAGGCCGAGGCCCGCCATGACGCACAGGGCAGCGGAGCCGGTCAGAAAACCGCGACGGGAAACGCCCGCCTTGAAAAGGTCGTTGTTCATTGAGTTCCTTTCGTGTCTGAACAAACGGATAGAATCTGTCGGGACGGCAGAAATCCCCGCCCCGGCAGCTATGCGAAGCCAATCGGCGCCCTGCGGTGCATCCGGACACCAACCGGCATGACAACAGAGAAATCCCTATTGCGTGGATAGGAACACCCGGCGGCGCAGCTTGGCGCAGGTGCGGCTAAATCGTCTCGAGGAAGGCCTCGATGCGGGTCTGGAGCTGACCGGCATCCTCGCCGGCGTAGTCGGTCGTGATGTGCATAAACGGGATGCCCGCCTCCTCAGCGGCCTTCTCCACGGCAAACGACTCCATCTCGTAGAGCGTGCAGAACTGCAGGGCCACGTCGACGATGCCGTCGGCATGCAGGTCCTTGGCCATCTGGACAATGTCCTTCATACGCTGGTCGTTGGGCGTAAAGACAGCGCAGTTGATCTTAAAGTAGCGCTCGGCGATGGCATCGAGCATCTCGTCGACCGTCTCGCCGGACTCGTCGACCAGGTCCTTGTAGTAGCGCGAGCCCGTGCAGGACTCCTCGCCCACCACGACGCCGCCGGCCTTCTCGATGAGGTTGAACAGCTTCCAGTTGGGCACGGCCATGGGCGTGCCGGTGTACAGGATGCGCTTGGTCCCCTTGGGCGCCACGCCCTCGCCGGCCTCGACGCGCTGCTCGCACTCAGCCGCCATCTCGTTGATGGCTCCGGTCAGACGCGGCGTGTCATCCATAAAGGCGGCCTGCACGGTCAGCAGGCTATCGAGACCGCTGATGGGCGCCGGGTCGGCAGCGCGCGTGGCAGCGAGGCGCTGCAGGGCGCGACGCTTCTCGTTGACGGCGTGGATGGCAGCCTTCAGGCGCTCGGGCGTAATCTTGACGCCACACTCTTCCTCAATCTTGGCGGCAAGCTTTTTAACCTCGGCCTTCCAGGTCACGAGCGTCGACTCGTCATGCACGTTGGGAATATCCATGACGTACATGTTCTTTTGCGTGGCAAAGAACTCGTAGGCCTTCTTCTTGCCATCGCAGGTGTTCTCGCCCACCACCAGATCACTCGACTCAATGTAGGGGCAGACCTCGCCCAGCTTAAAGCCGGCAAAGCTCTTGATGAGCGGGCAGGTGTTGCGCGGCAGATGCTCCTCGACCTTGTCGGTCGCCCAATCGGCACCCGAGCACAGGCCCACGGGGATGCCGTCACAGGCAAGTACGATCTCCTCGGGCACGTACACGCAGAACGAACCGACGATCTTGGTGGCCTCGCCGGCCTCCTTCTTGTCAAGCATCTCCTTAATACGGCCGCTGTGGATGTTGGTGGCCACAAAGTCCAGGTAGGACGTGGACTTGGGGCGATTGTTCTGCGTAAGGAACATATCGCCGTACATCTGGCCCACGGCGCCCAGCAGCATGTCGTGGTCGGCAAGATTCATGCCGAGGCTCTCCCACATCGGATGGAAATCGAATTCTTCAGCCATGACGGTTCCCCTCTCGAACCAAAAATGAATAGCTACGGTATTTCTGCACGGTGGGTGGCGAAAACCCAGCCGTGCTCAAACCCGGAATTTTGGGGAACCCGCTTTGAGGTCGATTATTTAGTTGTGCGTCGTCTCTCCCGGAGCCGTGAACATACCTGCTCATATGCGGCTCCGAGCCATATACAGGGCGCGCGCGGCAACGCGGCGAATGTATGTCGTCTGCGGCATGTGCGCACCCTCCTTTACAAGTTGAGGTCAACTATATCAGCGGTCATCGACCATGCGAACGCCGTTGACATTCGTACGACAGCGTCGTGTGCCGTCGTTTAATAAATAATTATCTTTATTGATAAGAGTTTGTCATTCCTCATTCGGCGAGCGGCAAGACAAAGCCGCCGAGGCTTATATCCCCGACGGCATTACCCGGCGCTATCGACAAACCAAGTGGATCCTACTCGCATCGAAGTGCATGCGCAGGGTCTCGTCGGCCTGCGGCAGCCCGTCGGCAGCTACGTTCACTTTGTTGACCTTCCACTGCAGACGCGTGGGCGCATCAGTACGCGGCACGTCCAACAGCACCAGGCGCTCAAAGCGTGAATCGCTCACTCGGGCCACGTGCAAATCATAGCTGTTACGGCCCCGCTCCGCGCGATTGTCAACATGGAAGTAGCTTGCGCGAATGCCCAGGTACGCCACATTATCGGGAACCTCGCGACCCACGTTAAAGGTCATGCCCCAGTCGAGGGCCTCAACTTCTTCATCGCCGATCTTGCGCGCGCGGCTTGTGTTCTTGCAGCCCGTCAGGCGCAGTGCCGCCAGCGTATGCGGGCGGCGAACCACGTCCTCGACGGAGCCGATCTCCTCGACATGTCCGTTATGCATCACGCAAATGCGCTGGCACAGGCGGCACGTTTCGTCGATGTCGTGGCTCACGTAGAGCACGGTGCGGTTGCATACATCGAACAGGTCGAGCATGTTCTGTTCGAGGGCGCTCTTGAGATACGCATCGAGTGCGCTCATGGGCTCGTCGAACATAAAGATGCCTGGGTGCGCCGCCACCATGCGAGCAAGGGCCACACGCTGCTGCTGGCCGCCCGAGAGTCGCGCGGGATAGCGGTCGGCAAAATAGGCCAGGCCAAAAATGCCCAGGTAGCGTTCGGCAAGCTTTTTGCGCGCCGCGGCGTCGCCCGCGTCCTTTACGCCGGCACATACGTTATCGGCCACCGTCATGTTGGGAAACAGCTGATAGTTTTGGAACAGCAGGGCGCATTTTCGCTCCTGGGGCGACAGGTTGATGCCCGCCGCAGAGTCAAAAAAGGTCACGCCGTTGACGACGATCTTGCCCTCGTCGGGCGTCTCCACACCGGCAATGCAGCGCAAGGTGCAGCTCTTGCCACATCCGGAGGCACCGAGCAGCGCCACACGCTCCTCGCCGGCCTCAAGCTGCATGTCGAGCATAAACCCGGGATAGTGCTTTTTGATATCCAAAACGAGTGACATGACCTATCGACCTCCCTGCGGCGCCGCATCATCGCGCATAAGCTCAGTCAGCGCCTCGCGATCGATACGCAAGGCATCGCCGCCCGCCGGGTCAAGCGAATCGCCCTGTCCGGCGAGATCTTTGGCCCGTTTGCGCTCCGCACGGGAAAGGCCCCGCTCGCGATACTTTTGCGAATGAGCGGTGTACATGTTGATGAACAGGATGACCAGGAAGCTGAACACGATCACGACGACGACCCAAAAGAGAGCCACCGACGTGTTGCCTCCCATCCACTCAAAGTAGATGGCGATGGGGATGGTCTGCGTAATACCGGCGTAGTTGCCCGCAAAGAACAGGGTGCAGCCAAACTCGCCCATCGCGCGGGCAAAGGCGAGCACCGTGCCGGCGGCAATCGAGGGCCAGCCGAGCGGCATCATAAGCTTGGTAAAGATGCGACGCTCTGACCAGCCCAGTGTGCGCGCCGCATCGAGCATCTGCGTGTCGAGGCTCTCGAAGGCTCCGAGCGCCGTACGGTAGACCAGGGGGAACGACACCACCACGGCAGAGATTACCGCCGCCGGCCACGTAAAGACGATCGAGACGCCGTGCGCGATAAGCCACCGACCGACCCCGGTCGAGCGGCCAAACAACATGAGGAGCAGAAAGCCGCAGACCGTGGGCGGCAGCACCATGGGAATGGTAAAGACCGAGTCGAGCAGGCCCTTGATGCGACTCGAGGTACCCATGGTCTTCCACGCGGCAAACAGGCCCAGCGCAAAGGAGATCAACAGGGCAAGGCCGCTCGTTTTTATGGACACCCAAAACGGGCGATAGTCGATGTCGCCCAAAAAGGAGGCCAGAGAGGTCAAGGGCCCCTGCTCATCCCGCAACACGACGGACGATGCCTCTACCATTTGAGCGCTATCAAGCCAACGCGCGCCGCCTTTGGCATCACCAGAGGCTGATGCAATCACCACATAGCGGTCCCCATCCGCACCGCGCTCGTCAAAGCCATAGGTATACCCGCCGGCATCAAACGTTGTTTCCGCCGTGACATACCAAGGAAGTTCCACGTCCCCTAGCTGCGCACCTCCCATGCAGTTTGCGCTGTCGAGCTCACAGACGAGGGCCTTGAGACCCGATACGCACTCGTTGTCCCGGGGATCCAACCCATACTTCTCGACCGCCTTGGGCGACATCCACACCACAACGCGATCGGCAGCAGGTGCCACTACAAGGTCCACGTCCTCGTCAACGGGAAACCGATAGCCCTCAGGCTGGCCCTCCATGGCACGAGCGGTCCCCTTGGCCAACCGCTCAAAACCCTCGATCCCATAGGAAAGCCCATGGGCGGTCGCAGCAACCTGGGCCCCGTCCTCAGCGTCCCCAGCAAACGCAAATCCCGGCACCCAGCAAAGCGCGAAGGTCAAAGCACAGGCGACAAGCATGCGGAATCTATTAAGCACGAAAAGCTCCAAGCGAATACAAGGACGGAGTGAAACACAAAACGATGGAATTATCGCGCCAAGCCGCACTACGCGGAAAGCTCAAAGCCGTACTTGGCCCAAATCTTCTGCGCCTTCTTGTTGGACAGGCAGAAGTCGATGAACGCCTTGGCCTCGTCGGCGTGCTCGGAGCTCTCGGCAACGGCACCCGGATACACGATGGGTTTGTGCGAATCCTCGGGGCACACGAAGGCCTCCTCGATGCCATCGTAGCGGAAGATATCGGAGCTGTAGACAAAACCGGCCACGCAGTCGCCTGTAGAGACGTAAGACGCAGCGGTGCCGACCTTGTCGGCCAGGGCCACCTTGTCGGCGAGCTCGGGCGCGTACTCGCCGTCGTCGCCCTCGGTACCGGTATAGAGGCCCACGGAAGCCAGCGCCTGGTTGGCGTACTTGCCGGCGGGGACGGTCTTGGCGTCGCCGATGGCAATCTTACCGTCCAGATTCGCGACGTCGGGTATGGCCTCGACCTTAGTATCGGAGCCCTCGGCGCGAATGATCACGAGGTCGTTGACGAACATGTCCTCACGCGTGTCGGCATCGACGAGCTCGGCGGCTTCGGCGTCGTCCATGGTGCCCTTGGAGGCCGTGATGAGCACGTCGACGGCGGCACCGGCGCGCATCTGCTCGACAAGGTCGCCAGACGCCTTAAACTGCGTGTCGGCAAACGTGGTGCCGGTCTGCTCGGTGTAAAGCTCCTGAACCTCGGGCAGCGCCTTCTCGAGCGAGTTGGCGGCAAAGACCTGCAGCTCGACAGCTTTCTTCTTAGAGGAAGACTTGGCGGAGCCGGCATCGGAACCAGCGGGCTCGGACGTCTTGTTGCCCGAACAGCCGGCAAGACCAAGGCCGGCAGCAGCGGCGGCAGAAAGCGAGACGAATCCGCGGCGAGAAACCATATCGAACATGTTCAGCCCTTTCGAACGCTATGCCCGGGCACCCCACCGCGGGCTTTATTCTGTTACTAGATTATACTTCGCTGCGAATAATGTTTGTGATAATTACTTCTCGTCTAATAAATTTCTTTTACCGATAACCCCGAGACGGCCGCGCTGTCGGTGCATAAAAAAGGCGGAGCAGCCCGTAAGGTCGCTCCGCCGCAGGTAGTGCGCTTATTTGGCGTGCCCGCCGCCCGCCGTCATTTGGGCCGCATGCTCCAGCTGATCGCTCACGGCCTCCCAGCTTTCGCGGGCCGCTTTCGTGGATCCCGGAAAGTTGATGACAAGCGTATGCCCACGCTGCATGCACACGGCGCGCGAGAGCATAGCGCGGCGCGTCTTGGTCATCGAGTATGCGCGAATCGCCTCGGCAATGCCCGGCACATCGCGGCCGCAGACGGCACGCGTCGCCTCGGGCGTCACATCGCGCATCGAAAGCCCCGTGCCGCCGCAGGTAAGCACGACATTGGCGTGGCACTCATCGGCGGCTTCCGCAATGGCATCACCGATCTCGCTGGCGTCGTCGCGCACGACCACATGTGAGGCGACCGTCCAGCCCTGCGCCTCGATAAGTTCCTCGAGTGCGGCTCCAGCCTCGTCCTGGGCAAGATCACGCGTATCCGAGCACGTCACAATCGAAATCTTCAACTCCATAGCATTTCTCCTATAGCGCCGTGCCCTCAGGCAGGTCGACACGCACGACATCCACGACGTCGCCCGCCTTGAGCTCGCACGGTCCTTCGTCAATACGCAGCAGGCAATTGGCCCGTTGCATAGTTCCAAGCAGCGCCGAATTCTGCGTCTTGGCCTCGGTCACCAACAACTCACCGGTCTCGGGGTCGCGCAAAACCGTGGCGCGATCGAAGAAGCGTCGGTCCTGGCGCTTCTTCACGCCGTGCGTGAGCGTCGCCCGCTGCACGGGACGCACGCCCTCGGCAAAGCCGCGCATCTTGCGAATCGCCGGACGGGCAAGCATCTCAAAGCCTACATACGCCGCGGCCGGATTGCCTGAAAGTCCCAGGTAGGGCTTACCTGCGAGCAAGCCAAACGTGATGGCCTTGCCCGGGCGCATCGAGATGCGGTCAAACAGCACCTCGCCCTCGCGCCGGACGAGCGCCGTCACATAGTCGTAGTCGCCCGCCGAGGCGCCACCACTCGTAATGACAAAATCGCACTCCTGCACGGCACGATGCACCAGCTCGGCAATCGCCCGCTCATCATCGGGCGCAATGCCGTAGAACACGGGCTCGGCGCCGGCATCGAGTGCCTCGGCCATCAACGCCGACGAGTTGGAGTCGCGAATCTGACCGCGCGCCGGTACCTTACTCGGTGCGACCAGTTCCGTCCCCAGCGAGATAATGCCCACGCGCGGCGCGGCGTGCACCTTCACGCTTGCATACCCGGCGCTTGCCAGCAGACCCGCGCCCGCCGGGGCCACAACCTCTCCAGCACGCATCACGACGTCACCGGCATGGGCCTCCTCGGCGGCAGAGCGAACATTCTCCCCTACCTTGGCAGGTGCCGAGAAGCTCACGTGCGAGCCCTCGTTGCCGTCACCGTCAAGTACCTCGACAATCTCGTATTTCACCACGGCATCCGCGCCCTCGGGCACCGGCGCGCCCGTCATAATGCGGACCGCATCGCCCACGCCGACCACGCCCTCAAACACATGGCCTGCAGCCTCGTGTCCGATAACGTCGAGCGTCACCGGCGCCTCACCAGACGCCTGCGCCAAGTCCGCCGAGCGCACGGCATATCCGTCCATAGCGCTGTTGGCAAACGGCGAGATGTCGATATCGGCCACCGCGTCCTCGGCCAAGGGAAAACCAGCCGCCTGCCACACGGGAATCTCGATGAGATCCGTCGGAGCAACGTGCGACAGGACAATCGACTGTGCGTCATCCAGCGGAATGAGTTTCTCTGCCATATGCACCTCTTAATGTCACGGCGCACAACAGGGGCGCCGATTCTTTATGCTTGTCTCAGTATAATCCCCCGACGCACGACCGCGACTCGGCCTGTACCCGCAAATACACCTGTCGGTTGTAGGCCGCGAAACAGAATGGAAACCAACCCACCGGCTCGTCGCGTTTACCGCGTTTTATAATGCTTGCGTTGCAATCTAAAAGAGGAACGTATGGCTCATAACGACAAACCCGAAAGCGCAAACGAAACGCAGGATCATTCCCAGCCGCTCGACGATGGCGGCTTTTTCTCCCTGAACGACGTCATCACGGCAGGCAGGCATCAACTTACCCGCTCCGAGCATCTCTTGGCTGCCGACACGCGCCGCAACGCCCGCAACCTACTCGCGAGCGCCAAGTTGCTCGCGCTCGTCGTCATTGTCTCGCTCGCCATGGGCGTTGCCGCTTGGGCGTTTTTGGCCTCGCTGAATATCGCCACCGACTATCGCGAGCACCATGCGTGGATTTACGCACTGCTTCCCGTTGTGGGCGTTGCCACCGCATGGGTGTACAAAAACCACGGTCTTGCCGCCAAACGCGGTAACAACCTGGTCATCGACTCCGCTCTGGGCACACGCCTCATCCATATGCGCATGGCCGTCCTCACCTTCGTCTGCTCCACGCTCACGCACCTAACGGGTGGATCGGCCGGTCGCGAGGGAGCCGCGGTTCAGATTGGCGGCACCATCGCCAGCAACATCTCGAGCCTCGCCCACCTTAAAAAGCATGACCACCACGACCTCATGCTCGCCGGCATCTCGTCGGCCTTTGGCGCCGTATTCGGTTCGCCCCTTGCCGGAGCTTTCTTTGGCATGGAGATGTGCTTTATCGGCAAGATCGACTACACCGCGGGCATCTACTGCCTGGTCGCCTCGTTTACCGGCTACTTTACATCACTCGCCCTGGGTACCGAGTACGAGGCGAATGTTATCGCCAGCGTTCCCAACATGACACCACGGACGGTTGTCATCGTTGTTATCAGCGCCATTATCTTCGGTCTGACGGCACGCCTCTTTGCCTGGTCAGTTCGAACCGTCAAGAGCCTGTACGGTCGCTTTATCACCAATTACCTCGTTCGCGCACTCATAGGCGCACTCGTGGTTTTGGCCGCCTATGCCCTCCTCGACGCCTGGGACTACGCCGGCCTTTCCACGTGGCTTTCCGGCGCCGGATTTGCCGGCAACACCACCCTGGCAGACGCAGCCATCAAGTTGGTCGTCACAGCGCTTACCCTGGGTGCGGGCTTCCAAGGCGGCGAGGTCACGCCCCTGTTTGGCATCGGTGCGGCGCTCGGCGGCTGGATCGGTTGCCTCGTCGGAATCGACCCCAGTTTTCTGGCGGCTCTCGGCATGCTCGGCGTGTTCTGTGCCGGCCTCAACGTGCCCATCACCACCTGCATGATGGCCATCGACCTGTTCCACGGCACGGCAGCCGGGTTCTTTGTCATCGTGGCCTTTATCAGCTACCTAACTGCCGGACACCGCGGCGTGTACCCCGCCCAGCGCATCATCTCGCCCAAGCGCCGTTCGCTTATTGTGGATGAGGGCGGTACGGTAGCGGATGCTATCGAGCGCCACAACGACCTGATAGAGTAGACGCTAGTATTCGCCGTGCAGCCACAATCGGGGGCAATCCGACCTGAGCGCGACCGCACTGCCATGTCACACGCCGGGAGTCGCCCCATGCACGCAACTGATTTTGGCCGCACGCTCATCATCGCCAACCCAGCCGCCCAGTCGGGTGCGGCGCACGAAGTTGCCGAGCGCCTGCAACGCTTTTTGGACATGACTGCACGCGCATCCCAGTTTGACTTGGTGCTAACCGAGCGCATGGGACACGCCAAGGAGCTGGCCGCCCAGGCAACGGACTATCGCACCGTTATCGCACTCGGCGGCGACGGCGTAATCCACGAGGTCGTCAACGGGCTTATGACGCAAAAGGAGGACGCCCGCCCCGCTCTTGCCGTCCTGCCCGTGGGCTCCGGCAACGATTTTGCCCAGACGCTCGGCATCGACGATTTCTCCGGCAAGGATTTTGGCGCGCTGCTCACCTGTGAGCTGCAGCGTCAGGACATCGGGCGCATTCGCTCGTGGAGCCCTGCGAGCGGCAGCGGCGAGGCTACCGTTGAGTACTACGACCAGACGCTCTCGGTCGGCATCGATGCCGCCATCGGCCTGGGCACCACCGAGCTGCGCAAAAAGACGGGCCTCGCCGGCGCTCCGCTCTACACCCTATCGGGACTTGAGCAGTTTGGCCTGCGCTACCGCAACTACCCCATGACCATCAGCTTTGATGGCGCGCCAGCCGAGCGCGTGCGCGCGATTATCATGGCCATCCAGCTGGGGCCCACCTATGGTTCGGGCTATCGCATCTGTCCCGACGCCGACCCGTGCGACGGCATCCTCGACGTTTGCTACGCCTGCGGCCCCGTTCCGCGCGCGGTTGCCCTGCCTATGTTCCTTTCGGCCAAGGACGGCCACCATACCAAGTTGCCGCCGGTTCGCATGCGCCGCTGTCGCCATGCCGAGCTCACCTTTGAGGAGCCCGACTACCCCATTCAGGCCGACGGCGAGCCCGTTGTCGCCTCGCGCATCGAGGTCGACATCCTCGCCGGCGCCCTCCACGTCTGGCACCCCACCCGCTAGCCCCACCTAAGTTGCGGTGAAATAGGGACTGTTTATGCAGTTAAAACCGCAAAACAGTCCCTATTTCACCGCAACTTATGAGGAGGCTATTCGTCGCTGCCCGGTTTACGACGGTTGGCCTTTTTAATGGCGTTGAAGTGTTTGTCGTTGAGCCTGCGCTGGCGAGAGCGCTGAGGCACCTTGGTCTTTACGCGTCGGCGCGGCGGACGGCCACGACGCTCAAGCTCTGCCCTCAGCTTACGCAGACAGCTTGCACGGTTCTGGAACTGGCTGCGGCTCTCGCGCGCCGTCACGGTAATCCCCGAAGGGATATGCTTCATGCGCACCGCCGAGTCCGTCGTGTTCACGCCCTGTCCACCCGGACCCGTCGCGCGAAACACCTGTACCTCGCAATCGTGCGCCAGCTCCTCGACCGACATCTCGGCATAGCGCGCATACTCACGCCATCCCATCGTGTTCTCATCCATATCAACACCTCCCCTCATACAAAAAATGTGACAAAGGGAAAGTCCCTTTGTCACATCGCATACCAATCGCTTGTGTTGCGCGCTTAGGCGAAGGTGATCTCGCCGGTCTCGCAGTCCATATCGGCGATACGGGCCAGACTCTCAACACGGAAGCCGCGCTCGCGGAGCTTATCGCCGCCGCCCTGGAAGCCCTTCTCCACTGCAATGCCAATACCAGACACCTCGGCACCCGCAGCCTCGCAGATCTTGATAAGACCCTCGAGCGCGCAGCCGTTGGCCAGGAAGTCGTCGATAATCAGGACCTTGTCGCCCTCGGACAGGAAGCGCTTGCCAACGATGACCGGGTACTCCTTCTGCTTGGTAAAGGAGTAGATGGTCGTGGCATACTGCTCACCGTCGAGGTTAATGGACTGCGCCTTCTTGGCAAAGACCACCGGCACGCCACCAAAATGCTGAGCCGCGATGCAAGCCATGCCAATGCCCGAAGCCTCGATTGTCAGGATCTTGTTGATCTCGACGCCCTCGAACAGACGGGCCCACTCGGCACCCATGTGGTCAAACAGTTCAACGTCGCACTGGTGGTTGAGGAAGGCGTCAACCTTAAGGACGTTACCGGCCTTTACGATGCCGTCATGGCGAATACGATCCTCAAGCTCCTGCATGGCGCAACCCCTTCTCGCGGTAACGATACCGCGCGATTAATAAACGTTGTTCGATAGTCTACCACGGACCGACCCCCGCCCGTCCCACAAGCCGCATCGCACCATAAAGCCGCAAGACCAGTAGATGAGCCGATTCGTGGCAAGCCTGCTTCCACAAGCTAATGGCGGACGCGTATCCTCACCAAACGCACCATGGCGAGCGCAAAGCCCACAGCGGCCACAGCCATCAACACGTAGAACACCGAGCGAAAACCAAACAGGAACACATCCGGACGACCTGCAACAATACTGGTCACGGCCTCGCCCATCGCCACACTCATCTGCCCATACAGGATATGCGACGCCGCCGTAATGCCCACTGCCATGCCGGCGTAGCGTGCCAAACTACCCAGGCTGCCCGCAAAGCCGAGCGCCTCGCGCGGAGCCGAGCCCATGTACAGCGAGTTGTTGGGGCTTTGGAAAATCGACGTACCGCACGACATAAATGCGACGCAGCACACGATCACGGGGATAGAAGAGTGCTCGCCGAGCGTGCTTACCGCAAAGAGACCGCACACGTACACGCCCAGGCCGACCGCCGTGGGGCCCTCGCAGCCAACACGGTCCGAAACCGTACCCGAAAGCGGTCCGATAAAGGCATTCACCATCGGCAGCGCCAAAAACAGCAGGCCGGAAATGTCAGAACCAAATCCGTGGGCGTCCTGAAAATAGAACGGCAGAATAAACTCGGATGCGCCAATACCAACGAACACAATGAGCATGCAGGCAAGGTTGATGGTGAAGGCCGAATTTGCAAAGCAACGACGAGCGGCCTCGGCAAGGGACATGGCGCGCTCGCAGGCCTCCGGCTTAACATGCGGCAGCGTGTAGAGTCCCACGATAAACGAGATCACGCCAATGGGCAGGTTGATGAGAAAGATGCTCTCCCAGGGAAAGCTTGCCACCAGCATGCCGCCGAGCACGGGGCCACACATCATGCCAAGGGCCACAAAGGTCGCGAGGATACCCATGGCACGGCCTCGTTCGCGCGCCGGAAACGACTCGGTGATGATACCCATGTTGTTAGCCATGGCTGCCGCGCAACCGACGCCCTGAACAATGCGTGCCAGGATAAGAACCTCGAGCGAGGCCGAAAGGCCGCACAGCAGCGAACCGACCGAAAAGACGATGACGCCCAGCTGGAACACATTCACCTTGCCGCGCACGTCGCCCAGACGGCCAAACGGCAACATAGCCACGCACGTCGCAAGCAGATACACCGAGCTTACCAGCTGAATGCGATCGAGGCCCACGCCCAGCTCCTTTTGCATCACGGGCAGTGCCACGGTCACGACGGTCGAATCCAGACACACCATAAACGTCATGATGAGAACGGTAAACAGAATCGCCCACTTGTTCTTGCCATGGGTGTCGCCCTCAAGGGCAATGTGCTCGCGGCGCAGCTGCTCTGCGGTTTTCTCCATATCCATCCTTTCGAGTGGCGCAACACAAAAAAACGGGGCCCCAATCGCCTGCAAACAGCCGTGATTGGGGTCCCGCCTACGGAATCGGAACGAAAGGTCGCCGAAGCTTTCTGCCGGCATCGGCACCTTGTACGAACGCTAGCCTAGCACTGCTCGAGCGCCTGCTCAAGGTCGGCAATCAGATCAGCCGTGTCCTCGAGGCCGCACGACAGGCGTACCATGTCGGCGGAAATGCCACAGGCGATGAGCTCCTCATCGTTCATCTGGCGATGCGTGGCATTAGCGGGATGCAGGCAGCAAGTGCGGGCGTCGGCCACGTGCGTGGCAATCTGGGCGAGCTTGAGGCTCTTCATAAAGGTCTCCGCCGCCGCGCGACCACCGTTAAAGCCAAAGCTCACCACGCCGCAGGTACCGTTGGGCATGTACTTCTGAGCCAGGTCATAGTACTTGTCGCCCTCCAGGCCCGGATAGCTCACGAAGCGCACCTTGGGATGGCTCTGCAGGAACTTGGCAACGGCCAGGCCGTTCTCGCAATGACGCGGCATGCGCACATGCAGGCTCTCGAGCGAGCTGTTCAAGAAAAACGCCGCCTGCGGGTTCTGCATGGGGCCAAGATCGCGCATGAGCTGCGCGGTAGCCTTGGTAATGAAGGCGCCCTCGCGACCGAACTTCTCGGCATAGGTCACGCCGTGGTAGCTCTCGTCGGGCGTGGTGAGACCCGGGAACTTGTCCGCATGGGCCATCCAGTCAAACTGACCGTGGTCGACGATCACGCCGCCAAGGTACGCAGCATGTCCATCCATGTACTTGGTGGTGGAGTGCGTAACGATGTCGGCGCCCCACTCAAAGGGACGGCACATCACGGGCGTCGGGAAGGTGTTGTCGACCATCAGCGGCACGCCGTGGTCATGTGCGGCCTTGGCAAAGCGCTCAATATCGAGCACGGCAAGGGCAGGGTTGGCGATCGTCTCGCCAAAGACGAGCTTGGTATTGGGCTCAAAGGCTGCCTCGAGTTCCTCGTCGGTGCAGTCGGGGGCAACGAACGTGCAGGTCAGACCCATGCGCTCCATGGTATGGGCGAGCAGGTTGTAGGTACCGCCGTAGATGGCAGAGCTTGCGACCACGTGATCGCCGGCACCGGCCACGTTAAAAATCGCGAGGAAGTTCGCAGCCATGCCCGAGCTCGTGAGCATCGCTGCGGTGCCGCCCTCCATCTCGCAGATCTTGGCGGCAACCAAATCGCACGTGGGGTTCTGCAGACGGCTGTAGAAATAGCCAGACTCCTCCAGGTCAAACAGCTTGCCCATGTGCTCGGACGTGTCGTACTTCCACGTGGTGGACTGGTAGATGGGCACCTGGCGCGGCTCCGCATCTCCCGGGTGATAGCCGCCCTGAACACATGTAGTACCGATAGTCTGCTCGCTCATATCTAGCTCCCTTGCCTGGGTTACGTTTTATTCGGTTCACGATACCGCTACCCTGCACCCCTCTCAACCCATCCCCAAGGTAGGTTATGGGACAAATTGATTAGGGGTATTTATCTCAAGCCTTGGGCATTTGTTCGATAGATAAAAATGAGGCATACATGAAGCTCTCGATGATTACATGCCCCGTCACGGGTACCATAGGCGGGTACACCGTGACCAAGGAGACAACGATGAAGCAGATCGATACCACCCAGCTCGACACCGCCGCCTGCCAGGCTCAAGCTGCCGAATACCACGCCCGTGGCTTTAACTGCGCCCAGGCCGTTGCCTGCACGTTCGCACCTGCCGTCGGGCTCGACCCCCAGACCGCCTTTACCCTCACCGAGGGCTTTGGCGCCGGCATGGGTGGCATGACCGAGACCTGCGGCGCCATCTCGGGCGCTGTTGCCATCATGGGCTTTGTAATGAGCGACGGCATGGAGAACCCCAAGACCAAAGGCCAGACCTACAAGCTGTCGCGCGAGATTGCCAAGCGATTTGGCGAGAAGAACACGACGACCGTCTGCGGCACGCTCAAGGGCATCGGATCGGATAAAGGTCCGCTCCGCAGCTGCCCCGGCTGCATCGACGATGCCGTCGAGATCGCCTGCGATGTGCTAAAGCAGCTCGCCGAGTAAACGGCAGCAACATAAAACGACGGCCGGCGCGTTTGGGATCCATCCAAAAGAACGCCGGCCGTCGCCGTTAGAACTCGGCAAATTTGGGAGCGCCGACCTCGATCTCTTCGCGCCCCGCCATAAGCTCGCGCATCTTGGCGCAAAATTGCTCCTGCTCCCCCGCTTTGAATACCAGGTGAAGTGTCACGGCATCCGCGTAATCGGTATCCGAAACCTTGGCACCCGAATCCTGCGCCAAACGAAGCACCTGCTCATACTGCGGATAGGCCACATGCACGTCAACAGGCACGACACTCGTCATCTCGACAATCTGCCCGGCCTCCCGAGCAGCTGCCACCGCCGCCTGCGTCGCCGCAGTATAGGCGCGCACCAAGCCACCAGGTCCCAACAGCGTGCCACCAAAATAGCGCGTCACCACGCAGCAAACATTTTTGAGCTCTGCGCCGCGCAACACCTCGAGCGTCGGCATACCGCTCGTGCGGCTCGGCTCACCATCATCGCTCTGGCGCTCGCGTCCATCGACTAAAATCCACGCGGGAACATTGTGTCGAGCGTCGTAATGACGCTTGCGAACCATCTCGATAAAGGCATTCGCCTCATCCTCGGACTCAATATGGACCAGCTGGGCAATAAACCGGCTCTTGCGGTCCACAAACTCGCCCGAAGCCTCAATATTCGATTGCAGAGTAAAATAGCTGTCCAACAAAGCCCCTCAACTACAAGCAAAGCAACAAACAGCCTCAATAATACGGCAAAGCCCGTACCGTTAACCCCGATAAATAGAACGGCAACGCCAATGACCAGCCAAAGACAGCGAGACGGCGTCAGCTGAGTCGATTTGGCCCGAAAGAGGAGGGAGTACGCCTTATGGCGGCGACCGACGAATGAGCGCCAAATCGGCCAGCTGACGCCGTCGAAGGCGAGAACCCGTCAGCGCAAGCAAGGTGCCTTGAAAGACGAGGGCATTGACCTTATGGTCATGCCCGAAGGCTTGTAAGGCAGATTGCCGCGCTGACGGGTTCGCAGCGTCAACATAGTTGCCAAGTGGGCCTGTAAGCCGGGTTCTGTCGTGAACGGTCATTTATCTTGTCTGCACGTTACCATGCAGCTCCACGCACGCTACCCGAACGCGGACCGGGCCGGCCCATAGCGTTCCTATTCGCGCTTGCTCCGGATGGGGCTTGCCAAGCCGTCGTGTTGCCACGACGCTGGTGGTCTCTTACACCACCGTTTCAGCTTTTCCCTTTACGCCTTGCGGCGCAGGTGGGAGTCTTCTTTTCTGCGGCGCTTTCCGTCGGATCACTCCGCCCGGCCGTTAGCCGGCATCCCGCCCTCTGGAGCCCGGACTTTCCTCACGCGTGCTGCAAGCAGCACATCGCGCGACCGTCTGGCCCACTCAGCAGTGCAAGAGTGTAACACACCGTTGCCGCAGGCAATGGCACAACGCAAACGCTCGACACGATAAACCAAGAACCGCCATGCGCTACAATGGTCCTGTCGATGGGCAACGTCGTCAGTCGAGACTCGACCGCGCTCCACACCCCTCCGTCTACTCGGTGTGTTCCCGCCTCCTCCCCGAGGCGGGATGTCGGCATTTTTCATGCACTGACAACCCAATAGCCTGTGGACAGCCCTGGCAGCATTGCGTACCTCGGCTGCAAATGCAAAAAGGGACCCGTCCATTGCGGACGGATCCCTTAAAACAAGTGATCGTCAAACCGATTTATTCGGCGTCGGTCTCCTCGTCCTTCTTCTCGGAAGGAAGCGGGGTAACCTCGATCTCGACGCCCAGAGTCTCAGCAGCGGACTTCATGGACAGGGAGATACGACGACGGTCGAGGTCGATCTCCATGACCTTGACCTGAACCTTGTCGCCCACGTGGGTGACCTGAGAAGGCTGGTCGACGTGCTTGTTGGCCATCTCGGAGATGTGCACCAGGCCCTCGATGCCCTCGCCCAGATCGACGAAAGCGCCGAACGGGACAAGCTTGGTCACAGTGCCCTCGACGATAGCGCCGACGGGGTACTTCTTGACCAGTGCGCGCCACGGATCCTCGGTGGTCTGCTTGAGACCAAGGGAGATACGCTCGCGGTTGAGGTCGACGTCGAGAACCTCGACCTCGACCTCCTGGCCGACCTTGACAACCTCGGAAGGATGGTTGACGTGGTTCCAGGAGAGCTCGGAAATGTGGATGAGGCCGTCGATACCGCCGAGGTCGACGAAGGCGCCGAAGTCGACGATGGAGGAAACGGTGCCCTGGAGACGCATGCCAGACTTGAGCTTGGACAGGATCTCGGAGCGCTCGGCCTTACGGGACTCCTCGAGCACGACGCGACGGGAGAGGACGACGTTGTTGCGGTTGCGGTCCATCTCGATGACGCGAGCCTCGATGCGGGTGCCCATGTAGGAGGTGAGGTCCTTGACGCGACGGAGGTCGACGAGGGAAGCGGGCAGGAAGCCACGCAGGCCGATGTCGAGGATCAGGCCGCCCTTGACAACCTCGATAACCTCGCCCTCGACGTTCTCGCCGGAGTTGAACTTCTCCTCGATGCGGTTCCAAGCACGCTCGTACTCGGCACGCTTCTTGGACAGGACCAGACGACCGTCCTTGTCCTCCTTCTGGAGAACCAGAGCCTCGATGGGATCACCGAGTGCAACGATGTCTGCAGGGTTAGCGTCCTTGCGGATGGACAGCTCGCGGACCGGGATAACGCCCTCGGACTTGAATCCGATGTCAACGAGCACCTCGTCATGCTCGATCTTAACGACAGTGCCGTTAACGAGATCGCCCTCATCAAAGTCGGTAATCGTACCGTCGATGAGGTTGTTCATCTCCTCCTCGTTGACATCGTCAAGAGAGAAAATGGACGAGTTCTGAATCTCACTCAAAGGTGGACCCCTTTCGAACTACGGGGCCCCGATTGCTAGGACCTACAGAAGGGTGCGACAAGCACACAACGTTTAGGAACACTCGGGAGCCGACAGATACTAATGTGACGCTTATGCAATCACGTTCGTATAGGTTACGGGGAAATGAGTTCGATTTCAAGCGTGAACTGCGATTTTTTACTCGTGTGGAGACTTTTTCGTAATCTTATGAACACTCGTCTCCGCAACTTGACGATAACCAGCCAGGCATTCGGCTTTGGGGTAAAGTATCCGGAGCCAACGATTCTAGATCGATTTTTCGAGAAAGGTGCCCGCGTGCTCAAAGCAGTCGTTTTCGATATGGACGAAACGCTTCTTAGCATCAACCTTAACGCGTTCATCCTTCGCTATTTTAAGGATGTCTCTTCGATGCTCGCGGATATCGGGCGCCGCAGTCGCGGTGGCACGATGGCACGCCTCGGCACCATCCTGGTCGACCTCAACGCCAATCGCCGCAGCGGCACGGATAACCGCACCAATCTTGAGTTTTACCGCACCGAGGTCGAACGCAGGTGCGGCATCTGCCTCTCCGATCCCATCATCTACGAGGCGTTTACCTACTACGAGCGCGCAGTTCTTCCGTACAAGAATGACGAACTCATCAACGCCCACGCCATGCCGGGCGCACACGCCGCGCTCCAGGCCGTACAGGACGCTGGACTGCGTTGTGCGCTCTTTACCAACCCCAGCTTTCCCCAGGGGGCCATCGAGTGCCGCATGGGCTGGGGCGACCTGGCCGACGCCCCCTTTGAACTCGTGACGCACATGGGAAACGCCACCCGATGCAAGCCCGATGCCACCTACTATCTAGAGCAGCTTCAGGTGATGGGGCTCGAGCCACACGAGGTCCTTATGGTGGGCAACGACCCCAAGCGCGACTTTCCCAGCCCCGCCTGCGGTATTCAAACTGCCTATGTTGGCCAAGGAAAACCGGGACGCGCCACCTGGCGCGGAACCATGGAAGATTTCGCCCACGACTTTAACGCCGTAATCGAAGCCTTCTACGAGCACCAAATAGCCGACGAACTGTCGTAGGACCCCTCCCTCGCTCCAAAAAAGCGCCACAGGTTGAGCATAAGTCAGCGAAAACGCCCCTAAGCGAGCAATGTGCCTTGAAAGAGGAGGGCATAGGCCTTCTGGCCGGTAGTGTCGAGAAAGTTGGTGTAAGGGCCCTTGCGGCCCCTGTGTCCGATA
>CATWCP010000011.1 GCA_958349325.1 uncultured Collinsella sp.
CGAACCTCCAGTCCGGACCGCCCCGCGGTCCAACTTTCTGTCCGCACCCCCTTTTTGCTGCTAGATAGCATATTCAGTCCCTATTTCACCGCAACTTGTTGGTGGTGGCTTACTGGTGGCGTAGGCACTCCACCGGGTCGAGCTTTGCCGCGCGTCGAGCGGGGTAGAAGCCAAAGATTACGCCGATGCCGACGGAGACGGCGAAGGCCAGCAGCACCGTGGCGATTGAAAAGCTCGGTGTGATTTGCCCGCTGGCACCGAGCTCGCCAAGAATCCCGGATTCGGAGGCAAACATCGCGAGGCCCCAGGCCAGCAGATAGCCAATCAGGACACCCAGCAGACCGCCGGTGATGCACAATGCCGAAGACTCGGCCAAAAACTGCGCGGTGATATTGCGACGACTGGCGCCCAGAGCACGGCGAATACCGATCTCGCGGATGCGCTCAGTCACGTTGGTGAGCATCATATTCATAATGCCGATACCGCCGACAAGCAGCGAGATGCTGGCGACAGCGCCCATGATGAGCGAGAATGCGCCCATATAGGAGTTGAGTGCATCGATGGCGCTTTTCATGGATGTCGCCGATACACTGTCGTACTCATCCTCCTCCTCGATGCCCTTCATCGCGCGCACCTTGGAATCGATGGTCTTACAAAGCTCATCCATGTCCGTGCCCTCGGCGGCAAGTGCCGTCACGCTGGGGAATGAAGGATTCTCGTCGCCAAACAGCCCGGAGATGGTTTCGCGTGGCATATACAGCGTGAGCGAGCCCATGGAGTCGCTGCCGCCATCAATCACGCCTACAATCTGCACCTCGCCGTTGGACACCTTGATGGTTTTCCCCAGCGCATCCTGTTCGTTGCCGTAAAGCTGATCGGCGCCGTTGCGGCTGATGAGCGCCACGCGCGAGCCTGATTGGGACTCGGCCTGGGAATAGGTGCGCCCCGCAACGAGCTTGCTGGCCCCCACGGCGTCTAGCATGTCGCTATCGACACCTTGTGCCATGACGGTATAGCTTTTATCGCCGGTCTTGTACTCGGTATACGCGCTGTCGACAATGCCGATCTGCTCTATCTGCGGCACCAGTTTTTGAAGCTTCTCGATGTCCGACTCGGTGAGTTCTTGCGACGAATAGATTTGCACCATGCGTGCCGCATTGAGGCCCAGACTGTTGACCAGGCTGTTTTGGATGCCGCCGATGAGCGAAGTCATGGCGATTACCGAGGCGATGCCGATGACAATGCCCAGGATGGTGAGCAGGCTGCGCCCCTTGTTGGCCTCGAGCGAGTGAAGGGCTTCCTGGATGAGATCGCGGGCGCTCATGCCATCACTCCTTTCGGCGGGTTGGCGGAGGCGGAAATCATGGGCAGGCTATCTACGGCGCCACGCAGGGTCCGCGGTGCATGTGGAATATACGCGCCGTCGTGAATGCGACCGTCGCGTATGGTCACGGCACGGTCGGCCTCGGCGGCGATGCCGGGGTCGTGTGTGATAAGCACGATGGTTTTGCCGCGCTTCTGGAGCTTATGGAAGGTCTCCATCACAAGCGCTCCGGTAGCGGAGTCCAGGTTTCCCGTCGGCTCGTCGGCCAGAATGATGGGCGGGTCATTGACGAGGGCGCGCGCGATTGCGACGCGCTGCATCTGGCCGCCCGAGAGCTCGGATATGCGGTGGTCCCAGTGGTCGACGGGCAGCGTGACAGCCTGCAGCGCGTGCACGGCGCGCATTTCGCGCTGGCTACGGGGCACATTGGTGTAGGCCAGCGGCAGCATCACGTTTTCGATAACCGACAGGCGCGGCAGCAGGTTGAAGCTCTGAAAGACAAAGCCGATGCTCAAGGCGCGAACTTCGGTGAGCTCGTCATCGTCAAGCTCGGCCACGTTGAGCCCTTGCAGGTAGTAGTCGCCCGCCGTCGGCTTATCCAGACAGCCTAGGATGTTCATGAGCGTTGATTTGCCCGAGCCCGAGGGGCCGGTAATGGCGACGAACTCGCCGGGATTTACCGCCAGGCTCACGTTGTGCAAGATGTGGGCGCAACCTGCCTCGCTCTCAAAGATGCGGTGCACGTTGCGGATGTCGATAACGGGACGCATTACATGCCCTCATCGTCAGACATACTGCCCGAATCCGCGCTGTAGCCGCCGTCAGCCGTTGCGTCCGCTCCGGTGTCCATGACGAGGGTGTCGCCATCGCGCAGCTTGGTAACCGGCACGTTGGGGTTGATCTCGTTGCCCTGGTCGTCGCGCTTGACCTGTGTCTTACCGACTACGGCTTCGTTGTCGTTTTGCGTCACGACGGTCACCTTCACGCGACGGGTTTGCTTGCCCTCGTCATCAGTCGCCACGTTGACATAATAGTGTTCGCCGTCTTCGGTCATGAGCGCCATCGTCGGCACCATCACCACGTCGTCGAGCTGCTCGGTCACCACTGATACCTCGGCTGTCATGCCCGGCTTCAGGCGCGCGTCGGGCGCCTCTATGAGGATGTCGACGTTAAAGGTTACGCTGCCGCCGCCACCGTTGGCGGCGTCGGAGTTTGCCACCGACGCGATAGCCGTGACGGTGCCCTGGCTCACGATATCGGGAAACGCGGGATACGTGACGTTGGCGCTCTGCCCAACGGCGATCTTGGCGATGTCCTTTTCGCCCACCTGCACGGTCACCTTCATCTTGGATAGGTCGGCGATCTGCATGCACTGCTTGCCGCCGCTCGTATCGCTTTCGCCCATGATCATGCCGTCTGTTACCGTGGCGCCCACCTTGGCGTTGAGCTCCACGATGCTGCCCGAGCTCGGGGCCGTGACCGTACGGCTGGCGGCCTTGGCGTTCGCCTGGTCGAGGTTTGCCTGGGCCGATGCGAGGCTGCGCTGCGCGGCCGATACGGCGTTCGTGTCCGCCGATGCGGCGGAGACGCCAGCCGCTGCGGAAGCTCCCTCGACGTCCGTCGTTGGGGTGGCCTGCGCGGCAGCTGCGGCTTTCTGCGCGTTGGCGAGGTCTTCCTGAGCGGCTGCAACTGCACGCTGCGCCTCGGCAACGTTGCGATCGAGCTCGTCGTTTTTAATGGTCATAAGCACGTCGCCCTCGTTGACGGATTGGCCTGCCTGCACGTTGATCGAATCGACCGTACCGTCGACAGAAGGGGAGACCACTGAGGATGAAATGGGTTTGAGCTGGCCTTTCGCCTCGACCGTTGTGGTAAACGTGCCCTCGGTCACCATATCGGTCACAGGACCGCTATCGCCCTGTGGCTGCGCATTGATAACAAGGGTTGCGACAATGGCAATGAGCGCGATGGCACACACGACGCCGGCGGCAATACCGCGTCGAATCATCTTTTTGCGCCGACGTTCGGCACGTTTTGCCTTGAGCTTGGCGTATGCCTCTTCATCGGAAATCTCGGCCGCATTGTTCGCGCGCCCGTTCTGCTTATCGGCATGTACGTTTGTAATCAGAGGAATCGTTTCGGTGGCACCTTCGGGCGTGCGCTCGGTATCATCCGGGCCCGGGGTGGTCGTGGGGACATTCGACATGGCGTCTCCTTTATAGAAAGTTCCTCAATAAGTATATGCGCCCGTCGCGTGAGGCGGGCGCATATGGCGGATTCTTTCGGAACTGTTAGATTGGAGCGTCAGTTTCCCGTTGTGTGAAGGCGTGTTTTCCTACGAGTGGACAACCACGCACAGGCCGACTTTGATGCAGTCGTGAAGTGCCTTGGCGTCGGCCAGGCGCAGGTTGATGCAGCCGTGGCTGCCGCACCACTTATAGGACTCGGCATTATCGAAGCTCTTGTCGTTTTGCCATGTAGCGTCGTGGAAGCCGATCATGTTGCCCTCAAACGGCATCCAGTAGCTCACCGGGCTCTCGTATTTGGGCTTACCGGTCTCGGGATCCTTGGCTCCGATCAGGGTGCTGCCGCCGTCGTTGCTGTTGATTTGCCACACGCCCTCGGGGGTGGCGTCTTCGCCCGGTTTGCCGGAAATAAAGTTGGCCTCCCAAACGATATTACCGTTCTCGTCATAGTAGCGCGCGTGCTGCTCGGACAGGTCGACGTCGATATACGCCTTCCAGTCGGGCTCTCCCTTTGCAGTAAAGGTGTCGGCCTTCTGGGAGTACTTGATCTCGATCTCGCCGGTCTGCTTGTTGTTAATGGCGTCCTCGACCTGCTTGGCGAGCGAGCTGCTGTCGATGGACCAACCAAAGTCGCCGCCTTCGACGGCGCACTGCTTGCCATCGGCGCGCGTCCACCAGCGAGTGGAGCCCACGGTATTAAAGCCGTTGGCGAGCTCGGCTGCCCAGCTACTGATCTGCGACGTATCGAGCGTGGGGTTGGCCGGATCGGCAAAGCTGATCCACTGCAACACGGAGCTGCCATCAACCTTGCCGGCATCCTCGCCGTTGAGCTTGAGGGTCACGTTGACGCCCAGGAAGTTGTTGGCGGCATCGCATGCGGCCTGAATCTGATCATCGGTCAGCGTTCCATTGAGCGGCTCATAGGCATCGTTGCCGAGCTTGGAAAGATCTACGGTCTCGGCCAGCGAGGCAAGCTCGAGCTCGGCATACTTAATGACATGCTCGCGGTTGAGTTTTTCGTTGGAGCGGGCCTTCTCGACGGTAAACTTGCCTGCCTGCTCGTCATAGGAGCTATTGGCCTCGAACGTGCCCGAACGCCCCTCGTTAAACTCGTCGATGGCAGCACCCAGATCCTTCTCAAACTGCTTTTGGTCAAAGGTGTCGGAGAGCATGGACAAGTCGACGTCTTGATCAAGATCGACTTCGTTGGAGGTAGCGGTTGTTTTGGTCTTGCCGCTTAGGGATTCCACAAGACGGACCGGCCATACAAAGGCTTCGTTGTGGCTGATAATCTCTTTTGCGGCAGCTTCTCCGTCGACGATGGGTTCATCGGACTCGGGCTGATAGGTCCAGCTAAAGTCATCGCCTGTCACGGCGAGCTTATAGTGCTTCCATGCCGAGTTGACCTTGGTAGCGGCAGACGAAGCGTTGGAGAACGAGACGTCGACGCCGGCAATGGTGGTGTTGGGGTAGGCTACCTGCGAAAACGCTACGATGCCTACGATATAGACAATGACGATAAGACCCAGGACGACAAAGAGCGTCGTCTTTTTGCCCGACTTATTGTTCTTGGCGGGTTTGCGCGCGGGGCCGCGATCGCCTCGAGCGTGCGTTGGTGGCTGCTTGGGCGCATTGCCGTTTGCCTGGCGCTGCTGACGCTGCTGTCGCTGCTGGTTCGGGCGTTGGGAAGCGTTTGCCGCACCACGCTGCTGACCGTGGCTCGGCGCGATAGGACGCGGCGACTGAACGCCGCCGGTGTGCCTGCTCGGCTGCTGCGGATCGGGAATCAGTTGAGTTCGATCGTTTTGCGACATCGTATGCATATCCTTCGATTTTCGCCTTGCGGCTCATCGTGTTTTTACTGGGCATGCATTATAGCGATTGCCCTGCTGTTTGTGGTACGGAAACGGTGGCATTCGAAAGAGCTGGGACAAATGTCCCACCTTTGGGTCGTTCTTTGTCGCTATCCGCACACACCGCATTTTGCACAGGCCGAAAGTGCGGCTGGAGCCTGCGCGATGCCGCCCTTTGCCGTCTCGCGCAGCGTGGCCGGCAACGCGTGACCCACCGAGAGCATGACGTGGGCCATCTGGTCAAACGGCACCAGGCTCTTAATGCCGGCGAGGGCGAGTTGTGCCGAGCTAAAGGCCGCAGCCACTCCGATGGCGTTACGGTTTTGGCAGGGCACCTCCACGAGGCCCCCGACGGGGTCACAAACGAGGCCCAGCAGGTTACTCAGCGCGATGGAGCTGGCGTCGAGCGCCTGCTCGGGCGTGCCGCCGAGCATCTGCACCAGCGCGGCGGCTGCCATGGCGGCCGCGCTTCCCACCTCGGCCTGGCATCCGCCCTCGGCGCCGGCGACGCAGGCGCTCGTGGTGAGGTTGAGGCCGATGGCGGCTGCACAGTAGAGCGCGTCCATGACCTGCTCGTCGTCGAGTTGCAGGCGATCGGCGAGCGCCAGCACGCAGCCGGGCACAACACCCGCGGATCCTGCCGTCGGAGCTGCGACGATTACGCCCATCGTGGCCGAGCGCTCGAGCACGGCCATGGCGCGGGCCACGGCGTCGGTCTGGACGGCGCCCATCAGGCTCGTGCTCAAATCGTTGCGGCCGGTGGCATCGACGAGTTTGGCCTCGCCGCCGATAAGCCCGCCGAGCGAACGCTGCGGATTGGCGATGGGGGCCGTGGTCTCCTCGCGCATGACGTCGAGCACGCGACGCATGGCGTCGACGGCGTGGGCTTCGCCGGTCAGGCGCGCCTCACGCACGGCCATGACGGCGCCGATGCTGAGCCCCAGTTCCTCGCACGCATCGAGCAGCTGCTCGCCGTCGTCGAAGATCTCCTTGGCCGAGACGCCGGGGGAGAGCGACGAGGCAGAACCGGGGAGCTCGATAAAGGTCGCGTAATCGACATTGTCGAGCTTGCGTAGCATGGGGACGACGGTGTCGTCGGGCGCGCCGTCGGTCTCAAAGACGGAGTAGGCCTGGCCGCCCACTTCGGTTCGGTAGGTGCGGCAGAAAGCGATGTTCACGTGGGCGTAGGCGAGCAGGTTGGTGAGCGCGGCGAGCACGCCGGGGACGTCCTGGTGCGCCACGAAGAGCGTGGAATACATGCCCGAGATGTCGACGCCGACGCCGTTGATGCGGCTGATGCGCATCTTGCCGCCGCCCAGGCTCTCGCCACGAACCTGCGCCGTGGCGCCCGTGGCGTCGACCATGTCGATGTCGACGGTGTTAGGGTGGATGGAGGCGTCGTCGCCCTTAATTTCAAAGTGATAGTCGAGGCCCTGCTCGCGTGCGAGGCCGAAAGCCTGCTTGATGTTCTCGTCATCGGTGTCGAGGCCCAGAATGCCCGCGACGAGCGCGCGGTCGGTGCCGTGGCCGCGGTAGGTGTGGGCGAAGGAGTTCCACAGACCAAAGGTAACCTTAGTGATGCGGCCTTCCAGCAGGCTGGCGGCAACTTGGGCGCACCGCAGGGCGCCGGCGGTGTGCGATGAACTGGGGCCGACCATGACGGGGCCCAAGATCTCGAATGCCGAGGTCGTAGCTAGTGTTTGCGGCTTGCCTGCCATGGATGCTCCTTTACGTGGCTCGTCGTCCCGAGGGGCGGGGCATAAGGTCGCCTGCTCGGACAGTCCTGCTCGCACGGAGAGCACATTAAGTGCTCTCCGGCTCGTGCGGAACTCGCGATCGACCTTATGCCCCGCCCCTCGGGACTAAGGATACATGGTTGGAGTCGCTCTGCTGCGAAAATTATCGGCCTGTGACCTATTCCATGTCCCAGGTCGGCTCATCTTCACCACCTTTAAATAAAAAAGAAGTACCGGTTGGAGCCGGTACTTCTTTTGGTGCGTTGTTTTTGGCTGTAGCTTTTCGGGTTACCTTACAGGCCGCAGGCTGCTTTGAGTTCTTCGGCTCGGTCGGTCTTCTCCCAGGTGAAGTCGGCGTCTTCGCGGCCGAAGTGACCGTAGGCTGCCGTCTTTTCGTAGATGGGGCGACGCAGGTCTAGGTCGCGGATGATTGCGCCCGGGCGCAGGTCGAAGGTCTTCTCTACGGCCTCGACGATCTTGTCCTCGGCAACATGTGCGGTGCCGAAGGTGTCGACCATGATTGAGAGGGGCTTGGAAACGCCGATGGCGTAGGCAAGCTCGACTTCGCAGCGGTCGGCCAGACCGGCGGCGACCACGTTCTTGGCTACCCAGCGCGCGGCATACGCGGCGGAGCGGTCGACCTTGGTGCAGTCCTTGCCGCTAAAGGCACCGCCGCCGTGACGCCCGTAGCCGCCGTAGGTGTCGACGATGATCTTGCGGCCGGTGAGGCCCGTGTCGCCCATGGGGCCGCCCACGACAAAGCGACCGGTGGGGTTCACGTAGATGTCCGCGTTGTCCCATGGCATGTTCTCGGCGGCCATGACCGGGGTGATGACGTGCTCGATGAGGTCGGCCTTGATCTTGCCCATGTCCTCGATCTCGGCGGCGTGCTGCGTGGAGATGACGATGGTCGTGACCTCGACGGGCTTGCCGTCCTCGTAGCGCACGGTGACCTGGGTCTTGCCGTCGGGGCGCAGATAGGGCAGGGTGCCGTCGTGGCGCACGGCGGCCAAGCGCTCGGCCAGGCGGCTTGCCAGGTAGTGCGGCATGGGCATGAGGGTCTTTGTCTCGTTGGAGGCGTAACCGAACATCATGCCCTGGTCGCCGGCACCGATCAGGTCGATCGGGTCGGTGGTGGCGCCGGTCTGGGTCTCGAAGGACTCGTCGACGCCCTGGGCGATATCGGGCGACTGCTCGTGGATGAGGCTCATGACGCCGCAAGTGTCGCAGTCAAAACCGAACTTGGCACGGTTGTAGCCAATGCGGCGGATAACGCCGCGGGCGATTTCCTGCACGTCGACGTAGGCCTGGGTGCGGATCTCGCCGGCGACGATGACGGTGCCGGTGGTCACGAGGGTCTCGCAGGCGCAGCGGACGTTCTCGACGTTGGCAGGCACGCCGTTGGGGGCGATGTAGCCCTGCTCCTGGAGCTCTATTTCTTTGGCGAGGATTGCGTCGAGGACGGCGTCGCTGATCTGGTCAGCGATCTTATCGGGATGACCTTCGGTCACCGACTCCGACGTAAAAACAAAGGACCCGTGTTGTGGCGGGATGGAACGAAGTTCTTCTGACATGATTGTCCTTTCAAAACGTGTCCCGGCGACCGTTACCATTCCGCCGGGCTCTCTATGCAAGGGCACATCATAGCGCGTAAATCAAACATTCACACCCTTTCCGCACCTACTTATTGGGGACAGACTTAAATGATCAGCTTTACTCATTGGGGACAGGCTTAAATGACCAGCCTTAAACTAAGAACGTCCCCAACGACTGGTCATTTAAGTCTGTCCCCAATGAGTAGGTCGGTGCCCTTTGTGCGGAGGTTGCTTTGATGCTTTATACTGGTGCGGTTAGACATCCATCCTGTAATCGAGGAGATTTCCATGGCATCAGACGTTCGCGTCCGCTTTGCACCCTCACCGACGGGCAAGCTGCACATCGGCGGCGCCCGCACCGCTATCTATAACTGGGCTTTCGCCCGTGCAAACGGCGGCACGTTCATCCTGCGCATCGACGACACCGACCCCACCCGCTCCACCGACGAAAACACGCAGATCATCCTGCGCGCCATGCGTTGGCTGGGCCTGGACTGGGACGAGGGTCCCGAGGTTGGCGGCGACTTTGGCCCCTACGCCCAGACCGAGCGCCTGGACCTGTACAAGCAGGCCGCCCAGAAGCTTTGGGACGAGGGCAAGGCCTATCCCTGCTTCTGCACCAAGGAGCAGCTCGACGCCGACCGCAAGGCCGCGCAGGAGCGCAAGGACCCCTTCCAGGGCTATCAGCGCCGTTGCCGCGATCTTGATCCCGAGGAGGCCCGCCGCCGCATCGAGGCCGGCGAGTCCTACGTCCTGCGTATTAAAGTGCCCGAGGACCGCGGCGACGTCGTCATCCACGACGCCGTCCACGGCGAGGTGACCTTCGACGCCAAGGAGCTCGACGACTTTGTCATCTTCCGTTCCGATGGCACGCCCACGTACAACTTCGCGACCGTCGTCGACGACGCCATGATGAAGATTACCCATGTCATCCGCGGCGACGACCACCTGTCCAACACCCCGCGTCAGGTCATGGTCTACGAGGCCCTCGGCGCGCCCGTGCCTACGTTCGCCCACATCTCCATGATCCTGGGCGCCGACGGCAAAAAGCTCTCCAAGCGCCACGGCGCCACCTCGGTGGAGGAGTACCGCGACGCCGGCTACCTGTCCGACGCCTTTGTCAACTACCTGGCGCTGCTCGGCTGGTCGCTCGACGGCGAAACCACGATCATCCCGCGCGATGTCCTGGCCAGCAAGTTCTCGCTCGACCGCATCTCCAAGAACCCGGCGACCTTCGACCCCAAGAAGCTCGACTGGGTCAACGCCGAGTACATCAATGGCATGTCCGATGCTCAGTTTGCCGACGAGATCATGGTTCCCGAGCTGCACGAGGCGGGTCTCATCGAGGGTAATGTCGAGTACGGCGAGGATTGGATCGACGCGCTTGCCGCCATCGTTAAGCCGCGCACCAAGATGCCGGCCGACGCCGTGACCGTCGCCGCTCCCATCTTCGCTACGGCCGAGACGCTCGAGTATGACGAGAAGTCCGTCAACAAGGGCCTGGCCAAGGAGGGCATGGGTGCCATTCTGGACGCCGCCAAGGCCGCGCTTGAGGGTGTTACCGAGTGGACGGCCGCCAACATCGACGCCGCACTTGAGCCGCTGCCCGAGCAGATGGATCTCAAGAAGCGCGTGGTGTTCCAGGCCGTGCGCGTCGCCGTTTGTGGCAACATGGTGAGCCCTCCGCTGGGCGAGACCATGGCGCTCGTCGGTCGCGACGACTGCCTGGCGCGCATCGACCGCGCCCGCACGATGGCGCTGTAGCAGCCGCGTAAACGCACGTATCCGAGCCCCGTTCACCCGAGCGGGGCTCTTGTTTCTGAAGACGAATGGGATGGGAGGTGCTGGGGCCATGGCCGAGCAACTGTCGCTGTTTGGTTCGCCGGAACCAGAGGAGGCTCAGGCCACGCCCGAGCCTGCTGTTGCCCCGGCCAAGTCCGAGCCTGTACCTGAGCCCGTCGCCGCCTACGCGAGCGTAGTCCTGGACATTCCGACGCGTGCGCTGTCCGAGCCATTCGCCTACGGCATCCCGGAAACTCTTGCCTACGAGGCGCAGATCGGATCCACGGTCCTGGTTCACTTTGGTAACCGTGCCGCCGCGGGCTATATTGTCGACATTGCGCCTGAGCTGGGCGACCTACAAGGCAACATCGCCCTCGACCCCGCACGCATCAAGCCCATCGAGGCTATCCTCAGCAAACCGCTCTTTACTGTCGAGGCTGCCCGTATCGCACGCTGGATGAGCCGCGAGTATGTCGCGACGCTTTCCGAGTGCCTGCGCCTGTTCTTGCCCCCGGGTGGAAGCCCGCGCGTGGTCAAAGGCGACGACGGCGTGTGGACGGTTGAACGTCCCGCCGTCAAGCCTATCCAAAATCGCTGGGTCATGCTCACGCCCGAGGGTTTCGACTACACGCCGCCCAAGACCGCGGTCCGCCAGCGTCAGCTCATCGAGGCGCTCCAGTGCGGCCCGGTCACGACGCGCGATCTCAACCTGCTCTACAACAGCATGTCGGCGACCATCAAGGCGCTCGAAAGGCGCGGCGTCGTGGTGGTGGAGGAGCGCCGTGCTTGGCGTGGCTGCTGTGATCAGACCACCCTGTCCTCGGCAAGCGGCAAGGCGCCGGTCGCACTTACCAACGGCCAGCAACAGGCACTCGCGCAGATTGAGCGCGCCCGTCTGGACGCTCATGGCGACGTGGTGCTGGTTGACGGCGTCACCGGCTCCGGCAAAACCGAGGTTTACCTTTCGGCGATTGAGCGCGTGCTGGCGGCCGGCCGTTCGGCCTGCGTACTCGTGCCCGAGATCTCGTTGACGGCCCAGACCGTCGGCCGTTTCCGCTCACGCTTCGGTGAGACGGTCGCCGTGTTCCATTCGCGCCTTTCGGCTGGCGAGCGCCTGGACCAGTGGGATATGGTCGCCAGCGGTGCGGCCCGCGTGGTCGTCGGCGCCCGCTCAGCGCTCTTTTGTCCGCTCAGCGACTTGGGCCTCATCATCATCGACGAGGAGCACGAGACCAGTTACAAGCAGGGTTCCAGCCCGCGCTATCATGCTCGCGAGGTCGCTGCCGAGATGGCGCGCCGCTACCGCTGCCCGCTCGTGTTGGGCTCCGCCACGCCCTCGGCCGAGGCCCTCGACCGCTGCCGCCGTGGCACGTACAACGGTGTCACCTGGACGCGCGTCGAGATGCCCGAGCGCCCGGGACACGCCGTTCTGCCCACGGTCCGCATTGCCGACCTGCGCCGCGAGTTTTCTCACGGCAGCCGCTCCATGTTCTCAAAGCCGCTGATGGAAGGCCTGGAACGCGTGGTCGAGCGCCGCGAGAAGGCCGTGCTGTTGCATAACCGCCGTGGCTTTGCGCCATTCCTGATGTGCCGCGAGTGCGGCTGCGTCCCCACCTGCAACCACTGCTCCACCGCGCTTACGTATCACGAGCGCACGCACACGCTGCAGTGTCATACATGCGGTTCGTCTTGGCGCGTGCAGCCGTATCCCGCGCCCACGAGTCGCTGCCCCAAGTGCGGCAGCCGTTACCTGGCAAAAATGGGTCTGGGCACGCAGCAGATCGAGGACGCACTGCACCAGATGCTTCCCGAGGACGTCGCCATTATTCGCATGGATGCCGATTCCACGCGCGGCAAGGATGCGCACAAAAAGCTGCTCGAGCAGTTCGATGCCGCCGATTGTGCGGTGCTGCTGGGCACCCAGATGATCGCCAAGGGCCTCGACTTTCCCGAGGTCACGCTCGTGGGCGTGGTCAATGCCGACTTTGCCCTCAAGCTGCCGGACTTCCGCGCAGGGGAGCGCGCCTACGATCTGCTGGAGCAAGTCGCCGGCCGTGCCGGTCGTGGTGATCGCCCCGGCGAGGTCATCATCCAGACCTACCTTCCCGATGACCCGGTAATTCGCGCCGTCGCTGAGCACGACCGTTCGATCTTTACCGACTACGACCTGGACCAGCGCCGCGACGCGCTGTACCCGCCGTTTGTTCGCTTGGTCAACATCTTGGTGTGGTCGGCGAACCGAGACGACGCGCAGGACTACATCGGGCGCATTGCAAAGCTTCTTAAGCGCCGCTGGCATGCCGCCGCGCCCGACTTTTTGCGGGCGGGGAGTGTCGTGCCGCAGGTGCTGGGCCCGGCTTCGTGTGTAATCGAGAGAGCCAAGGACCGTTACCGCTTCCATCTGCTTGCGAAGTCGCCCGTGGGGTACCATGTCTCTGATGATATCGACGCCTGCCTCAAAGAGGTGGGCTCTGTGCGCGGCGTGAGCGTGAGCGTTGACGTCGACGCCTATGATTTGATGTAATAACCCGAAAGGATGGCCATGGAAGCCAACGGAATCGTACTGTCGCCCGACCCTCGTCTGCGCCAGGAGTGCGCCGTCATCGAGGAGATCACCCCGGCGATCGAGGCGCTTGCCGAGAAGATGAAGAAGATGATGTTCGAGAACGGTGGCTGCGGCCTGGCTGCTCCGCAGATCGGCGAGCTTATTCAGCTCGTCACCATCGACTGCGACTACAGCGACAAGAACGACTACGACCCGTACGTGCTCATCAATCCCGTGATTGTGGAGCAGAGCGACCATCTGGTGCCGTTTAGCGAGGGCTGCCTTTCCATTCCTGGTATTAGCTGCGAGATCGAGCGTCCCGACCATGTCGTCGTCGAGGCGTACGACCTGGATGCCAACCTGATTCGCTATGAGGCCACGGGCGATCTGTTCTGCGTGTGCCTGCAGCACGAGATCGACCACCTACACGGCAACACCATGTTCGAGCGACTGAAGCCTATGCAGAGGCTCAAGGCTGTCAAGGAGTACCAGGACGCCCTGGCCCGCGGCGCTCGACCGGGCGAGACGGAGTAGGTTTGTCCGTCCCCGGGGCGCCCGCCTATATCATCCCGTGCTCAAACATTCTCGCTGCGCTGCGAAACTGCGCGCGGGACGATATAGGCGGGCGCCCCGGGGACTACGTTGACGCTGCTTGTCTCGCCCGGGTGCCGTTGGGCCAGGGAGGGGCGTCTTCGCTGATAATTGCTTTGTTGGAAGAGCTGCTTTTATTGCGGCTCTTTCTTTGGTTTTGGGTATATTTGTTCTTGTTGAAATGTTATTGCGGATGGGCTGGTGACTTGGCTTTCCGCTGTTATTTGTAGCCGTCTCGGCTTTTGTTGAGGGGAGACGTCCTTTATGCGTATTGTGTTTATGGGTACGCCCGATTTTGCTGTGCCTTCGCTGACTTCGCTTGTTGAGGCTGGTAATGAGATTGCGCTTGTTGTTACTCGTCCCGATGCTGTTCGTGGGCGTGGTAAAAAGTTGGAGCCGTCTCCTGTTAAGGCTAAGGCACTTGAGCTGGGGTTGCCGGTTGTTGAGGCTAATCGTATGACGGCCGAGGTTGTTGAGGCGCTCAAGGCTGCCCAGGCTGACATTTTCTGCGTGGCTGCCTATGGTTGCATTTTGCCGGATGAGGTTCTTCATATGGCGCCGCTCGGCATTGTGAATGTTCATGCGTCCTTGCTGCCTCGTTGGCGTGGGGCTGCTCCTATTCAGCGTGCCATTCTTGCTGGTGATGAGGTTGCTGGCGTTTCCATTATGCGTATTGGGCATGGCGTGGATACCGGCGCTTATTGCGCGCAGGCCTCGACCTCGGTTGCCGGTAAGCATGCTGAGGCGCTGACCATGGAGCTTGGTGAGCTTGGCGGCAAACTGCTTGCCGATACGCTTCCTTTTCTTGCCGATGGCACCGCCGTGTGGACTGAACAGGATGAGGCGTTCGTTACCCATGCTGCCAAGATTTCTAAGCAGGAGATGCGCCTGGATCCTCAGATGGCGGCGCTTGATTGCGTGCGTCATGTGCTGGCCTCGTCCGATACTGCGCCTGCTCGTTGCGTGATTGCCGGCAAGACCGTGCGCGTGCTCGATGCGGCTCCGGCAGATGTGTCGCTTGGTGAGGGTCAGGTTCTCGTTAAGGCCAAGCGTGTTTACCTTGGCCTTTCCGATGGCTCGGTTGAGTTGCTCGAGGTTAAGCCTGATGGCAAGCGCGCTATGGCCGCTTCTGCTTGGGCTGCTGGGCTGCAAGGCGCCGATCTTATCTGGGGTGTTCTGTCATGAGCAAACTGTCTCCCGCGCGCAAGCTTGCGCTCGATGTGCTGATGGAGGCCGACCGTCGTGGCATGTATGCGCGCGACGTGCTTTCGTCCCGTGCTTCGGCCAAGGCCATTGACCAGCGCGATTCCGCTTTTGCCGCCCGCTTGGCGCTGGGTGTGGCCGCTACGCAGGGTATTTTGGACGAGCTGCTCGATCAGTTTCTCGATAAGCCTAAAAAGGTTGCGCCGCGTGTTCGCATGGCACTTCGTATCTCGGCCTTCGAGATGCTCTATCTGCATACGCCTGGCCGCGTTGCGGTGAGTCAGGGCGTTGAGCTGGTGCGCTGCGGAGCTAAGTCTGCCGCCGGTCTGGCGAACGCCGTGCTGCATAAGGTCGCGGACAACGTTGAGGACTTTGCCACTGCGGCGGATGCCGATGAGTCCGAGCGCCGTTTGGTTCGCCTGTCGCGCCTGATGGGCATGCCGCGCTGGCTGTGCGCTCGCATTATGGCGTCGTTCGATACGCCCGAGGGTGCGCTCAACTTTGCCGGCAATCTGGCACCCGCGCCGCTTGCTTTGCACGAGAACGCCTTTGCGACCAAACCCGATCCGTACCTATCGCAGCTTGTTGCGCCTGTGTTCCCGGGTTGCCATGCGCCGGTCGATGCGCAGGCCACGGTTGCGTCGGGTGTGTTTGAGCGCGCGGCTGCCGTGGCATCTGATCTCAATGCGCAGCTTATCGCCACAGCTGCCACGCGCCCTGGAAGCTGCCTTGAGATTGGTGCCGGTCGTGGCACCAAGACCTATGTGATGATGTGCCAGGCCAAGCGTGCGGGCTATGAGCGTCAGCATACGGCGCTCGATCTGCATGATCGCAAATGCGATCTGAATCTCGCTCGCCTGCACAAGGCCGGTATTCAGGGCGTTCGTACGGTTTCGGGTGATGCCTGCGAGCTTGATGAAGTACTGACGTCGTTTGATGCCATGCTTGGCAAGCCGGTTAAGTTCGATACGGTCTTTATCGATGCGCCGTGCTCTGGCACCGGCACCATGCGTCGTCATCCCGAGATCCCGTGGCGCCTAACTGAGAATGACGTTACGACCGAGTTGCCCAAACTGCAGTTGATGATGCTCAAGGAAGCAGCCGCACGCGTGGCTGCCGGCGGTGAACTTATCTATGCCACCTGCTCGGTATTTGATGAAGAGAACACGCAGGTCGTAGATGCCTTCCTGGCCTCTCCCGAGGGCGCCTGCTTTACCGTGGCGCCTCTCTCCGAGGCACAGATTCTGCAACTGCCTGATTTCGAGCAGGCCAAGAAGCTCGTTTTCGTACGCCAAAACGACCGAGGTCTTTTCCAAAGCGTGCCAGTAAACGCCGACTCCTACGACGGCCACTTCTGCGCCCGCCTGATTCGTAAGTAACTAATATGTTGCGGTGAAATAGGGATTGAATAGCGGCTTCTGCCCACCAAACAGTCCTTATTTCACCGCAACTCATAAGGAAACCTGGGTAGCTAAAGAATCAGCCCCGCGATCGGTGTCGATCGCGGGGCTGTTTGGTTCCTAGTGGTTATGCGGGCAGTTGGCGCAGCAGCCGCTGGTGGCGCTGGTGCTGGAGCCGCCGCTTCGTTGATCGGTGTTGTAGAAACCGCTTCCCTCGAATTTAATGCCGCTGGCCGAGAACGTCTTGGCCGCCGGGGCACCGCAGCTGGGGCACACGACCTCGGGAGTCTCGGACATGGGATGCTCAACCTCAAACACGTTGCCGCAGCTCGAGCACTTGTAATCGTAGCGCGCCATAATACTTCCTTTTCAGCACAAAGCGGGCAGATTACTCTGCCCGCAAAAATTCAAACGTCTGTAACTGTACCCTACTTCGGGGGTTTTATCACGCTTCGCCCCAGAATCTATGGTTGTTGCGCAGGAGCTGTGCGGTTTTGTCCTCAGCGGCTGCAATGTCTGCCTCGTCAGCCTGCCAGGTCCAGTTGCCCGTGGCCACGCCCGGAACGTTCATGCGCGCGTCGTCGCCAAGCCCCAGGATATCCTGCAGCGGTATCATCACCAGGGGAGCGTCGCTTGCCAGCGCGTCGCTCATCAGATTGGCCGCCAGCTCAACACCGCTCGGCTCGTCGCCGCCGGCAAAGGAACGCGTACACCAGCCTGCGAGCGTCGACGTGTCGTGCGTCGAGGTGTACAGAATTTTGCCGGGCGTGGGATGCACACCGCAACGAACGTCGTAGTCGCTAAACTCCAGCACGTCCATGCCGGGGAAGCCGCAGGTCGAAGCCATGGCGCGAACACCGGGCGTCAAATAGCCCAGGTCCTCAGCGATAAAGTTGAGAGGACCCAGCTCGTCATAGGCGGTCTGGAACAGGTCTTTGCCCGGTCCTGCCAGCCAGCGGCCGTCGGCGCAAGCCTTGCCCGCGGGAATACTAAAGTAGCTGTGGAAGCCCAGGAAGTGATCCAGACGCACGCGGTCGTAGAGCGAGAACGCACGACGCAGGCGATCCATCCACCATCTATAGCCGTTCTGCTTCATGTAGTCCCAGCGGAACGTCGGGTTGCCCCACATCTGGCCTTTGGGCGCAAAGTTGTCGGGCGGCGCACCGGAAATCTCAATCGCCTTTCCGGTATCGGACAGCCAGAAGTTCTCGGGCTCGCTCCACGCGTCTGCCGAATCGTCGGACACGTACATAGGAATATCCCCGATAACCTCGATGCCCTTCTTGTGCGCATAGTTCATGAGCTCGCACCAAGCGAGGTCAAAGCGGTACTGCATGTACGCCTGAAGCTCGGCCTCGTCGTGGAAGCGCTTGTCGTCGATCAGATGCTCGTTGTAGCGCGCGACATCTGCCGGCCAATCATGGCGCGACTCGCCCTCAAAGTACTTCTTAACGGCCATGTAGACGCAGTATTTCTCGAGCCAATCGGCATTGCGATGTTTAAACGCGGTGTACAGTGGGTCGGCATCCTCGCCGCCGCGGGCCTTCCAGGTCTCAAAGTCGGCTGCTAGCTCCTCGTGGCTCTCGGGTAGCAGGTCGATATTGCCTGCAAAGGCCGAAGGACCAGCGTAAGGGGAGCGGAAGAAGTCCGTGGGGTTGACGGGGAGAACCTGCCAGTAGCGCATGCCCATGGCGGCCAGATGGTCGATAAAGCGGCGCGTGGGCGCGCCGATCGTACCGGGCTTGCCGTCGTCGGTCGGCACCGATGTGATGTGGCACACAACACCCGCACCGTGATCGAGCGGTTCCTGCAGGCGCTGCTCGGCATGGTGATAGATGATCGACGAGCCCAGCGGATACAGATCGAGCGTGACCGTACCGTTGTGGATCTCGCACTCATGACCGCTGATCACGTCACTCGCACATTCGTCGAGCGCCGGAATCGTCACGCGGTGCGAATTGCGGAGGCTGCGGTTGATGATGACGGTCGCGGACTCGCCGTCTTTACCGGTGCGCGTATAAGCGAGTACTTCGTCATTGAGCGCGAAGGCCTTGATCTCGCCATCGATCATAAACGGTAGCGCGCGGCGCACGGCCGAGGCATTCTTGACGATCGCGAACGTATCGAAGTCGTGCAGGTTTTCCTTGGTCGGCATGGTGCGGCGATTGCCCGGATCGGTGAGACCCTCCAAGCCGTACTCGTCACCGTAATAGATTGAGGGAACGCCCGGGAACGTCATCTGCATGAGCGTCGCCAGCCAAAAGCGGCTCTTGGCCAGGCCCATGGAGTTCTCGTCCAGGCGCCATTTGCTGCGCTCGCTCTCGGGCAGCTGCGACTCGTCGGGGCCACCGCCGAGCACCGAGATAATGCGCGGGCGGTCGTGGCTCGACAGCAGATTGAGCGCGCAGGATAATGCCTCGCGCGGGTAGTTCTCGCGCAGGGTCTCGATATCCTCGGCAGCTTGGTAGGCGTTTTTGTAGCCCATCAAAAAGCCGATGACCATGTCGCGGAAGGGGTAATCCATAGCAGAGTCCAGCTCGGAGCCCTGCAGGTAGCGACGCAGATGGCCGTAGCTGATCTTGTTGGAGGCATCTTCCCAGACCTCGCCGAGCAGCAGTGCGTCGGGCTTCTCGGCGAGCACGGCCTTTTTGATCTCGGCCAGGAAGTCATCGGAAAGCTCGTCAGCCACATCCAAGCGCCAGCCGTGAGCGCCGGCACGCAGCCATTTGCGGATCACGCCGTCCTTGCCCAAGAGCCGCTCGCGTACCAGTTCGGAGCTCTCATTGATGGCGGGCATATTGCCCACGCCCCACCAACAGTCGTATGAGCCGTCCTCGTGGAAATAAAACGCATCGCGCCACGGCGAATCCTCGCTCTGCCACGCGCCCACGCCGGGGTAGTTGCCGTAGCGGTTGAAGTAGATCGAATCGTCGCCCGTGTGGTTGAACACACCGTCCAGAATGATGGAAATGCCCAGCTTCTCGGCCGCCTCGCACAGCTCGGTAAAGTCCTGCTCGGTGCCCAGAATCGGATCGATCTTGGTGTAATCGGCGGTGTCGTAGCGGTGGTTGCTCGCGGCTTCAAAAATGGGGTTGAGGTAGATGGCTGAAAAGCCCAGCTCGGCGATGCGAGGCAGGTCTTCCTGGATACCCTTGAGCGATCCGCCGTAGAAGTCCCAGGTCTTGATGGAGCCGTCCTCGGCGCGCTCGTACACAGGCGGTTCGTTCCAGTCCTCGACCATGCGGCGCCGAATGCCCTTACGCGGTTTTTCGACCTCGGCCAGTGTGCGCTCGCGCCAGTGCTCGTCGCGGGCATAGCGATCGGGGAAGATCTGGTAGACCATACCGCGCTCGTACCAGGTGGGACGGTTCTCACGGTGTTTGTAGACGGTGACCTGGAATGACGGCACCTCGGCGTAGTTGTAGGTTACGCCTTCGCCGCCGGTGCGTCCTTGCGGTGCGCCCAAGCGGACCTCGGGCTGGCCTTCGATATTGCAGATAAAGCTGTACCAGATAAGACTGGGCTCGGCGCACTCCAGCTCGGCGGTAAAGATGCCGTCGCCCTCGTGCGTCATGGGATACAGAGACTCACCGATCTCATCGACCCAGGTGCGCAGCGTAAGCGTTGCCTGCGCGGGGTCGGCATCCTCCAGAATCACGGAGAGCGAAAGGGTAGTTCCTGTGGTCACAGCGCCAAACGGAGTGCGAAACTGCGGCAGACGGCTGTTGTGTATCAATCTCATAGTACGGTCCAGTTCAATAGAATCATGACCTGCTGGCCATGGGCTTTACGCACAGGATGTAAGTATATCTGTTGCACACAGGCTGTATAAACAACATCCGTTTACCATCGGCGAACGGTTGTCCTAGAAAATCGTTTTACCACCCAAATTATCGCGGTATTCGAAAATGCCCAGACGGATACTATTTGTAGTCAAACAAAAGTACTTCGGTTTACTACGACGATTTGAATGATCTCAACCATGGTCAATTTGGTGATATTAAAACCGCAGGTAGAAGCGTTGCCAATTTCGTAGATTACTCGCCGTGGACGGCTGGAGCCATTTTGTCGTAGTAAACCGGTCCTCTTTTTAATATAGAAGTTCAACGCAAAAGAGGGCGCCTGGTTGGGGGCACCCTCTTTTGCGTTGAGGATTAAGTTTTAATCGTCCTGACTAGTGACGCTTGCGGGCGGCCGTTGCCTTGCGGACGGAGGTCTTCTTGGTCGGAGCCTTTTCCTCGACTGGAGCGGCGGGGGAGACCGGGGCCTCCTTGGCGGGCTCGGTCTTTGCCGTAGCCTTCGGAGCGGTCTTGACCTCAGCAGCCTTCGGTGCCGGCTCGGCCTTTACTGCGGGCTTGTCCTCGGCCTTAGCCTCTGCCTTGGGAGCAGCAGCCTTGGTCGTGGCCTTTTTGGCCGTCGTGGTAGTGCGCTTGCGCGTGGTAGTCTTGGCAGCCGGCTTTGCCTCGACTGCTGCCTCGGCCTTGGACTCGGAGGGCGTCTCCTCGACTTTGCCGGCCGGCTTTGCGACTGCCTTCGGGGTCGTCTTCGCGGCGGCCTTCGTCGTAGTAGCCTTCGTGGTCGTCGACTTCGTTGCCGTGGTCTTCTTGGCTGCCGTTGCCTTCTTGGTGGTCGCGGCCGTCTTCTTGGCAGCGGTCTTGGCCGGAGCCTTTGCCGCGGGCTTAGCCTCGGCAGCGTCGGCCTTTACCTCGGGAACGACCTCGGCCTCGGTGGCCTTCTTAACAGCGGCGGTCGTGCGCTTGCGCGTTGTCGTTGCCTTGGCATTAGTTGCCTTAGCGGCGCTAGTCTTGCTAGCAGCGGCCTTCGTGGTCGTAGCCTTCTTAGCCGTCGCCTTGCGGGCCGTCGTCTTCTTGGCGGCAGGCTTCGCTGCGGGCTTTACCTCGGCCTCGACAGCCGTCTTCTCCTCGGCCTTGGGCTCCTCAACAGCGGGCTCCTTAACGTGCGCCGCAGGCTCGGCCTCAGCTTCAACCGGCTCCTCGACAGCCGCCGCAGACTCCACAGCCGCCGGCCTCTCAATCTCCGGATGCATAAAGAAGTACAGGTCCAGATACTTGTCGGCCGAACGCGTCCAGCTAAAGTCCTGGCTCATGGCCTGCGTGACCAGCTGGTTCCAAGCGTCGCGGTTATCCCAGAACAGGCGTGCCGCGCGGAACACCGCGTCGCCCATCTCGTCGCCGTTAAAGTTACTAAACGAGAAGCCCGTGCCCTCGCCGGTAAACTCGTTATACGGGATTACAGTGTCCTTCAGACCACCGGTCTCGCGCACGATGGGCAGCGTGCCGTAACGCATGGCAATGATCTGCGACAGGCCGCAGGGCTCAAACTTCGAAGGCATGAGGAACATGTCGGCGGCAGCATACATGCGCTGTGACAGCGCCGGATCGAACTCGATGCGTGCGGCCATGGTGCCGGGGTACTTGTCCTGGAAGTAGCGCAGGCCGTCCTCGTAGTCGCGGTCGCCGGTGCCCAGCACCGCCACTTGCACGCCACCGGCCAAGATGCGGTCGAGAGCGTACATGACCAGGTCCAAGCCTTTCTGGCGCGTCAGACGCGTGACCATCACCATGAGCGGGCGGTCGTCGCGAACCTCGAGGCCCAGCTCCTCCTGCAGCTTGGCCTTGCACACGGCCTTGCCGGAACGGTCCTCCACGGTGTAGTTGGCGGCAATGCGCTTGTCGGTCGCCGGGTCAAAGCCCGCAACGTCGATGCCATTCAAAATGCCCTGCAGCGCGTACGAACGTTCGCGCAGAACGCCGTCCAGGCCCTCGCCAAATTCGGGCGTCTGGATCTCGTTGGCATAGGTGGGGCTCACCGTGGTAATGGCGTCGGCATAGCGCAGGGCGCCCAGCATGTAGTTGATGCTGCAGGCGTCGCAACGCAGCTGCGAGGCAGCCGCCGGAATATGCGCCACACCCAGGATGTCCTCCATTACGGTGTCGCTAAACTGGCCCTGGAACGCCACGTTGTGGATCGAGAACACGGTCTTTACGCGGTCATACAGCGGCAGGCCCTGGTAGAACTCGCGCAAAAACACGGGTGCCAGTGCCGTCTGCCAGTCGTTGCAGTGCAGGATGTCGCACTCAAAGCCGGCGGGCAGGTGCTGCAGGCTCTCGGTGATGGCCTTGGAGAAGAACGCAAAGCGCTCGCCGTCGTCAAAGAAGCCGTACGGATAGTCGCGCGCGAAGTAGCGCTCGTTGTCGATGAACATATAGGTGACGCCGTCGTGCTCGAGCTTCTCGAGTCCGCAGTACTCATTGCGCCAGCCCAGGCTCACGTAAAAGTCGGAGAAGTGCTCCATCTGCGACTTGTACTCGTCCTTGATGGTGGCGTACTTGGGCACCATCACGATTACTTCGGCGCCGGCGCGCACAAGCGCCGCAGGCAGCGAGCCCGCCACGTCGCCCAGGCCACCGGTCTTCACAAACGGTGCGCACTCGGCCGAGGCAAACACGATCTGCATCTTTTTGCTGGAATCAGCCATATTGTCTCCCTGTTGCAATTCGAGAATAGCCGCCTGGCGCAAACCGGGCGGCTATTCTACGTGTTACGAGCGATGTTGCGGTGCCAAAGCTAGCTCGCGTTGGTGATATCAGAAGTTAACGGGGCCTTTCCCAGCACCAGGATGTTCTCGGGCGTGCCGCGAAGCTCGGTGTTGGTGGGAACCACGTTGTTCTTGTCCAGGATTGCATTCTCAACGCGGGCGCCGCTCTTGATGACGCAGCTCTGGTTGATGATCGAATTGGTCACCGAGGCGCCTTCCTCGACCACGACGCCGCGCGACAGGATCGAGTTGCGCACGGTTCCCTTGATGATGCAGCCGGCCGAGATGATCGAGTTGCAGGCGTGGCTGCCGGTCGCATAGCGCGAAGGCGGCACGTCATGGGCCTTGGTCAGGATCGGGCGCTCGGGGTCAAAGAGCTGGTCGGCCACGGTCTGGTCGAGCAGGTCCATGCTGCGGCGATACAGCGACTTCTCGCTAAACACGCCCACGACCTCGCCCTTGTACTCGTAGCTGCACACGTCGATGTTGCCAAAGTCGCCCTGAAGTGCCTCGAGCAGGTCCAGATAGTCGGCGGCCTGGTAGTGGTCGATGATCTCGAGCAGCGTCTCGCGGTTGACGATGCAGCAGTCCATAGAGGCGTTGTCGCCGTACACGACGCCGGCGCTCACGCCCGTCAGACGGCCGTTCTCGTTGATCTGCAGCTTGGTCTCGTCATCGACGTTGCGCGTGGCCTTGCAGTACACCACGGTCATCTGGGCACCGGAGTTCTCGTGTGCGTCGATGATGGTGTTGAGGTCCATGTTAAAGATGATGTTGGTGCCCATCATCACAACGTAGGGCTTGTCCGAGCGCTGGAACAGCGTCTTGTTGGAGATGATGTCGCGCAGCAAGAAGCGCATGCCGCCCTTGGTAGTGCCATATGCGTTGCCGGGCACCATGAACAGGCCGCCCTTCTTGCGGTCCAGGCCCCAGTCCTTGCCCGAGCCCACGTGGTCGATCAGCGAGCGGTAGTTACCCGGCATGACGACGCCGACGGTCTTAATGCCGGCATTCATCATGTTGGACAGCGGAAAGTCGATCAGGCGGTAGCGGCCCAAAAACGGAACGGACGCGATGGGGCGGTCCTTGAGCAGAACGCTGCCGTAGGTCGAAGAGTAGTTAGCGGTGATATAACCGATGGCCTTGCGATTGATCATCGGATCATTCCCCCTTCCCGATAACGACGTCATTTCCAACGACGGCCGTATCCTTGGTGGTATCGACAGAGCCGAGCTTCACGCCCTCTTCAACCGTGGAGTTCTCGCCCAAAATAGCGCGGCAGATGTGCGCGCCGCTCTTAACGTGCGCACCCGGCAGCAGCACGGAGTCCTCGACCACGGCGCGCTCCTCAATGATGACATCGGTCGAAAGGATCGAGTGGCGAGCGGTGCCGTAGATCTTGCAGCCGTTGGAGACCAGGCAGTCGTCCAGTCGGCCGTCCGGGCCAATGTAGTGCGGCGGACGCGTGGTGATGTTGGACATAATGGGGAAGTGCTTGTCGAACAGATCGAACTCGGGGTTGTTGCCCAGCAGGTCCATCGAGGTCTCGTGGAAGCTGGCGATGGTGCCGACGTCCTTCCAAAAACCGTGGAACTCGTAGCTGTACAGGCGCTTGCCCTCGCCGAGCAGCTTGGGGATGATGTCCTTGCCAAAGTCGTGGCTCGAGTGCTGGTCCAGAGCGTCCTCCTCGAGTGCCTCGATCAGCACGTCGGCCGAGAAGATGTAGATGCCCATGGATGCGAGGTTCGAATCGGGCTTATCGGGCTTCTCGGTGAACTTGGTGATGCGGCCGTCCTCGGGGTCGGTGGTCAGGATGCCAAAGCGGCTGGCCTCCTCCCACGGCACGGGCATAACGCTCACCGTGAGGTCGGCGTTGTTCTCAATGTGCGTCTTGAGCATCTTGCGGTAATCCATACGATACAGATGGTCGCCAGACAGAATCAGGACGTACTTGGGGTCGTTGGCCTTGATATAGTCGAGGTTCTGCGTAATGGCGTCGGCCGTGCCCGCATACCAGGCGCCGCCGGTCTGCGTCTCGTACGGCGGCAGAATCGACACGCCGCCGTCACGGCTGTCCAGATCCCAGGCCTCGCCGGAGCCCACATAGGCATGCAGCAGGTAGGGACGGTACTGCGTCAGAACGCCCACCGTGTCGATGCCCGAGTTGGAGCAGTTGGACAGCGAAAAGTCGATAATGCGGAACTTGCCACCAAAGCTAACCGCCGGCTTAGCGATCTTTTGGGTGAGTGCCCCCAATCGGCTGCCCTGTCCTCCTGCGAGGAGCATCGCGATGCATTCTTTCTTACTCATCGATTTCTCCTTCTGTCATCGATGTTCTTAAACCCATTAGCGACGGGCGCGGCGCTCGGTCGCGCCCGTCGAGTAATGCCGTGCTGGCATTAGGGAGCTCGTGCGCCTTTACGCGTGCCAGATCTCGTCGCGGTACTCGCGAATGGTGCGGTCGCTCGAGAACCAGCCGGAGGAGGCGGTGTTGAGCAGCGCCTTGCGGTTCCAGGTCTCCTGGTTGCCGTAGCTGTTCGTGAGCGCCTCCCAGGTGTCGACGTAGCTGCGGAAATCGGCCATGACCAGGTCGGGGTCGTTGTTGTTCATGAGCTCGTTGTAGATGCTCTCGAAGTTGCCCGAAAGACCCGCAAAGGTGTTGTCCTTGAGCTCGTCCATCACGCGGCCCAGACGCTCGCGGTCGCCGTTGAGGGTATCCCACGCAAAGTAGCTGTTGGATGCCCAGAGCTGCTCGACCTCGGGAGCGGTCAGGCCAAAGATGGCCTCGTTCTCGCGGCCGGCCAGGTCGGCGATCTCGATGTTTGCGCCGTCGAGGGTGCCCAGCGTAATGGCGCCGTTCATCATGAGCTTCATGTTGGACGTGCCCGAGGCCTCCTTGCCGGCCGTGGAGATCTGCTCCGAAATCTCGGCGGCGGGGTAGATGAGCTGGGCGTTGCTTACGCGGAAGTTGGGGATAAAGCAGACCTTCATGACCTCGTTGACGCGGGCATCGTTGTTGATGACGTCGGCCACGGAGTTAATGAGGCGGATGGTCTCCTTGGCAAAGGTGTAGCTCGAGGCGGCCTTGCCGCTAAAGATGAAGGTCGTCGGCGTCACGTGGAAGTTGGGATCGGCGATGCGACGGTTGTAGATGTCCATCACCTTCATGATGTTCATGAGCTGGCGCTTGTAGGCATGGAAGCGCTTAACCTGGACATCGAAGACGGTGTTGGGGTCGATGACCAGACCGGTCTCGGCCTTAACGTAGGCGGCCAGGCGCTCCTTGTTGGCGCGCTTGGAGGCACCCACGGCCTTCAGGAACTCGGTGTCGTTCTGGAACTCCTTGAGCTTCTCCAGCTCAAAGGCGTCCTTGAGCCAGCCGTCGCCAATGGCATCGGTGACGAGCTTGGCGTAGGTGGGGTTGGCCTCGGCAAAGAAGCGACGGTGCGAGATGCCGTTGGTCTTGTTGTTGAACTTCTCGGGCGTCAGGGCATAGAAGTCCTTGAGCACGATGTTCTTGATGATGTCGGAGTGGATCTTGGCCACGCCGTTGACGCTATGGCTGCAGATCACGGACAGGTTGGCCATGCGGATCTCGCCATCCCACAGAATGGCGGTCTGGCGCAGACGCTCCTGCCAGCCCTCCTGCGTGGTGTCGAACGACTCGTGCCAACGACGGCTGATCTCGTCGATGATCTGGTACACGCGGGGGAGGAGCTTGGAGAACGTGCCGATGGGCCATTTCTCCAGAGCCTCGGGCAGGATGGTGTGGTTGGTGTAGCTCACGACCTGCGTCACGATGTTCCAGGCGTCGTCCCACTCGAGCTTCTTCTCGTCGATGAGAATGCGCATGAGCTCGGGGCCGCACATGGCGGGGTGCGTGTCGTTGGTGTGGATAGCAACAAACTGCGGCAGCAGCTCCCAATTCTCGCCGTGCTCCTTCTCAAAGGTGTCGAGCAGGCTGTAGATGCCGGCCGAGACAAACAGGTACTCCTGCTTCAGGCGCAGCAGACGGCCGTGCTCGCCGGCGTCGTTGGGGTAGAGGATGGCGCTGATGGCCTCGGCCTCGGCGCGCTCGGCGTCGGCCAGGGCATAGTCGCCGCGGTTGAAGGCCTCGAGGTCAAAGTGCTCCTCGACCGGCTCGGCGGCCCAGACGCGCAGCTTGTTCACGGTCTCGCCGGCATAGCCCACAACGGGGATGTCATAGGGGACGGCCAGGATGTCCTGCGTGTCCACCGTGCGGTAGAACGTGCGGCCGTTCTCCTCAAAGCCCTCAACATGGCCACCAAACTTAATGGTCACGGCCTTGTCCTGACGACGGACCTCCCAGGGATAGCCGTGGGTGAGCCACTCGTCGGTGGCCTCGACCTGGCTGCCGTTGACAATCTCCTGCTTAAACAGGCCGTAGCGGTAGCGCATGCCGTTGCCGTAGCCGGCAATGCCCTCGGCTGCCATGGAATCCAGGAAGCATGCGGCCAGACGGCCCAGGCCGCCGTTGCCCAGGGCCGGATCGGGCTCCTGGTTCTCGATGACGGACAGGTCAAAGCCCATGTCGTCGAGCGCCTCGGCGACCATGTCGCGCACGCCAAAGTTGAGTAGGTAGTTGTCAAGCAGGCGGCCGATCAAAAACTCGATCGAGAAGTAGTACACGCGCTTCTTGCCCTCGGCGGTGGCGCGGGCGTCGCTCTTGGTGGCAACGGTGCGCGCCTTCTCGGCCACGAGCTTGGCTAGGGCGTTAAAGCGGTCAAGGTCGCTGGCGGCCTCGACGCTCTTGCCGCTGATGCTCATGACGGCATCGCGATAAAGCTCGGTAAACTCCTGCTTGTTGTCGAAGATCTTATTCATACGTTCCTTTCCCCCGGGGATGTTTCTCCCGGAACGGTTATGACTTGTATCCTACGCCCCCGCGGGGCGGGTAATTACAGCTGTAACGGTTTTGTTACGCATCCTTGGCAGACGACTTAGCAGAAGCAGACTTGGCCCTGGTAGCGACCTTTTTGGTAGTCGGCTTCTTGGCCGCGGTAGCCTTAGCAGCGGGCTTTGCGGCGGTCTTGGCCTTGGCCTTGGTCGTCGTGGCCTTTGTCTTGGCCGGAGCCTTCTTAGCAGCCGCGGGTTTGGGCTTCACCGAGGACGAGCGCTTGCGCATCGCCTTCTTGGGCTCCTCGACCACCGGCGGCATATAGCTGCTGGGACCGCGGCGCTTAAGCACCACGCCTGCCAGGCCGGGCACCTTAATCTCGATGGAGTCCATCTGCCCGTTCCAGGGATAGGGCTCGCTCGAGCAGGTGTAGGGCTCCTCGCCGGCGTATCCGCTGCCGCCAAACTCGGGACGGTCGGAATCGAAGATGACCTCCCAGTCGCCCTCGCGCGGCACGCCCACGCGGAAGCTCTCGTAGCTCGCCGGGTCAAAGTTGATCAGGATCACCAGGTCGTTGTCGACGTCCTCGCCCTGACGCACAAAGCTCACGATGGACTGCTTGGAGTTATCCGCATCGATCCAGGTAAAGCCGTCGTCGGTGTAGCCGCGCTCGTACAGGGCGGGCTCGGCGGTGTACAGGTGGTTGAGCGCCTTGATAAACGCCTGATGATGACGGTGGGTCTCGTACTCCTCGGTCAGGAACCACTGGATGGACTCGTAGTAGCGCCATTCAATAAACTGACCGATCTCGTTTCCCATAAAGTTGAGCTTGGCGCCGGGATGCGTCATCTGATAGAAGGCCAGCGTGCGTAGGCCGGCAAACTGGCGCCACCAGTCGCCCGGCATGCGGCCGATCAGCGAGCACTTGCCGTGCACGACCTCGTCGTGGCTCAGCGGGCAAATAAAGTTCTCAGTAAAGGCGTACATGATGGAGAACGTGAGCAGCCCGTGGTTGCCGGGGCGCCACGGAAAATCGGTCTGCATGTAGTGCAGGGTGTCGTTCATCCAGCCCATGTCCCACTTGTAGTGGAAGCCCAGGCCGCCGTCCTGCGGCGGATAGGTCACGAGCGGCCACGCGGTGGACTCCTCGGCCATCATCATCACGTCGGGGTAGTGCGCCTCCACGGCGCAGTTGACCTGGCGGATAAAAGCGCTGGCGTCCAGGTCCTCCTCGGTACCGTACTTGTTGAACTTCTTTTGGCCCGGATCGTCGATGCCAAAGTTGAGGTACAGCATACTGGACACGCCGTCCATGCGAATGCCGTCCACGTGGAAGTTCTCGAGCCAATACAGCACGTTGGAGACCAGGAAGGAGCGGACCTCGCCGCGGGCGAAGTCAAACTTGTGCGTGCCCCAGTTGGGGTGAATCTCGTGCTCAAACAGCATGTGACCGTTAAAGGTGGCAAGGCCGTGGGAGTCGGCGCAAAAACCGCCGGGCACCCAGTCCATAATCACGCCGATACCCGCCTCGTGGCACGCATCGATAAAGTGCATGAGCTGCTGCGGGTTGCCGTAGCGCGATGTGGCGGCATAGTAGCCGGTCGTCTGGTAGCCCCAGGAGCCGTCGAAGGGATGCTCCATGAGCGGCATGACCTCGATATGCGTATAGCCCATGTCGCGCACGTAGTCCACGAGCTCCACCGACAGGTCGTCGTAGGTGTAGAACTCGCCGCGCTGCGCGGGGAAGGGATCCATGGGGCCGGGGTAGTTGCCGTACTCGTCGGGCTCGCCCTGTGGCGTGTCGCCGTGGCGCTTCCACGAGCCAATATGCACCTCGTAGATGTTGAGCGGCTGCGACATGTGGTTGTGGCTGGCGCGGCGCTTGAGCCACGCGGCGTCGTTCCACTGGTAGCCATCGAGGGTCCACAGCACGCTCGCGGTACCCGGAGGGCACTCGGCCTTAAAGGCATACGGATCGGCCTTGTAGAGCTTTTCACCCTCGTTGGTCTCAATAAGATATTTATAGAGCTGACCCTGATCGGCGCCAGGAATAAAGCCTTCCCAAATAGCGCTCGTATGCACGGGCACCAGCGGGTTGGCCTGCTCATCCCAGTCGTTAAATTCACCAATGACATGGACACTCTTTACGTCGGGCGCCCAAACGCAAAAGCGCCAGCCGCGCGTGCGCTGCTGCGTGTCGGGATGCGCGCCCATCTTTTCCCAGCTGCGCTCCCACATTCCAATGCCAAACAGGTAGACATCGTCCTTGGAGAGCTCCGGTGTGTGCGGAGCCGGTTTGCGGGTTGCGGGCTTTTTAGCCGTTGGCTTTAGCTTTGTATCGCTCACGTTTGATCCCATCATGACGCGGCAGCGTGTTGCCTTGGTGACTAGATGCGAAAGGTCCAAGGCTGCACGAATCGAAGGGACGGCGAAGTTTCTGTGATTCGTTCCACCTCGCGTGCTCGGTGGAACTTTCGGCAGAAACTACGATAACACCTGTGCGTTAGTTTTATGGACGAAAGCGGATTTGCGGGGGCGTTTAATCGGTAAGCGACATGTTTATACCACTGGCAGATTTGACGTGGTAAAACTCTTGACAGTTTTACCAATTTGGGTTTCAAAATTGTTTGGCTGACGTTTGGTAAAACGTTTTTAGCAGGATGTTTACCATTTGATATCGAAAGGTTCGTTTATGTCCCATACCGCCGCTCCCAAGGTTGCTTTTGTTTTCGATTGCGACGGCACGCTGGTAAATAGCACGCCCGTTTGGGCCTATGCCCAGCCCGAGTTATTGCACCGCCACGGTGTCGACGTGACGATCGACGATTTTGCCCAGTTTGAGCATTTGTCGCTCGAGGACGAGTGCCAGGCCTACCACGACACGTGGGGCATTGGCGCGAATGGCGAGGAGCTGTATCGCGAGCTTAGCGACATCCTGATCGATGGCTACTCCAAGGTGCCGCCGCGCGAGGGGCTCCTGGCGTTTTTGGAGCAGGCGAAGGCGGCAGGCATTGCCATGTGCGTGGCTACGTCCACGCCGGCCGAGCTGGTGCAGTCTGCGCTCGCTGGCGCCGGGCTCGACGCCTACATGGAGTTTGTGACCACCACGGGCGAGGCAGGTCGTTCCAAGCAGTTCCCCGACGTATACGAGCTGGCGCTGTGCCGTCTGGAGGAGCGTCATGGGCACAAGTTTGAGTGCGCATGGGTGTTTGAGGACGCCGTCTTTGGCCTTAAGAGCTCTGGCACCGCCGGCTTTAAGCGTGTGGGCATCTATGACCCGCATGGCCGCATGAAGCGCGACGACGTACGCGCCAACTGCGATATCTTTATCGACAGCTACGAGGAGCTGGATCTGGCCCGCGTTCTTTCGTTTGAGGGATAGGCGAGGGCTGTGGCTTGCAAAGTACTTGTAGTCTGCGGCTCGCCCGTGGTGGCGAGCGCTGATCTGTTGCGTAGGCTAGCGGGGGAGTGCGATTACGTTGTCGCCGTGGACCGTGGACTCGACGCGCTACTGAGTGCCGGCCTGGGCTGCGACGTGTATGTGGGGGATGCCGACACGGTGAGTGATGCGGGTCGTGCGTTGGTCGATGCCGCCACCGACTTTGAAGTTGAGCGCCACGACCCCTATAAGGACTATACCGACCTAGCGTTGGCTTTGGAGTCCGTGCGCCGCCGCTGGCCTGGTGCCGAATTAGTTGCGACTTGCGCCACCGGCGGCCGCCCGGATATGGCGCTTTCCGTACTGGGGCTGCTTGCAGGCTATGAGGATGCCCCCATCTGGATCGCCGAGGACAAGGTGGTCGCCCGCATCCTTCACGCAGGTGAGACGTGGACCATCGAGGGTGCCGAAGGCAAGACGTTCTCCATCATCGCCATTGCCCCCGGAACGGTGGTAAGCGAACACGGCCTAGAATGGGAGCTTGACCACAGCCCCCTGGGCCTGCTAGCCGACATGGGCATTAGCAACGTCGTCAGGGGTACAGCAAAGATCCAAGTCCACACCGGTACCGCCATCGCTTACCTCTACAAGTAAGGTCTATCGCATCAGGGTTTTAACCGCCGCCCCAGGAAAACCCGTAAGACGGAAAATCAATCCAAAATTCCCACTTGCATCCCCGAAGATCTTCCCCTATAGTATTACCTCGTCACGGGGGCGTAGCTCAGCTGGGAGAGCGCTTGACTGGCAGTCAAGAGGTCAGGGGTTCGATCCCCCTCGTCTCCACCATTGTGAATGCAAAGGCCTTCGGAATTCCGAAGGCCTTTTTTCATGCCAAAACACCATGCGCCACAAACCCCAACTACGCCAACAAAAAGTTGCACAAATTTTTTCCCATGTCTATACATATTTTGTTAGCCAAACGCGATTATCAGTGTAGATCGCCGTTCCATTTGGG